>NZ_JBIBZU010000018.1:0-175288 GCF_043088245.1 Streptomyces sp. NPDC014623 | reverse complement strand
GCAAGACGCTCGGCTGGGAGACCCCAGCCGAGCGTCTGCGTGATCTACTCACCACCTAAAACCAGGCGGTGTTGCAACGACCCCCTGAACCCAAGCTCCTTCGCCGGAGTACGGGGCCTTCGCCGTGCGGCTGAGGGATCAGCGCAGGCGGGCCATCAGGGCGTGCTCGACCAGCGTGATCAGAGCGCTCTTGGCGTCCGCGCGGTGCCGGGCGTCCGTCGTGAGGATCGGGGTGTCCGGGCCGATCTGGAGGGCTTCGCGTACTTCGTCGGGGGTGTAGGGCTGGTGTCCGTCGAAGCCGTTGAGGGCGATGACGAAGGGGAGGCCGCTGTTCTCGAAGTAGTCGACGGCGGGGAAGCAGTCGGCGAGGCGGCGGGTGTCGACGAGGA
This sequence comes from Streptomyces sp. NPDC014623, assembly GCF_043088245.1. Classification (NCBI taxonomy): domain Bacteria; kingdom Bacillati; phylum Actinomycetota; class Actinomycetes; order Kitasatosporales; family Streptomycetaceae; genus Streptomyces; species Streptomyces sp. NPDC014623. The sequence goes on along the minus strand of NZ_JBIBZU010000018.1, from coordinate 174,899 downwards.
CGACGGCGCCGATGGCGCCGCGGACCAGGTCGTCCCACATGAACCAGAAGCGGTCCTGTCCGGGGGTGCCGAACAGGTAGAGGATCAGGTCCTGGTCCAGGGTGATGCGTCCGAAGTCCATGGCCACCGTGGTGGTGGTCTTGTCCCCGGTGTGGGTCAGGTCGTCGATGCCCGCGGAGGCGGACGTCATCACGGCTTCGGTGCGCAGCGGATTGATCTCCGAGACGGCACCGACAAACGTGGTCTTACCCACGCCGAAGCCCCCTGCCACCACGATCTTCGCCGAGGTAGTGGAGCGGGCCGCTCCGCCGCTAGAGCTTGCGAAGTCCACTGAGCACCCTTTCGAGCAGTGTCACATCTGGCTGGCCGGCGGTCTCGTCGCCGCCGGGCTGATGGATAGCGACGAGTCCGGCCTCGGCCAGGTCGGCGACGAGGATCCGGGCAACGCCGAGGGGGATCGAGAGAAGGGCGGAGACCTCGGCCACCGACTTGATCTCGACGCAGAGCCGGCAGATCCGCTGGTGCTCGGGCAGCTGCCCCTGGAGCCTGGACGGATCGGCCGTGGTGCTGACCAGCGCCTCGATGGCGAGCTGGTAACGCGGCCGGGTCCGGCCGCCGGTCATGGCGTACGGACGGACCAGCGGATTGTGCACCGCGGGCTTGGCGGGCTCCGGGGCCTGCCGCTGGACCGGCTGGATGCGCGACGGCGGTGCCTCGTACCGCTGCTGCGGCTCGTGCTGCGGCTGCTGGTAGTGAGGCTGCTGCTGCGGCCACCCGGGACCGGGCTGCTGGGGCTGTTGCTGCCAGTCGCCGCCCTGTGCGCCCTGGTGGTACGGCTGATACGGCTGATAAGGGTCTTGCAGACCTTGCCCGCCGGGCACGGAGGGGGCGTCGAAACGGTTGTCACCCTGTTCACCCGGAACCCGCTGACCGCCCTCATAGGGGTGTCCGCCTGTGGGTGCTGCCACGTTTCCTCCTCCGACTGCCGGTCGCCGTCCCAGTGGTGCCGCGCCACCGCACCTTATGGCGCGGTGACGAGAAACGCACTGTCTGTCTATTAGTTAAGAAGACTTCCCTGGAGTTCGGCGCGGAGATCCGGGGTGAGAACACTTCCTGCACGGTCTACGAGAAGTGCCATTTCGTACCCAACCAGGCCGATGTCGGCATCGGGGTGGGCGAGGACAGCGAGTGAAGATCCGTCAGAGATGGACATGATGAAGAGGAATCCTCGCTCCATCTCCACAACGGTCTGATTCACGGCGCCGCCTTCGAAGATCCGGGAGGCACCCGCGGTGAGCGACGTCAGGCCGGAGGCGACAGCCGCCAGCTGATCGGCGCGGTCCCGTGGGAAACCTTCGGACATCGCCAGCAGGAGTCCGTCGGCGGAGACCACCACCGTGTGCGACACCCCTGGGGTGTTGTCCACGAAGTTGGTGATCAACCAGTTCAGATTCTGCGCCGCCTGGCTCATCGGGCTCACACTAACGCTCCTGGTTGTAGGTATCACTTGTGTCCGACCCCGCGGTACGTCCCCGCAGGACACCACGGCGCAGGTTGCTCAACCTGCCCCGCACGTCCTCAGGGGCGCGGGAGACCTGTGGGCCGCCCTGCTGGGTCTGCTCCGCCGTACCCTCGACCAGGTTGGCCTTGGGCACCCGCCGGGGGAGTCCGGAAGGGGTGATCCCGCCCGCCTTCGGCTCCCGGAGCTTCTCGGCCCGCTCCCAGCGCTCGTCGTTCGCCGAACGCCAGTCGTCGGGGCCTTCTCCGTCGGCCTGCTCCGTCCGCTGCTGCCCCTGCGGCTGTTCCTGCTGAGGCCGCTGTCGCTGCTCCGGAGCGGCAGGCTGATCGTTTCCTCGGCCGGAGGGCTGCCAGTGCTGCTGACCCGCGCCCCGGCGCGGGAGACCCGCCTCGGTCAGGTTGTGACCGGGATTCGGCGTCGGCCCCGGGCGGTCGAATCCTACGTGCTCCTGCGGTTCGGCGGGAGCGCTCGGCACGGATTCCGCTTCGGGCTGCGCCTGGGGCTCGAGGGCTCCCGGATACGGCTCCTGATCTGCCCAGCCGCCCTGGTGGGAGCGACCGTCCTGCGGAACGAACTGATCGGTGTACTGCTCCTGGAAGCCGTCCTGAGCGGGGTACGCGGCTTCCGCATAGTTGTTCGGCTGCGGGTTCTGATAGCCGTTCCCAGGGGCGTACGGGTCGTAGCCGCTCCCGTAACCCGCCTGCGGGTACTCCTGCTGCTCCTGACCGTACTGCTGCTCCGGAGCAGGGGTGTACTGCTCCTGGCCGTACTGCTCCTGCGCGAACTGCTGGTCCGGGGCGTACTGCTGTCCGGCGCCGTCCTGGAGCGGCGCATGCTCACCGTCCGTCTGTGCCCCCAGAGCGGCCCGGCGCTCCTCACGCATCAGCGACCGGTTGACCGGGTCCAGCTGCGGGGTGTCCGCCGCAGGGGCCTCGTAACGGGAGTCGTCGAAGCCGAGCTCCGCCGCTGTGCGCACCGGGGTGCGCTGCGACGCCGAGGCGAAGGCCTGCGGGCGTTGCTGCTCGGACATGATCGAGGAGACGGTGAAGTCGTTCTCCGGAGCGGGCTCACCACCGCCACCGTGGGTGATGGCGTCCGGCAGCATGACCAGCGACGTGGTCCCCGCCTGCTCGCCCGAGGGGCGCAGCTGGACGCGGATGTCGTGCCGGTCGGCCAGCCGGCCGACCACGAACAGGCCCATCCGCTGGGACACCGCGGCGTCCACGGTCGGAGGGTTGGCCAGTTTGTGGTTGATGTCCGCGAAGTCCTCGGCGGTGAGGCCGATGCCCTTGTCGTGGATCTCGACCATGACGCGGCCGTCGGGCAGCCGGGTCGCGGTGACCCGGACCTTGGTCTGCGGGGAGGAGAAGGTGGTGGCGTTCTCCAGCAGCTCGGCCAGCAGGTGCACGAGGTCGGTCACGGCCTGGCCGTGGATCTCGCTCTCCGGCACGCCGGTGAGCTCGATGCGCTCGTAGGACTCCACCTCGGAGGAGGCGGCCCGCAGCACGTCGACCAGCGGCACCGGCTGGTTCCAGCGCCGGCCGGGCTCCTCGCCCGCGAGGACGAGGAGGTTCTCGCCGTTGCGGCGCATACGGGTGGCCAGGTGGTCCAGCTTGAAGAGGCTCTCCAGCTGGTCCGGATCGGCCTCGTTGTTCTCCAGGTCGGTGATGAGGGTCAGCTGGCCCTCGATGAGCGACTGGTTGCGACGCGAGAGGTTGGTGAAGATCGCGTTGACGTTGCCCCGCAGCATGGCCTGTTCGGCGGCGAGCCGGACGGCCTCGCGGTGCACCTGGTCGAAGGCGCGGGCGACCTCGCCGATCTCGTCCTGGCTGTTGATCGGGATCGGCTGCACCCGGGTGTCCACCCGGCCCGGCTCGGCCCGCGACAGCTGGTCGACCAGCATCGGCAGCCGCTGCTCGGCGATACCGAAGGCGGCCGTACGCAGCCGGCGCATGGAGCGGCTCATCTGGCGGGCCATGAGACCGGCGATGATGAACGCGGCGAGCAGCGAGATGATCACGATCGCGGCGTTGACGATGGCGTCGTTGCGCGCGTCGGTCGAGATCTCCGCAGCCTCGGCCACGGCCTTGTCGACCAGCTCGTTCTCGACCGTCGTGTAGCCGTCGAACTTCGCGGTCGCGGCGGCCATCCAGGTCTCGGGGGTGATGCCCTTGGCCCTCAGCTCGTCCGGCTGCCTGCCCTGGCCGATCTGCTGGGCCATGCCGTCGAAGACCGAACCGTCGACGCTCGGAGGCGCCACGAAGGGCTTGCCGGCGGCCTTGGCCTCCGCCTCGGCGGCCTTCAGCTGCTCGGCTCCCTCGGCGGCCTTGCCGGCCATGACTTCCTTGAGCCGGGCCGCGTCGGCCTCCGTACCACCGGAGATGAACTCACCGAGGGCGATCTGCTCCAGGTAGTTGTACGAACTGAACGCGGTGACCTGGCCGTTGAACTTGCGCTGCTCCTGGCTCGGGCGCACCAGCAGGTGCATGCCGATCGAGCGCTGGAGCGATTCCGCGGCCTTGGCCAGCTCGATCGCGTACACGGTCCGGCCGTAACTGGTGATGTTGCCGGTCCCCAGGCCGAGCTCGTTGGAGAACTCCATCAGCGAGTGCTGGACCTTGGTGTAGCCCTCTTCCGTCTTCACCGGGTCCATGGCCTCGGCGTAGGCGGCCTTGCGCAGTTCGGGGAGCAGCGGCTCCTCCGCCTCGAACAGCTTCAGACGGCGGTGGAGACCCGCCTTGTCCGGCATGTTCTGCACGGCGGCGTCGAACTTCTGAGCGGCGCTGTCCGTGGTGGCGCGCACCCGCTCCACCTCGGCGGCGGTGCGCTTGTTGGACAGCAGGGGCTGAGCGGTGAGGTCACGCTCGTTCAGCAGTGCCTGTCCGTAGGCCGCGGCCGCGCGGACGACCAGCGCCGTCTTCTCGGCGTCCTGAGCTTCGTTCCAGGTGTCCACCGACCCCTTCACCTGGAAGCCACCCATGACCAGACCGACCAGCGCGGGGATCAGGAGAATGGCGTTCAGCCGGGTGGGCACCCGCCAGTTGCGCGGGGACAGCCGGCTGGTGCTGCCACCGGCCGGCCCCGCCTCGGACGACGTGTCCGCAGGCGGGGACGCCGCAGCGCGCGGCGGCGTGAAGTTGCCCCGCTCCGGCTGCGCCGCGGAGCCCTCGTTGCTTCGCCTCACTCGACCAACAACCTCTCGGCGTCGGCACCTACGTTGTGCCGGATTATCGTTCAGGGGCCGTGACTACTGGGTAGTTCGAGGCATTGCAGCACGCAGACCGGCCGCGTTCCAAACAGTCGGAATGAGAGATTCCACCTGTGAACGTCCTTAGATAAAACGGGCATAAAGAGCGAGCCCCGTCAAAAGGCGAGGCTCGTATGAGCGCAGCGGTACCGATCGTGCGCGTCGGGTGTTGGCGGGACTTCAATTGTCTGTCGAAATGTTATGAACACGGGGGCGGAGCGTGTCAAAGGACACAGGCCGCCCCCGTGTGACTACAGCAACCTCCGTAGGCCGCGACCGGCTTACGGCTACTTCAGGCGGGCCATCAGGGCGTGCTCGACCAGCGTGATCAGGCCGCTCTTGGCGTCCGCGCGGTGCCGGGCGTCCGTCGTGATGATGGGGGCGTCCGGGCCGATCTGGAGGGCTTCGCGTACTTCGTCGGGGGTGTAGGGCTGGTGTCCGTCGAAGCCGTTGAGGGCGATGACGAAGGGGAGGCCGCTGTTCTCGAAGTAGTCGACGGCGGGGAAGCAGTCGGCGAGGCGGCGGGTGTCGACGAGGACGACGGCGCCGATGGCGCCGCGGACCAGGTCGTCCCACATGAACCAGAAGCGGTCCTGTCCGGGGGTGCCGAACAGGTAGAGGATCAGGTCCTGGTCCAGGGTGATGCGTCCGAAGTCCATGGCCACCGTGGTGGTGGTCTTGTCCCCGGTGTGGGTCAGGTCGTCGATGCCCGCGGAGGCGGACGTCATCACGGCTTCGGTGCGCAGCGGATTGATCTCCGAGACGGCACCGACAAACGTGGTCTTACCCACGCCGAAGCCCCCTGCCACCACGATCTTCGCCGAGGTGGTGGCACGGGCCGTGCCGCCGCTAGAGCTTGCGAAGTCCACTGAGCACCCTTTCGAGCAGTGTCACATCCGGCGTGCCGCCGGCCTCTCCGTTGCCCGGCTGGTGGATGGCCACCATGCCGGCTTCCGCCAGGTCCGCCACGAGGATCCGTGCCACACCCAGGGGCATGGACAGAAGGGCGGAGACCTCGGCCACCGACTTGACCTCTCGGCACAGGTGGCAGATCCGCTGGTGCTCGGGCAGCAGTGTCCCGAGGTGGGCGGGGTCCGCTGTCGTGCTGACCAGCGCTTCTATCGCGAGCTGGTAACGCGGCCGGGTCCGGCCGCCGGTCATGGCGTACGGACGGACCAGCGGCTGGTCGCCTTCGCCGTCGTACGATGCGTGGTGCAGTGCGCCGTACGGATCGGGCGAGGCGGGTGGCGGGGTCATAAATCCTCCGGGCGTGACAGCAGGGTGTCGGCTTGCCGTCTGAAGGTGGCCGGTGAGGGGCTGTGTCGGCCGGACGGGTGAGGGTTTTGAGTAGTACCTGGGGGGATCGTGTCAGGTGTCTGCCGCATGGCCGGTCAGTGGAGCAGACTGCCTTGTAGTTCGGCACGGAGGTCAGGGGTGAGGACGCTCCCCGCACGGTCGACGAGGAGTGCCATCTCGTATCCGACCAGACCGATGTCCGCGTCCGGATGTGCGAGGACGGCGAGGGAGGACCCGTCCGAGATGGACATGAGGAAGAGGAAACCTCGCTCCATCTCCACGACGGTCTGGCTCACGGCGCCGCCTTCGAAGATCCGGGAGGCACCCGCGGTGAGCGACGTCAGGCCGGAGGCGACAGCCGCCAGCTGATCGGCGCGATCGCGCGGGAAACCTTCGGACATCGCCAGCAGCAGGCCATCCGCGGAGACCACCACCGTGTGGGACACCCCTGGGGTGTTGTCCACGAAGTTGGTGATCAGCCAGTTCAGATTCTGCGCGGCCTGACTCATGGGGCTCAACTAACGCTCCTGCTGGTGAGTGGGGCCGAGTTGGAAACTGCCGGTAGACGAGCCGGTGTTGGCCTGTCGTCCCTGCTGGATGCCCCGGCGGAGATTGGTCAGACGGCCGCGTACGTCATCGGGCGCACGCGAAACCTGAGGTCCGGACTGATGATTCTGCTGCTGAGCAGTGCCCGGCACCAAATTGGCACGTGGGACACGGCGGGGCAGCCCGGAAGTGGTGATCCCGCCCGCGGCGGGCTTCTTGACCCGCTCGGCCTGGCGCACCAGTTCGTCGTTGGGCGAAGCACGCCATGAACTGGTGGCGCCGGTGTCGGCCGCACCACGCCGCGGCATGGGCGGGGGCGTGGTGCCGGCGGGCTGGGGGGCGGCCGGTGCCTGCGGTTCCGCGGCGGGCGGCTGCTGGCCGCCCTGCTGCGGTCCGTGGAACCAGTTCGTCTCCAGCGTGTCGTACAGCGGTGTACGCCCGTCGCCGGGGCCGGCCGGCGGCAGTCCCTCGGGCTGCTGCGGCAGCGCCGGATGGCGCTGCGGCTCACCGGCGGAAGAACCCTGCGGACGCGGCGCGGGCGACTGGTCACCGAAACCCTGGTCCTGAGGAATCGGGGCGTTGAAGTCGGGGCGGGCGAACTGCGCGGTGCTCGCCGGGTCCGGGGCCTGCGGTGCCGAGAAGTCGGGGCGGGCGAACTGCGCGGTGCTCGCCGGGTCCGGGGCCTGCGGTGCCGAGAAGTCCGGGCGGGCGAACTCCGCGGTGGCACCGGGGCCCTGACGGTCGTTCATCGGCGGACGCTGGTTCGGCGGGCTGAACGGCTGGTTCGGACCGGAGGTGCCCGGCCGGGCGAACCGGCCGGTGTCGTGCTCCTCGTGACCACGCGGCGAGTCCGGCTGCGTACGGCGGGGAGCACCCTGCTCCTCGACGCCCCAGCTCGTGCCCTGCGGGCGCTGGGGCTGCGGGTCGCCGCCGGGCAGCTCGGCACGCGGGCCGCCGGAGGACGGCAGCAGACGGCCGGGGCCGCCGGGCTGCTGAGGACCGCCGTCGCCGCCCTGGCCGGGCCGGGGCTGCTGCGGAACCTGCCGCGCGGGCAGGCCGCTCTGCTGACCGGAGTGGCCGAAGAGATTGGGCCGGCCGGAGTCCGCACCCGCCGAGGGGCCCTGCGGGGGGCGCGCTCCCGGACGGGCACCGCCGGCGAAGGCTCCCGCGAGGCCGCCGCCCTGACGCGGCCCCTCGGGCCGGCCCTGACCGGGCAGTCCGGGGCTGCCGCCCTGCTGCGGCTGACGCGGTCCGCCGTCACGCGAGGGCAGCTCCGCCCGGGGGGCCGAGCCCGCGCCGACCTGCTCGCGCGGTGCGGCCGGTCCCAGCCCCTTCGCGGGAGCCGGCGCGGAGCCGCCGAACCCGGGACGCTGGCCGCCCGCGGGGGCGCCACCGCCGGCGAGGAGACCACCCGGGGCGCCGCCCTGCGCGCCCTTGCCCTGCTGACCCTGCTTCGACGGCTGCTTGCCGCCGTTCGCGACCTCCATGGGCAGCATGACCAGCGCGGTCGTACCGCCGGAGTCGGAGGGCCGCAGCTGGATGCGGATGCCGTGACGCAGCGACAGCCGGCCGACCACGAACAGACCCATGCGGCGGGACACCGAGACGTCCACGGTGGGCGGTGAGGCGAGCCGCTCGTTGATCGCGGCCAGGTCCTCGGGGGAGAGGCCGATACCCGTGTCGTGGATCTCGACGAGCACACGGCCGTCGGGCAGCGCGTGACCGGTGACCCGGACCTTCGTCTGCGGGGAGGAGAACGACGTGGCGTTCTCCAGCAGCTCGGCGAGAAGGTGCACGAGGTCGTTGACCACGCGGCCGGCGACCTCGGTCGCGGGCACCGCGGCCAGTTCGATGCGCTCGTACTGCTCCACCTCGGAGGCGGCGGCACGGAGCACGTCGACCAGCGGCACGGGCCGGGTCCAGCGGCGGCCGGGCTCCTCACCCGCGAGGACGAGGAGGTTCTCACCGTTACGGCGCATACGGGTCGCGAGGTGGTCGAGCTTGAAGAGCGAGGACAGCTGGTCCGGGTCGGCCTCGCGCGACTCCAGCTCGGAGATGAGCGAGAGCTGGCGCTGGATGAGGCCCTGGCTCCGGCGCGAGAGGTTGGTGAACATCGCGTTGACGTTGCCTCGCAGCAGCGCCTGCTCGGCGGCCAGGCGGACCGCCTCGCGGTGCACGTCGTCGAAGGCCGTGGCCACCTGGCCGATCTCGTCACGGGAGTGGATGCCGACCGACTCGACGGAGGTGTCGACGTCCTGCGGGTCCGTCTCCGAGAGCTGCTTGACGAGCTCGGGCAGCCGGTCCTGGGCGACCCGGGTCGCGGTGTCCTGCAGCCGTCGCAGCGAGCGGATCATGGACCGCGCCACGACGAAGGCGCCGACCAGCGACACGCCCAGGACGATGAGGATGATCGCACCGTTGAGGATCGCGTCGCGCTGCGACTCCTCACGCAGCTCGCGGGCCTTGCTCTCCATCTCGCCGAGGAGCGAGGCCTCGATGGTCTTCATGGCCTGGATCTTGGTGGAGCTCTGGTCGTACCAGTCCATGTAGGTGCGGGTCTTGCCGCTGCCCTCCATGCCCAGCGGACTGTCGAGCACCTTCTTGGAGTAGATGTCGGCCGCGGTGATCTCGGGATTCCCGGTGCCCAGCGGTGCCAGCAGCTCGGCGGAGCTCTTCCCGGTGGACTCGTAGGTCGTCTCGAACGTCTTGAGGGTCGAGTCCGCTTTTCCTTGAGCGTTGCGCCCGAACGCCTGGTCGTTGTCGTTCAGGTGCGGTTTGTCGCCGGTGCCGTCCGGCAGCGCCGCGGCGATGATGGCGCGCTCGACGGAGGCGTACTCCTTCGAGGACGAGAAGGCGGCCAGCGCACGCGTCCGCTTGATCATCTCCGGGTTGCTGGTGGCCTGCGCCATGTCCTGCGAAAGGCTCAGCAGCGAGGTGATCAGCTGGCTGTACTGGTCGATCGTGTTGAGGCTCGGGCTCTCGGCCGCGTACGCGTCCTTACGGATGCTGGTGATCTTGCCCAGCTGCCGGCTGATCTCGCTGACGCTCGCGTGGATGCTGTCCAGCGCCGCGTCGCCCGGGGTGTTGCCGATCTCGTCCGTGGCCTCGAAGAAAGCGGCCTTGGCACGGTCGGTGCGCTCACGGGGCTGGGTGACCTTGTAGTCGGTGGCCTTCACACCGTTCGACAGCGGGCCGGCCGACCTGTCGCGCTCCTCCTGGAGCGCGTTGGCGAGCGCGGTCGCCTTCCTGGTCATCTGGGTGAGCAGCTGCATGTGCTCCAACTGGTCCATGTCGTTCATGGACTCGTTGATGCGCAGTCCGCCCAGGGTGGTCGCCGCGACCACGGGGAGGGCGAGCAGGGAGACCAGACGCGTGCTGATGCGCCAGTTACGCAGGGCCAGACGCGAGCCGGTCGAGGTGGAGCCGGCCGGCTTGAGGGGCGCTGCGGCCTCCGTGCTGCCGGTGCCCGTCGTGCCGGGGCGCTGCGCGCGGTCACCGCCGTCACCGGCCGCACCGGGATTCTGGGCGTGCTGGGGCGAGGAACCGCGGTCGTTCCCGCCGCGCGGCTCCTGCTCCGCCGGGGTTTCCCCTCGGCCCTGGCGGGGCTGGGGCGACCCCATGCCATCCCTCTTGAAACGTCCCTGCACTAGCGTCGCAACCTCTGGACCAGGCGCTCCTCCGCGTGTGGCGCGGCGGGGCGGTGTCGGCGTCGTGGGGCGCTTGACGCGCCCCATGGTGGTCGTGAGTGACCGGCGTACTTCCCCCTCCCGCCGCCACTCGGCGCTGCGTTGCGCCCCTGCGCGCTGGGCCTGAAACCCGCGGCGGTGCGTGGAATTCCAGCACAGAGGAGGATCTCCAACAAGGCCCGCGTACCGGGCCGTGACCTGGATGACACGGTGTGACGGATGGGTGACAAGACGTAGAACGCGTTAGGGGTCAAGATGGGTCATTACGGGTGGCAGTCCTGAGGATGGCAGGTGTCCCAGACGCGATGATCGGGAGCGGAATGGCAGATTCAGAGACGTATTGTCGGGTTTGGGGACCATAGTCAACTGTCCGCAATAGGTGTTTTTGTCGGCAAGTTCGTGAGCAAACTCACATCATGATCGTCGTCTGATCCCGGCCAAGAGGGGGAATCGGATGTTTAGCCTGACGCTTTACAGGGATGGCGAATCCGACAACCGGCGCACCTCCGGGCAGCGCCCCAGCGACAAAGGTCCCATACGGCAGATGAAGACGACGATGACGTTCCGCAACATTGCCAACCCCCGGCGCACGACGCTGGCGCACCTCGAGGACGCCGGGGCGATGCAGCCGCCGGAGCAGCGGGAGCACGCCGTCGCCCTGCCCACCCAGACGGCCAACCCGCGCCGCACCGTCCTCATGGAAGCCCCGGCCGCGGCGGCGAAGTAGCGGCCGTCCCGCGGCCTGGCGAGGCGATAGCCTGGAGCGTCAGTCTTCAGCCAGCCAGCAAGTGAGGGGCGACAGCATCCCGTGCGCATCGCCAGGTTCTCCATCGACGGCAATGTCGCCTTCGGCGCGGTCGAGGGCGACAGCCCCGACAGCCTCGTCCTCGACATCATCAAGGGCATCCCGTACGCCGACTTCGAACTCTCCGGGACCAAGGTCCCGCTGAAGAAGGTCCGGCTGCTGCCGCCCGTGCTCCCCAACAAGGTCGTGGCCATCGGTCGCAACTACGCGGAACACGCCGCCGAAATGGGCAACGAGGTCCCGGATGTGCCCGTCGCCTTCTTCAAGCCCACCACCTCGGTGATCGGTGCGGGCGACTCCATCGAGTACCCCTCCTTCTCCGAGGAGCTGCACCACGAGGCCGAACTGGCCGTGGTGATCGGCCGTATGTGCCGCGAGGTCCCGCGTGAACGCGTCAAGGACGTCATCTTCGGTTACACCTGCGCCAACGACGTCACCGCCCGCGACGTCCAGCGCCGTGAGAGCCAATGGGCCCGGGCGAAGGGCTTCGACACCGCCTGCCCGCTCGGCCCCTGGGTGGAGACCGGCGTCGACCCCGCCGACCTGGCCATCCAGGCCACGGTCAACGGCCGGCAGCGTCAGCTCGGCCGCACGAGCGACATGATCCGCTCCGTCGAGGACCTGGTCGTCCACATCACGGAGGCCATGACGCTGCTCCCGGGCGACGTGATCCTCACCGGGACCCCCGCAGGGGTCGGACCCCTGCACGTCGGCGACGAGGTCGCCGTCACCATCGAAGGCATCGGCACTCTCACCAACAAGGTGATCAAGCGTGGCTAACGCACCCTCCCCCCAGCTCTCGACCTCGCTCGGCCAGGGGACACCCCCCCGCGTCCGTTTCTGTCCCTCCCCGACCGGTAACCCCCACGTCGGTCTGGTCCGGACGGCCCTCTTCAACTGGGCCTTCGCCCGGCACCACCAGGGCACCCTGGTCTTCCGTATCGAGGACACCGACGCGGCCCGCGACTCCGAGGAGTCCTACGAGCAGCTGCTCGACTCGATGCGCTGGCTCGGCCTCGACTGGGACGAGGGCCCCGAGACCGGAGGCCCGCACGCCCCGTACCGCCAGTCGCAGCGCATGGACCTCTACAAGGACGTCGCGGACAAGCTCCTGGCCGCCGGGTACGCGTACCCGTGCTACTGCACCACCGAGGAGCTCGACACCCGCCGCGACGCCGCTCGCGCGGCCGGCAGGCCCTCGGGTTACGACGGCCACTGCCGCGACCTGAGCGACGAGCGGAAGGCCGCCTACGAGGCCGAGGGCCGCACCTCGATCGTCCGTTTCCGGATGCCCGACGAGGCGATCACCTTCACCGACCTGGTCCGCGGCGACATCACCGTCCAGCCGGAGAACGTCCCGGACTACGGGATCGTCCGCGCCAACGGCGCTCCGCTCTACACGCTGGTCAACCCGGTCGACGACGCGCTGATGGAGATCACCCACGTCCTGCGCGGCGAGGACCTGCTCTCCTCCACCCCGCGCCAGATCGCCCTCTACCGGGCGCTCATCGAGCTGGGCATCGCCAAGGACACCCCCGCCTTCGGCCACCTCCCGTACGTCATGGGGGAGGGCAACAAGAAGCTCTCCAAGCGCGACCCGCAGGCCTCGCTCAACCTCTACCGTGAGCGCGGCTTCCTGCCCGAGGGGCTGATCAACTACCTCTCGCTGCTCGGCTGGTCGATCGCCGAGGACCGCGACATCTTCGGCCGCGACGAGCTGGTGGCCGCGTTCGACATCGCCGGCGTCAACGCCAACCCGGCACGCTTCGACCTGAAGAAGGCCGAGCACATCAACGCCGAGCACCTGCGCATGCTCGACGTGAAGACCTTCACCGAGGCCTGCGGGCCCTGGCTGAAGGCCCCCTTCGCCCCCTGGCCGCCGGAGGCCTTCGACGCGGAGCAGTTCGCCGAGATCGCCCCGCACGCCCAGACACGCGTGACGGTCCTCTCGGACATCACGGCCAACGTCGACTTCCTCTTCCTGGACGAGCCCGTCCACGACGAGGCCTCCTGGACGAAGGCCATGAAGGAGGGATCCGACGCCCTGCTCGTCTCGGCCCGCGCCGAGCTGACCGCCGCCGAGTGGAACGCCGAGGCGCTCAAGGCGGCCGTCCTCACCGCCGGCGAGAAGCACGGCCTGAAGCTCGGCAAGGCGCAGGCCCCGGTCCGCGTCGCCGTCACAGGCCGTACGGTCGGTCTGCCGCTCTTCGAGTCCCTGGAGATCCTGGGCCGCGAGAAGACGATCGCCCGCATCGACGCGGCACTGGCGAGGCTCGCCGCGTAGCTTTCCGCGCATGCCGGAGGCCGGGGCCCCTTCAAGGGCCCCGGCCTCCGGCATGCGCGTGGGGGCCTGTGGCATCGGAACGTCCGGAGACGGGTAGGTACGCCGCATGGCCATCCGTGCGGTCCTCTGGGACATCGACGACACGATCTTCGACTACTCCGGAGCCGACCGCATCGGTATGCGCAGACATCTGGAGCACGAGGGCTTCCCCGAGGGATACGGCTCCCTGGAGCGGGCCCTCGACGCCTGGAAGGCCGTCACGGACGTGCAGTGGGAGCGCTTCGCCGCCGGGGAGACCGACTTCCAGGGACAGCGGCGGGAGCGCGTACGCGCGTTTCTCGGACGGTGGCTGAGCGATGCGGAGGCCGACGACTGGTTCGGCCGGCACGCCGCGCACTACGAGGCCGCGTGGGCGCTCTTCCCGGACACCCTGCCGGTCCTCGACCGGCTGGCGGGAGGCTTCCGCCATGCCGTCCTGTCGAACTCGAGCATCCACAACCAGGACCGCAAGCTGCGCGCCCTCGGGGTGCGGGACCGCTTCGAGGCCGTGGTCTGCGCCGTCGAGCTGGGTGTCTCCAAGCCGGACGCGGGAGCGTTCCACGCCGCCTGCGAGGTGCTGGAGCTCGACCCGCACGAGGTGGCCTACGTCGGCAACGAACCCGACATCGACGCGGGCGGCGCGGTGGCCGCCGGACTCGCCGGGATCTGGCTGGACCGCGAGGGGCAGGGCGGGCGCCCCGACCTCGTGCGCATCACCGGCCTGGACGAGCTCCCCGGCCTGCTGGCAGGAGATACCCGTTTTGGAGCGCCGGACACCTTCAGGTAATGTTCTTCCTGCGCCACCCGAGCGGGCCGAAAGGCCCGGGCGGAAGCGCAGACAGAAACAAGACCCTCAGGGGTTGCGTTTCAGTGGGCTATGGTGTAATTGGCAACACTACGGTTTCTGGTACCGTCATTCTAGGTTCGAGTCCTGGTAGCCCAGCGCAAGTCAGCAGTAACCACGCCCCCGTTGTGTAGCGGCCTAGCACGCTGCCCTCTCACGGCAGTAGCGCCGGTTCGAATCCGGTCGGGGGTACAGATCCTTCCCGCGAGAACATCTGGGTCGCACCCACGTACTCGATGCAGGATCGCTAGGGCCCCCGTTGTGTAGCGGCCTAGCACGCTGCCCTCTCACGGCAGTAGCGCCGGTTCGAATCCGGTCGGGGGTACTTCCACCATGGGCTATGGTGTAATTGGCAACACTACGGTTTCTGGTACCGTCATTCTAGGTTCGAGTCCTGGTAGCCCAGCGCAAGTCAGCAGTAATCACGCCCCCGTTGTGTAGCGGCCTAGCACGCTGCCCTCTCACGGCAGTAGCGCCGGTTCGAATCCGGTCGGGGGTACAACACAGCAGTACGGCAAGGCCCTTCGCTTCGGTGAAGGGCCTTCTGCATGTGCGCGCAGTGTCCATCTCGGGGCCCCGGCAGGTGATTTGGGCCGCCACGACGCTGGGGCGGCCGGAGGGGACGAGATGGCCGGTCAGCCCGTGCGGCGCAGGGCCTCGCTCAGCCGTGCGGCGGAGTCGATGATCGCCTGCGCGTGCATACGGCCGGGGTGGCGTGTCAGCCGCTCGATCGGCCCGGAGACGGACACGGCGGCGACCACCCGGTTCGACGGCCCGCGGACCGGGGCCGAGACCGAGGCCACGCCCGGCTCGCGTTCACCGATCGACTGGGCCCAGCCCCGCCGCCGGACGCCCGAGAGCGCCGTCGCCGTGAAGCGGGCCCCCTGCAGGCCCCGGTGCAGGCGCTCCGGCTCCTCCCAGGCCATCAGGATCTGCGCGGAGGAGCCCGCCTTCATCGTGAGCGTGGAGCCGACCGGCACGGTGTCCCGCAGTCCGGACAGCCGCTCCGCCGCCGCCACGCAGATCCGCATGTCGCCCTGCCTGCGGTAGAGCTGTGCGCTCTCGCCGGTGATGTCGCGCAGGTGTGTGAGTACGGGTCCGGCCGTCGCCAGGAGGCGGTCCTCGCCGGCCGCGGCCGCGAGCTCCGCGAGCCGGGGGCCGAGAATGAAACGGCCCTGCATGTCCCTCGCCACCATGCGGTGGTGTTCGAGTGCCACGGCCAGACGGTGTGCCGTGGGCCGCGCGAGCCCTGTCGCCGCGACCAGTCCGGCGAGGGTGGCCGGACCGGACTCCAGAGCGCTCAATACCAGAGCTGCCTTGTCGAGAACGCCGACGCCACTAGAGTTGTCCATACGACGATACTCGCGTCTCACTCTGTGAAACGCAAGTTCAATTTTCCCCGGAAGTTGCGAACCTGTACGTGCGGCCGCACGACGGCCCGCAGCCACCGCCCCGCCCGGGGGCCAGGACGGCGGCACCCGAAATCTCTAGTTGGGCCGACGGCGACGCCGGCCGGAGGGAAAGCGATGGGTAGGACACTCGCGGAGAAGGTCTGGGACGACCACGTCGTCCGGCGCGCCGATGGCGAGCCCGACCTCCTCTTCATCGATCTGCACCTGCTGCACGAGGTGACCAGCCCGCAGGCGTTCGACGGTCTGCGCCAGGCCGGCCGGCCGGTGCGGCGGCTCGACCTCACCATCGCCACCGAGGACCACAACACCCCGACCCTCGACATCGACAAGCCGATCGCCGACCCGGTCTCCCGCGCCCAGCTGGAGACCCTGCGCAAGAACTGCGCGGACTTCGGTGTCCGGCTGCACCCGCTGGGTGACGTCGAGCAGGGCGTCGTGCACGTGGTCGGCCCGCAGCTCGGCCTGACGCAGCCCGGCACCACGGTCGTCTGCGGCGACTCGCACACCTCCACCCACGGCGCCTTCGGAGCGCTGGCCTTCGGTATCGGCACCAGTCAGGTCGAGCACGTCCTGGCCACCCAGACGCTGCCGCTGGCCCGCCCCAGGACCATGGCGATCACCGTCGAGGGCGAACTCCCCGACAGCGTCACGGCCAAGGATCTCATCCTGGCCATCATCGCCCGGATCGGCACCGGCGGCGGTCAGGGCTACATCCTCGAATACCGCGGCCCCGCCATCGAGAAGCTCTCGATGGAAGCCCGGATGACCATCTGCAACATGTCGATCGAGGCCGGCGCCCGCGCGGGCATGATCGCCCCCGACGAGACCACCTTCGCCTACCTCGAGGGCCGCGACCACGCCCCGAAGGGCGAGGAGTGGGACGCCGCGGTGGAGTACTGGAAGACGCTGCGCACCGACGACGACGCGGTCTTCGACGCCGAGGTCGTCATCGACGGCGCCGCACTCGCGCCGTTCGTCACCTGGGGCACCAACCCCGGCCAGGGCGCGCCCCTGTCGGCCAGCGTCCCCGACCCCGCTTCGTACGAGGACGCGTCGGAGCGCCACGCCGCCGAAAAGGCCCTCGAATACATGGGGTTGACCGCCGGCCAGCCGCTGCGTGAGATCAGCGTGGACACGGTGTTCGTGGGTTCCTGCACCAACGGGCGCATCGAGGACCTGCGCAACGCCGCCTCGGTCCTCGACGGCCGCAAAGTCGCCGACGGTGTACGGATGCTGGTCGTCCCGGGCTCCGTCCGGGTCGCGCTGCAGGCCGTCGAGGAGGGCCTGGACAAGGTCTTCACCGCCGCCGGCGCCGAATGGCGGCACGCGGGCTGCTCGATGTGCCTCGGCATGAACCCCGACCAGCTCGCCCCCGGCGAGCGCTCCGCCTCCACCTCGAACCGGAACTTCGAGGGCAGGCAGGGCAAGGGCGGCCGCACGCACCTGGTCTCCCCGCAGGTCGCCGCCGCCACCGCCGTGCTGGGCCGTCTGGCCTCGCCCGCCGACCTGTCCGACGTCCGTACGCCCGCCGGAGTCCGATAACCATGGAAGCATTCACCGCACACACCGGCCGGGCCGTTCCGCTGCGCCGCAGCAACGTCGACACCGACCAGATCATCCCCGCGCACTGGCTGAAGAAGGTCACCCGCGACGGCTTCGAGGACGGGCTCTTCGAGGCCTGGCGCAAGGACGAGGACTTCGTCCTCAACCGCCCCGAGCGCAAGGGCGCCTCGGTCCTGGTCGCCGGTCCCGACTTCGGTACGGGCTCCTCGCGTGAGCACGCGGTCTGGGCCCTGCAGAACTTCGGCTTCAAGACCGTCATCTCCTCCCGCTTCGCCGACATCTTCCGTGGCAACTCCCTGAAGAACGGTCTGTTGACCGTGGTCCTCGGCCAGGAGGTCGTCGACAGGCTCTGGGAGCTGACCGAGGCCGATCCGACGGCGGAGGTCACCGTCGACCTGGAGAAGCGCCAGGTCCTCGCGGACGGAATCACGGCCGACTTCGAGCTCGACGAGAACGCCCGCTGGCGACTGCTGAACGGGCTCGACGACATCAGCCTCACTCTTCAGAACGAAGCGGACATTGCGACTTACGAGGCGGCCAGGCCGTCCCACAAGCCGCGCACGATCGACGCCTGAGCAGCGCTTTTCCCGAACTGCGCCCCCCGCCGGTAGGCGGGGGGCGCAGTCGCTTGTTGAGACCCCCTCGGGCGACAACTCGCCCTAGATGGCACAATCGGCGCATGGAACGCGACAGCCAACTCGAGCTCTATGGCCAAGTCGCCGACCGATTGAAAGAAGCGCACGCAAAGGTGCGCGCACTGCAAGTCCCGGAGGGCGTACGGATGGCGCTGTCCCGGAAGCTGCTGGTCGTCACGGCCGCGGCTAAGCACGATCTCCCAGGCGCGGCAAGACGTCTGGACCGGTTGATGAAGGACCTCGATGAGGGCCGATTCCCCGAAGGTGACTGATGCTGCGGGCCGCGCAGCGGTCGACTTCGTTGCGGCACTAGGGTGATTAGCCCGTTTCGTGTTTGATTTGCGGTATATATCTGCCTAACGTGCGAAAAAGCCTGAACAGTTTCGTTCCGGCAATGTCTCCGAAGGGGAAGACGTGAACAAGGCGCAGCTCGTAGAAGCGATTGCCGACAAGGTCGGCGGCCGCCAGCAGGCCGCAGACGCAGTCGATGTGGTGCTCGACGCGATCGTCCGTGCGGTCGTCGCGGGGGACCGTGTCTCGGTCACCGGCTTCGGCTCGTTCGAGAAGGTCGACCGGCCCGCCCGGTACGCCCGCAACCCGCAGACCGGCGAACGCGTACGGGTCAAGAAGACCTCCGTGCCCCGTTTCCGTGCGGGTCAGGGCTTCAAGGACCTGGTGAGCGGCTCCAAGAAGCTCCCCAAGAACGACGTGGCCGTGAAGAAGGCCCCCAAGGGCAGCCTCTCGGGCGGTTCTTCCACCCGTACGACGGCCAAGGCGGCCGCGAAGAAGGCCACCGCGAAGAAGGCCACGGCGCGCAAGACCACGGCGGCCGCGAAGAAGACGGCCCCGGCGAAGACCACCGCCAAGAAGACCACCGCAACGGCCAAGAAGGCCACACCCGCGGCGAAGAAGGCGACCCCGGCGAAGAAGACGACGGCCACGAAGAAGACCGCCGCCGCCAAGACCGCCCCCGCCAAGAAGGCCACCGCGAAGAAGGCGCCCGCCAAGAAGGCCACGGCGCGCACGACCACGGCCAAGAAGTCCACCGCACGCAAGAAGTGAGACCGGGTACCGCTCGTTCCTCACACGCGCCGGGCCGGGCTCCCCTAGGGGAGCCCGGCCCGCGGGCTGTCCAGGAGTCCGTTCAGAGCGTCTGCAGCGTCACCAGGGTGATCCGCAGCGCGGTCCCCTCGCCCTCGGTCTCGATCCGTACCCGCTGTCCCGGACGCAGCAGCCGCAGTCCTCCCGCGTCGAACGCCGGGGCGTCGAAGGCCACCGGGGTGCCGTCGTCGAGGAGCACGCTGCCGGTGCGGGTCTCGGAGTCGTACGTGAACGAGGTCGCCTGCATGAGCGGCAGCCTACCGGTCACCGGCAGGCAGCACCGGGGCCGCCAGTCCCGCGGTGAACCGCCCCGCCCCCAGCGCCAGCGCGGCCTCCAGGTCGTCGCCCGTATCCACGTCCCTGCGGACCGAATCGAGGCCCGGCAGGGCGACCTCGACCGCCCCCGACGCCAGGTGCCGTGCACGCGACGCCCCGCCGAAAGCCGGCCGCAATTCCACGCCGGGCGCCGCGGAAAGAAATGTGGTGCCGATTCCCTGCGCATCGCTGACAAACGCACGGGGGAATGCCGCAGCGAATTCGAGCACCCGGGCCAATTCGCCCGAACGCAGCGCGGGGAGATCCGCGTTGAGCGCGGCCACCGCCGCGCCCCCGCGCCGCGCGCGCACCCACCGTGCGCCGTGTTCCAGTGCCGCGTCGAGTCCGGCCGCCGGGGTGTCGGCCACGGTGTGCGCGCCGAGCGCCGCCAGCGCCGCCCCGGCCACCGGATCGTCCGTGACGACCACCACATCTCTCACCGCCCGGCAGGACAGCGCGGCCGACACGGTGTCCTGTGCGAACGCCAGGGCCAGGCGCGGGCGCAGGTCCCCGCCCACCGCCCGGGCGAGTCTGCTCTTGGCCAGGGCGAGCGGTTTCAACGGGACGACCAGGGACCAGGGACCGGCCGGGTCGGTGTTCGTGACGATCTCCCCCTCCGTACGCATCGGCCCGTATTCTCGCCTGCCGGTACGGCAACCCGGAGGTCCGCCCCCATGGGTGAGGCGTACGGTGTTCTCCACGCACCAGGGGCCCCGGAGCGAGGCAGCACCGCCGCGAGCCCCGCAGCATCTCAGCTCCTAGAGGAAGGCGTCCGAGTGCCCCGCCGTAGAATCGGCTTCTGGTACCGCCTGGCGGCGGTCATCGCGAAACCGCCCCTGGTGGTTCTGTTCAAGCGGGACTGGCGGGGGATGGAACACATTCCGGCCGATGGCGGATTCATCACCGCGGTCAATCACAACTCGTACCTCGACCCGCTTTCGTACGGGCATTTCCAGTACAACACGGGGCGTGTGCCGCGGCTCCTCGCCAAGGCCGGACTGTTCAGGACGCCTTTCGTCGGAATGATCCTGCGCGGCACCGGGCAGATCCCCGTCTACCGCGAGACGACCGACGCGCTCGACGCCTTCCGTGCCGCCGTCGACGCCATCGAGCGGGGCGAGTGCGTCGCCTTCTACCCGGAAGGCACGCTCACCCGCGACCCCGACATGTGGCCGATGGCCGGCAAGACCGGCGCCGCCCGGGTCGCGCTGATGACCAGGGCCCCGGTCATCCCCGTCGCCCAGTGGGGCGCCAACCTCGCGATGCCGCCCTACGCCAAGGAGAACAAGCTCCGGCTGTTCCCCCGCAAGACCCTGCGGGTACAGGCCGGGCCGCCGGTCGACCTCTCCCGCTACTACGGTCTCGAGCCGACGTCCGACGTCCTGCGCCAGGTGACCGAGACCATCATGGCCGCGATCACCGCCCAGCTCGAGGAGGTGCGCGGCGAGAAGGCCCCCGCCCAGCTCTACGATCACCGCAGGGCCCGCGCCGAACAGCGGCGCAAGGCAGAGGGAAAGGGATCGACGTGACGCACCTCGCAAAGGCGGCCGTCTTCGGAACCGGCTCATGGGGCACGGCCTTCGCCATGGTCCTCGCCGACGCTGGCTGCGAGGTCACCCTCTGGGGCCGCCGCGCCGAGGTCGTCGAGGCCGTCAACACGACCGGCACCAACCCCGGCTACCTGCCGGGAGTCGAGCTGCCCGCCTCGGTCCGTGCCACGACCGACCCCGCCGAGGCGCTGCGCGGCGCCGACTTCGCCGTCCTCGTCGTGCCCTCGCAGACCCTGCGCGCGAACCTCGCCGACTGGACGCGGCACCTGGAGCCCGGCACGGTGCTCGTCTCCCTGATGAAGGGGGTCGAACTCGGCACCGCCAAGCGGATGAGCGAGGTCATCGAGGACGTCACGGAGGTCACGCCGGACCGGATCGCCGTCATCACCGGCCCCAACCTCGCCAAGGAGATCGCCGAACGCCGCCCCGCGGCCGCCGTCGTCGCCTGCTCGGACGAGGACGTCGCCCGGCGCCTCCAGGCCGTCTGCCACACCCCGTACTTCCGGCCGTACACCAACACCGACGTGGTCGGCTGCGAACTCGGCGGCGCGGTGAAGAACGTCATCGGCCTCGCCGTGGGCATCGCCGACGGCATGGGTCTCGGTGACAACGCCAAGGGCTCCCTCATCACCCGTGGTCTCGCCGAGACCACCCGGCTGGGGCTCGCCATGGGCGCCGACCCGCTCACCTTCTCCGGACTGGCCGGACTCGGCGACCTGGTGGCGACGTGCTCCTCGCCGCTCTCGCGCAACCACACCTTCGGCACCAACCTCGGGCGCGGTATGACGCTCCAGGAGACCGTCGCCGTCACGAACCAGACCGCAGAGGGCGTCAAGTCCTGCGAATCCGTGCTCGACCTGGCGCGCAGGCACGACGTCGACATGCCGATCACCGAGACGGTTGTCGGCATCGTCCACGAGGGCAAGCCGCCGATGGTCGCGCTCAAGGAACTGATGTCGCGCAGCGCCAAGCCCGAGCGACGCTGACTCGAGCCCTACCAGCAGGTACGCTCATCGCGATATGAGCAGCCAGAACCTCCCCCAGAGCCCTGAGAGCCCCCGGAGCTCCGAGCAGAGCTCCGAGCCGGGCCGCAAGCCGCGTGTGGCCGTCGTGTTCGGCGGCCGGAGCTCCGAACACGGCATCTCGGTCGTCACGGCCGGTGCCATCCTGAGCGCCATCGACCGGACGAAGTACGACGTCCTGCCGATCGGCATCACCAGGGACGGACGCTGGGCCCTCACGTCCGACGACCCGGCCCGCATGGCCATCACGGACCGGCGGGTGCCCGACGTGGGCCAGCTGGCCGACTCGGCACAGGGCACCGTGACGCTCTCCGTCGACCCCGCGAACCGGGACGTCGTCGTGAGCGAACCCGGTTCGGTGCCCACGGCCCTGGGTGAGGTCGACGTCGTCTTCCCCATGCTGCACGGCCCCTACGGCGAGGACGGCACGCTCCAGGGGCTCCTGGAGCTCTCCGGTGTGCCCTACGTCGGTGCCGGTGTCCTGTCCTCGGCCGTCGGCCAGGACAAGGAGTACATGAAGCGGGTCTTCACCTCCTTCGGGCTGCCGGTCGGCCCCTACGAGGTCGTCCGCCCCCGGGAGTGGGAGTCGGACCGGCCCGCCGCCCGCAAGCGCATCATGGAATTCGCGGCAGAGCACGGCTGGCCGCTCTTCGTGAAACCCGCCCGCGGCGGCTCCTCCATGGGCATCACCAAGGTCGACGACGCCGCCGGGCTCGACGAGGCGATCGACGAGGCCCGCCGGCACGACCCCAAGTTCATCGTGGAGTCCCTGCTGCGCGGCCGGGAGATCGAGTGCGGCGTGCTGGAGTTCGAGGACGGACCGCGCGCCAGCGTGCCCGCGGAGATCCCGCCCGTCACCGCGCACGACTTCTACGACTTCGAGGCCAAGTACATCGATTCGGCGGCCGGTCTGGTTCCCGCACCGCTCACCGACGAGCAGACCGCAGAGGTGCGGCGGCTCGCCGTCGAGGCCTTCGAGGCGGCCTCCTGCGAGGGCCTGGTGCGTGCCGACTTCTTCCTCACCGAGGACGGCACGTTCGTCATCAACGAGATCAACACCATGCCGGGCTTCACCCCGATCTCCATGTTCCCCCGCATGTGGCAGGCGAGCGGTGTGGAGTACCCGGAGCTGGTGGACCGGCTGATCACGTCCGCGCTCAACCGCCCCACCGGCCTGCGCTGACCTCCGAGGGCTGTCCCACGCGGGACAGCCCTCAAAGACTGTCGGGGACCGTTTTCTTCACGGGCGCGGCGAACGCGGACAGGGGGGTGACGTCGTGGGCGTACTCCGTCCCGAGCGTCACCTCGACATACGCCTTGCGGTAGGTGGTCGTGAACCGCGGGCCGGCGCCGTCGCGCTGCTCCAGCAGCCAATTGACGCCGTCCGCGTCCACGGCGTCGGACTGGGGATCGTCCATCTTCGCGGGCCGCGGGACGCCGCAGCGCAGTACGATCGCCCCGTCACCCCAGCCGGCCGTCAGTTCCGAATCCGGCGAGGGATCGCTCCGTTCCAGACCGGTGACGGTCTCCGGCAGCGCCTCGTGCAGTTTCCCGCAGTACCCGGCTGCCTCCGGCGACGGTGTGGGAACCGTCACCGAGGGCTGGGCACCACCGGAGGAACACCCCGCCGCGGCCAGCACGAACAGGGCGGCGGAGGGGGCGAGAACACGGGAACGGGGGGACCGGCGGCGGGTGTGAGTCACCGGACCAGCGTAGACAGGGGTCAGAGGTGGACGACCGGGCAGGTCAGAGTACGCGTGATGCCGTCCACCTGCTGGACCTTGGCGACCACCATGCGGCCGAGCGCGTCGACCGTGTCGGCCTGTGCGCGCACCACCACGTCGTAAGGACCTGTGACGTCCTCCGCCTGGATCACTCCCGGGAGCTTTGCGATGGTCTCGGCGACGATCGACGCCTTGCCCACCTCGGTCTGGATGAGGATGTACGCCTGTACCACGGAACCTCCAGGGCGGCCACGAGGATCATGTGGGGGAAAGGGACGCCACGTTATCGCGTCGCGCAGGGCCGCGGGGAGACCTGCGGGCCGGTTGACGCCCACAGCGTGGCGTATGCACCACAGAAGTTGACGTATCTCTTGACGGTACCGACAGCAGTAGGGGCTCGCGACCGCAAGCCCAGCGGTGCGGGAGAGGGACAGTGACGCCTGCACGTCCCGGGGCCACCGGCTCCCGTGGGCCGTCCGCCCACGGTCCGGGCCTCCGGCCGCTGAAACAGCCCGGACAGGTGTCCGGTGCGATATATGAGAGGTGAGACTCGGTGAAGGGAACCGTGGGCGAGTTGGGGGAGTTCGGGCTCATCAGAGAGCTCACTTCCCGGCTCACCACCACTCCGGCGGTACGGCTGGGACCCGGCGACGACGCCGCGGTCGTGGCCGCTCCCGACCGCAGGGTCGTGGCCAGTACGGACATCCTGCTGGAAGGGCGGCACTTCCGCCGTGACTGGTCGACGGCGTACGACGTCGGCCGCAAGGCCGCCGCCCAGAACCTCGCCGACATCGCGGCCATGGGCGCCGTGCCCACCGCGCTGCTGCTCGGTCTCGTCGTACCGGCCGACCTGCCGGTCACCTGGGCCGCCGAACTGATGGACGGACTGCGTGACGAATGCCAGGTCGCCGGCGCGGCCGTGGTCGGCGGCGACGTCGTCGGCGGTGACACCATCACCGTCTCGATCACCGCGCTCGGCGACCTGCGCAACCACGAGCCCGTGACCCGGGCCGGCGCACGGCCCGGCGACGTCGTGGCCGTCACCGGATGGCTCGGCTGGTCCGCGGCCGGATTCGCCGTGCTCTCCCGGGGGTTCCGCTCGCCGCGTGCGTTCGTCGAGGCCCACCGGCGCCCCGAACCGCCCTACCACGCGGGTCCCGCGGCGGCCGGGCTCGGCGCGACGGCCATGACCGACGTCAGCGACGGACTCGTCGCCGACCTCGGTCACATCGCCGAGTCCAGCAAGGTCCGCATCGACCTGCGCTCCGGGCTCATCGACATCCCGTCGCAGATGTCCGACATCGGGCAGGCCGTCGGGGTCGACCCCCTGCAGTGGGTGCTCACCGGGGGAGAGGACCACGCCATCGTGGCGACGTTCCCGTCCGACGTGAAGCTCCCCGCGCGCTGGAAGGTCATCGGAGAGGTCCTCAACCCCTCGGCGCTGCCCCAGGTCACCGTCGACGGGGCGCCCTGGACGAGCAAGGGCGGCTGGGACCATTTCGGATCCATCGAGGACGCCCAGTAGATTCCGGGGCATGAGCGCACCTGCCCCGATACCGCCCCGTGTCCTCACCGTCGCCGGATCAGACTCCGGCGGCGGTGCGGGCATCCAGGCCGACCTGAAGACGATGCTGGCCCTCGGCACCCACGGAATGAGCGTGCTGACCGCGGTGACCGCCCAGAATTCGCTGGGCGTGCAGGGCGCCTGGGAGCTGCCGGCCGAGGCCGTGCGCGCCCAGTACCGCAGCGTCGTCGACGACATCGGCGTCCAGGCGGTGAAGACCGGCATGCTGTCCTCGGCCGCCCTCGTCGACACCGTCGCGGAACTCCTCGCGCAGACCGGTGCGCCCGTCGTCGTCGACCCCGTCGGGGTCTCCAAGCACGGGGACGCGCTGCTGGCCGCCGAAGCACTCGACGCCGTACGCACCAAGCTGCTGCCCGTGGCCACCGTCGCCACCCCGAACCTCGACGAGGTGGCGCAGCTCACCGGAGTCACCGTCACCGACGAACCGGGGATGCGCGGGGCCGCCGCGGAGATCCTCGCGTACGGACCGCGCTGGGTGGTGATCAAGGGCGGCCATCTGCCCGGTGAAGCCGTGGACCTGCTCACGGACGGCAACGAGGAGCACTGGCTGCGCGCCCCCAGGCACGACAACCGCCACACCCACGGGACGGGCTGCACCCTCGCCTCCGCCATCGCGTGCGGACTCGCCCGCGGCCAGGACGTCCCGACCGCCGTGCGGGGCGCGAAGGAGTACGTCACCGGCGCGATCCGGGCCGGCTTCGCGCTGGGCGGCGGGATCGGCCCCGTCGATCACGGCTGGCTCACCCGCACCGCCCGCTGAAGCACAGCAAAAAGCCGGTCCACCGAGGTGGACCGGCTTTTTGGGCAACCGGAAGGCTGCGCTACGACGGGGACGTCAG
Organism: Streptomyces sp. NPDC014623; assembly: GCF_043088245.1. Classification (NCBI taxonomy): domain Bacteria; kingdom Bacillati; phylum Actinomycetota; class Actinomycetes; order Kitasatosporales; family Streptomycetaceae; genus Streptomyces; species Streptomyces sp. NPDC014623. Next base: position 148,887 of record NZ_JBIBZU010000018.1, on the reverse strand, counting down.
CGCGCGACCTTGCCGGCCTTGATGCACGAGGTGCAGACGTTGAGCCGCTTCGGCGTCCGACCGACCACTGCACGCACGCGCTGGATGTTGGGATTCCAGCGACGGGACGTACGGCGGTGCGAGTGCGAAATGCTGTTGCCGAAGCTCGGCCCCTTGCCGCAAACGTCGCAGTTGGCAGCCACGGGTCACTCCAAAGACTTCAGATGCACTTACAGTGAATTCCGGCGCGCCGGAATCATTTTACTGAAGTGGCGGTACCGGAGGGATTGGCCCGGCTTTCGTCGGGCAACCGAAGCAGCATACAACGCCTGCTTCGGAGATACGAAACTACCACGGCTCCCCGCGCACTCCGTCCCGCACCTCTGCCCGAAGGGCCCGTGCGCGAGGGCTACCCTGCGGTGCAGCCAGCCCCCCACGGCCGCCCCCAAGGAGGACCAACGGTGCCGCAGCCCCCCGACGATCTCGACGCCGTCGCGGTGCGCACCTGGTGCTCACTGGCCCTGGAGGCCCTGGGCCGGGAGCGCACGGCCATCGACGCCATCAACGTCTATCCCGTCGCCGACGGGGACACCGGCACCAACCTGTACCTGACCGTCGAGTCGGCGTCCGCGGCCGTCGAAGCGGTCTTCGCCGCCCACGAGACCGGCTCCACCACGCCCTCCCCCGCGGACGCCGTACGGGCCATGGCGCACGGCGCGCTGATCGGTGCCCGGGGGAACTCCGGGACGATCCTGGCCCAGTTGCTGCGCGGTATGGCTTCCGTACTGTCCGAGTCGGGTGACGCGCGTCATCTGCGGGCCGCGCTGACGGAGGCCGCCGCAGCGGCACGGCTGGCCGTCGCCCACCCCGTCGAGGGCACGGTGCTCACCGTCGCCACGGCCGCGGCCGAGGCGGCCGTGGCCACGGACGGGAGCACATGCCTCGAGGACGTGGCCGAGGCGGCGTACGAAGGGGCGCGCGCCGCCCTCGCCGCCACCCCCGGCCAACTCGCCGTCCTCGGGCGCGCGGGCGTCGTGGACGCGGGCGGGCAGGGTCTGGTGGCCGTGCTCGGCGCACTGCTGGAAGCGGTCGGCGGACGGGCGCGGGAGCGTGCCGTCCTGCCCGCCCCCGAAGTCCTGCCCGGGGCCGGCGACTGCGCGGACGCGGATCCGGACGGCGGCCCGGCCTTTGAGGTCATCTATCTCCTGGAGGCCACCGACGACGCGGTAGCCGGGCTGCGGAGCCGGCTGGACGCCCTGGGGGACTCCCTCGTGGTGGTCGGCGGCGACGGCCTGTGGAACGTCCACGTCCACGTCGACGACGCCGGAGCTGCCGTCGAGGCCGGGGTCGAGGCCGGCCGGCCCCACCGGATCCGGATCACGCACTTCGCCGCCGACCGGATCCGCGCCCACCGGGACCCCGTCCAGCGTGCCGTCGTCGTGGTCGTCCCCGGTGACGGGCTCTCCGGCCTGTGCGCCGAGGCCGGGGCGACCACCGTGCTGGCGCGCCCCGGCGAGCCGCCCGCCAGCGGAGAACTGGTCGACGCCATCCGCCGGGCCCACGCCCGTGAGGTGGTCCTGCTGCCCAACGACACCCAGCTGCGCCACACCGCCGCCGCAGCCGCGGAACAGGCCAGGGCCGAAGGCATCCGGGTCGCCCTGGTCCCCACCCGTGCCGCCGTCCAGGGCCTCGCCGCGCTCGCCGTCCACGAGCCCGGCCGCAGCTTCGACGAGGACGTCGTCGCGATGACGTCGGCGGCCGGTGCCACCCGGTACGCCGAACTGGCCGTCGCCGAACGGCAGTCATGGACGATGGCGGGCGTCTGCCAGACCGGCGACATCCTCGGCATGATCGACGGGGACGTGGCCGTCATCGGTGAGGACGTCCCCGGCACGGCCCGCACGGTCCTGGACCGGATGCTGTCGGCAGGCGGTGAACTCGTCACCCTCGTCCTGGGCCAGGACGTGCCCGACGCCCTGGCCGACGAGCTGGGCGAACACATCCGCGAGGGTTACCTCGCCGTCGACACGGTCGTCTACCGGGGCGGCCGCCAGGCGGCGCCCCTGCTGATCGGCGTCGAGTGACACGTCGCGCGGGGCGGCGCGCGGAGACGTCTGTCAGTGGCGTGGTGTGCAATGGACCGCGTGTCCGCTTTCGATGAACCCCTCAAGAAGCTGCTCGGCGGAGCCACCGCGAAGGTGATGGCCGAACACCTCGACCTGCACACGGTCGGGGACCTGCTGCACCACTACCCGCGGCGCTACGAGGAGCGGGGCCGGCTCACGGCGCTCACCGAACTGCCGCTGGACGAGCACGTGACGGTCGTCGCACAGGTCGCCGACGCGCGGATCATGATGTTCAACAACGGCCGCGGCAAGCGGCTGGAGGTCACCCTCACCGACGGGAGCGGCAGGCTCCAGCTGGTCTTCTTCGGACACGGCGTCCACAAGCCCCACAAGGAGCTCCTCCCCGGGCGGCGGGCGATGTTCGCGGGCAAGGTCTCGGTCTTCAACAGGAAGATGCAGCTCGCGCACCCCACGTACCAGCTCCTCGACGCGAAGGACATGGAAGAGCCGGCTGATGTGACCGAGGCCGTCGGCGCCTTCGCGGGGCAGCTGCTGCCGATCTATCCGGCCTGCAAGCAGCTCGACTCCTGGCGGATCGCCAAAGCCGTCGACACGGTCCTGCCCAGCGCACAGGAGGCGGCGGACCCGCTTCCCCCGGCGCTGCGCGAGGGACGTGGGTTCATCCCCCTCCCCGAAGCGCTGCTCAGGATCCACCGCCCGCACACCAAGGCGGACATCGCGGCCGCGCGGGACCGGCTGCGCTGGGACGAGGCCTTCGTCCTCCAGGTCGCGCTCGCCCGCCGGCGCTACGCCGACACCCAGCTCCCGGCAGTGGCACGCGGACCCGTCCCCGGCGGACTGCTCGACGCCTTCGACGCCACGCTTCCCTTCACCCTCACCGAAGGCCAGCAGAAGGTCACCGGGGAGATCTTCGACGCCCTGGCGACGGAACACCCCATGCACCGGCTGCTCCAGGGAGAGGTCGGGTCCGGCAAGACACTGGTCGCGCTGCGGGCCATGCTCCGGGTCGTCGACGCGGGCGGCCAGGCGGCGATGCTCGCGCCCACCGAGGTGCTGGCCCAGCAGCACCACCGCTCCGTCACCGAGATGATGGGCGACCTGGCCGAAGGAGGCCTGCTCGGCGGCTCCGACCTCGGTACGAAGGTCGTCCTGCTCACCGGCTCCATGGGCGCGGCGGCCCGCCGGCAGGCACTGCTCGACCTGGTCACGGGCGAGGCCGGGATCGTCATCGGCACCCATGCGCTGATCGAGGACAAGGTCCGGTTCCACGACCTCGGTCTCGTCGTCGTCGACGAACAGCACCGCTTCGGCGTGGAACAGCGCGACGCGCTGCGCTCCAAGGGGAAACAGCCGCCCCACCTGCTGGTCATGACGGCCACACCCATTCCCCGTACGGTCGCCATGACCGTCTTCGGGGACCTGGAGACCTCCGTGCTCGACCAGCTCCCCGCCGGCCGTTCCCCGATCGCCAGCCATGTCGTCCCCGCCAAGGACAAACCCCACTTCCTCAGCCGCGCCTGGGAACGCGTCCGTGAGGAGGTGGAGAACGGCCACCAGGCCTACGTCGTCTGCCCCCGCATCGGCGACGACGCCGAGGAGGCCGCGGAGAAGAAGGGGAAGGCGGGGAAGAAGCAGGCGGCCCCCGGCGAGGACGGGGAGAAGCGGCCGCCGCTGGCCGTGCTGGACATCGCCGAGCAGCTCGCCAAGGGCCCGCTCGCCGGGCTGCGCATCGAGGTCCTCCACGGCAGGATGGCGCCCGACGACAAGGACGACGTCATGCGCCGCTTCGCCGCCGGCCAGGCCGACGTCCTGGTCGCCACCACCGTCATCGAGGTCGGGGTGAACGTCCCCAACGCCACCGCGATGGTGATCATGGACGCGGACCGCTTCGGTGTCTCCCAGCTGCACCAGCTACGGGGCCGTGTGGGACGTGGCAGCGCCCCCGGCCTCTGCCTGCTGGTCAGTGAGGCCCACGAGGCCAGCGCCGCCCGGGCCAGGCTCTCCGCGGTCGCCGCCACCCTCGACGGCTTCGAGCTCTCCCGCATCGACCTCGAACAGCGGCGCGAAGGCGATGTGCTCGGCCAGGCGCAGTCCGGGGTCCGTTCCTCCCTGAGGGTGCTCAGCGTCATCGACGACGAGGAGGTCATCGCGACGGCCCGTGAGGAGGCCGTCCGTGTCGTCGCGGACGATCCCGGGCTGGAGCGGCTGCCGGAGCTGCGCACCGCCCTGGACGCCCTGCTCGACAAGGACCGGGAGGAGTACCTCGACAAGGGGTGACCGGGCGGATCCCCGACGACGCCATATCGTGGGAGCACGGCGCGCGTCCCGTCCTGTGCGCCGCCCGCGACCCGAGGAACAGACCCATGACCCGCGTGATCGCCGGCACGGCCGGCGGACGCCGCCTGGCAGTCCCGCCCGGCACCGGCACCCGCCCCACCTCCGACCGTGCGCGCGAAGGCATGTTCTCCACCTGGGAAGCGCTCCTGGGCACGCTCGACGGCATCCGTGTCGCCGACCTGTACGCGGGTTCCGGCGCGGTGGGTCTGGAGGCGCTCTCGCGTGGAGCGGTCCACGCGCTGCTCGTGGAGGCCGACGCCAAGGCCGCGCGCACCGTGCGCGACAACATCCGCACGCTCGGTCTGCCCGGCGCCGAGTTCCGTGCGGGCAAAGCCGAGCAGATCGTGACCGGACCGGCACCCTCCGGTCCGTACGACGTGGTTTTCCTCGATCCGCCGTACGCCGTCACCGACGACGATCTCCGGGAGATCCTGCTCACACTCCGTGCTCAGGGGTGGCTCACGGACGACGCCCTCGTCACGGTGGAACGGAGCAGCAGAGGCGGGGAATTCAACTGGCCCGACGGATTCGAGCCACAGCGGTCCCGCCGCTACGGCGAGGCCACGTTTTGGTACGGTCGCGCCGCCTCTACGTGCGAAGACGCACGATGACCGCACCGGAGAGCGAGGGAATCACATTGCGCCGCGCCGTCTGCCCGGGGTCGTTCGACCCCATCACCAACGGGCATCTCGACATCATCGGACGAGCTTCGAAGCTGTACGACGTCGTCCACGTCGCAGTGATGATCAACCAGTCCAAGAAGGGCCTGTTCACCATCGACGAGCGGATCGAGATGATCCGCGAGGTCACCGCGGACTTCGGCAACGTGGAGGTCGAGTCCTTCCACGGCCTTCTGGTCGACTTCTGCAAGCAGCGTGACATCCCGGCGATCGTGAAGGGCCTGAGGGCCGTCAGCGACTTCGACTACGAGCTGCAGATGGCCCAGATGAACAACGGCCTCTCAGGGGTCGAGACACTCTTCGTACCGACGAACCCCACCTACAGCTTCCTGTCGTCCTCCCTGGTCAAGGAGGTCGCCACCTGGGGCGGCGACGTGGCGCACCTGCTGCCGCCGGCGGTCCACGACGCCCTCGTGGAGCGCCTCGGCCGGCAGTGAGGTGCTGACCATCCGTCACCAGGTGTCGGACGGGAGGCGACTGGCCTTACAGTCGTCCCGTCCGTCTCCAACAGCAGCAGAGAGTGGCGAGCACACGGTGGACGTGCAGAAGAAGCTCGACGAGATCGTCGAAACGGTCGGGAACGCCCGCTCCATGCCCATGTCGGCGTCCTGCGTGGTCAACCGGGCCGAACTGCTCGCGATGCTGGAGGAGGTGCGCGAGGCCCTCCCCGGCTCGCTCGCCCATGCCGAGGAGCTCATCGGCGGCCGTGAGCAGCTCGTCGAGCAGGCCCGGCAGGAGGCCGAGCGGATCATCGAGTCCGCTCACGCGGAGCGCAGCTCGCTGATCTCCGGCACCGAGATCGCCCAGAGGTCCCAGGCGGAGGCGGACCGGATCCTGTCCGAGGCCCGCAGGGAGGCCGACGAGGTCCGTGGCGAGGCCGACGAGTACGTCGACAGCAAGCTCGCCAACTTCGAGGTCGTCCTCACCAAGACCATCGGTTCCGTCGACCGCGGCCGTGAGAAGCTCCTGGGCCGCGGCGAGGGCGTCGACGAGCAGGGCTACGAAGACCCCGACTTCGCCGAGGCGCCGGAGCGCAGCGCCGATCCCGAGACGCTCCGCCGGCGTGCCGACGACTACGTGGACACCAAGCTCGGTGCCTTCGAGGCCGTGCTCGCCAAGACCCTGGAGGCCGTCGGACGGGGCCGTCAGAAGCTGCACGGCCGGGTCGCCACCGACGACCTCGGCGCGCACATGGCCGCCCAGGACGCCGCGGGCGGTCACCTGCACACCAGCGACGAGGACCACTGGGCCGGCCTGGCCGGCCTCGCCGCCCCCGAGCCGCAGCAGAGCCCCCGGCCCTCCTACACGGAGCCGTCCCAGCCCGGCTACGCGCCGGCCGCCGGCTACCAGGACCCCGCGCAGACCGGCTTCCCGGCCCAGGGCGGGTCCGAGCCGCAGTACGCACAGACGTACGGCTACCAGGATCAGCAGGCGGCGCAGGACGGCTACGGCTACCAGCAGCAGCCCGACCCTTACGCCGCCTACCAGCAGCAGGCGTACGACCCGAACCAGCAGCAGGAGTACGGCTGGCCGCAGCGGACCCAGGCCGCCCCCGCGCAGCAGGGGGAGAGCGCGCTCGACGAGACCAGTCTCTTCGACACCAGCATGATCGACCTGGAACAACTGCGCCGGTACGAGCAGGGCCGCTGACCGGAGCGGTCCGTACCGGATTGGGAGCTGGGCGGTACGTCCAGTATCCTGGCTCTTCGGTCGCGCGTATGTCCGTGATCCCGGCTGCCCTCTTTCCTCCGGACAGGGGCGGTCCTCCCGAAGCCTCACCTCGCACATGATTTCGAAAGCAGGAAAAGCCCTGAACGGTCACCTCGACCACCGAAACCCCCTCGTGTTCGATACGCGCGAGCTGGGCCGGCGTCCCGGTGCCATGAAGCGGCTGACCCGCTCGGTGGAAGCGCCCGGCTCGCCGGTCCTCGGTATCGACGGGGTCATCGGCGTGCCGGAGAGCGCGCCGGTGGCGCTGGACCTCCGCCTCGAATCGGTCATGGAAGGGGTGCTCGTCACAGGCACCGCCCGTGCGACGGCCGAGGGGGAGTGCGTAAGGTGTCTGGAGCCGCTGGCCCTCGAGGTCGAAGCGGACTTCCAGGAGATGTTCTCGTACCCTGACGCCGATGACCGGAACCGCAGCAGGACCGCGGACCCGGTCGACGACGCCGAGGACGACGAGGACAGGTTCTTTCTCGAGGACGACTCGTTCGACCTCGAGCCTGTGCTGCGTGACGCGGTGGTGCTCGCACTGCCGCTGCAGCCGGTGTGCAAGGAGACCTGTGCCGGTCTGTGTTCCGAATGCGGGATCAGGCTGGACGAGAATCCGGATCACCACCACGATGCCGTCGACATCCGTTGGGCGGCACTGCAAGGACTCGCCGAGACCGTTCAGGACGGCGAGAAGGACAACATGGGCGGCGCCGAACCGGGCGTCGACGAGAAGCAGGAGAAGTAGCCGTGGCTGTTCCGAAGCGGAAGATGTCGCGCAGCAACACGCGCCACCGCCGGTCGCAGTGGAAGGCTGCGGTCCCCACCCTGGTTTCGTGCGAGCGTTGCCAGGAGCCGAAGCTCCAGCACATTGCGTGCCCGAGCTGCGGCACCTACAACAAGCGCCAGGTCCTCGAGGTCTGAGCGGCTGGTGAGAGGCCCGATGTCTGAGTTGTCCAGCGCCAAGAAGCAGGCAGACAACGTCAACACAGCCTCGTCCCACACGCTTCTGGAAGGGCGGCTCGGGTATCACCTCGAGTCCGCCCTTCTGGTGCGTGCGCTGACCCATCGCTCGTACGCATACGAGAACGGCGGTCTGCCCACCAACGAGCGGCTCGAATTCCTCGGGGATTCGGTGCTCGGCCTGGTGGTCACGGACACGCTGTACCGCACCCACCCCGACCTGCCCGAAGGCCAGCTGGCCAAATTGCGGGCCGCGGTGGTCAACTCGCGTGCACTTGCGGAAGTGGGCCGCGGCCTCGAACTCGGCTCCTTCATCCGGCTCGGCCGCGGTGAAGAGGGTACGGGTGGCCGGGACAAGGCTTCCATCCTCGCCGACACCCTTGAAGCGGTGATCGGCGCCGTCTATCTCGACCAGGGCCTCAGCGCGGCCTCCGAGCTGGTGCACCGGCTCTTCGACCCGCTGATCGACAGGTCCTCCAACCTCGGAGCCGGCCTGGACTGGAAGACCAGTCTCCAGGAGCTCACCGCGAGCGAGAGCCTCGGAGTCCCCGAGTACCTCGTCACGGAGACCGGCCCGGATCACGAGAAGACCTTTACTGCTGCTGCTCGCGTCGGTGGTGTCTCGTACGGCACCGGCACCGGCCGTAGCAAGAAGGAAGCGGAGCAGCAGGCGGCGGAGTCCGCCTGGCGCGAGATCAGCGCCGCCGCGGAAGCGAGGGAGGCCGCGGCCGAGGCCGCAGCCGACGGAGGGGTCGCCGACATCCCTGCCGTCCCGTCGCCGCACTCGGACGCAGCTCCGGCCTGAATCATCCGGGAACCCCTCGGTGCGTCCGCGCACCGAGGGGTTTTCGCTGTCCCGTCACGGCTGTCACGCCCGTCCCGTCCCTCGAAGGAGTACCCGTCGTGCCCGAACTGCCCGAGGTCGAAGTCGTGCGCCGGGGCCTGGAGCGCTGGACCGCCGGGCGCACCGTCGAGGAGGTCGAGGTCCTGCATCCGCGTGCGGTCCGCCGGCACCTCGCGGGGGGTCACGACTTCGCGGCCCGGCTCCGCGGCCTGCGCTTCGGCGCGGCGATGCGCCGCGGCAAGTACCTCTGGGTCCCTCTCGACGAGGCGGAGTGCTCGCTCCTGGGGCACCTCGGCATGAGCGGGCAGCTGCTCGTACAGCCCGAGGAGGCCGCCGACGAGAAACACCTGCGGATCAGGATCCGCTTCGGCGACACACTCGGGACCGAACTGCGCTTCGTCGACCAGCGCACCTTCGGCGGGCTGTCACTGCACGGGAACACCACCGACGGCCTGCCCGACGTCATCGCGCACATCGCGCGCGATCCCCTCGACCCGGCCTTCGACGACACCGCCTTCCACCTGGCGCTGCGCCTGCGCCGTACGACGGTCAAGCGCGCCCTGCTCGACCAGTCCCTGATCAGCGGCGTAGGCAACATCTACGCCGACGAGGCGCTCTGGCGCAGCCGGCTCCACTACGAGCGGCCGACCGCGACCCTGACCCGCCCCAGGACGGCGGAACTGCTCGGCCATGTCCGGGACGTGATGCGGGAGGCACTCGACCAGGGGGGCACCAGCTTCGACAGCCTGTACGTCAATGTGAACGGGGAGTCCGGATACTTCGACCGGTCGCTGGACGCCTACGGGCGCGAGGACGAGCCCTGTCACCGCTGCGGGACACCGATGCGCAGGCGGCCGTGGATGAACCGTTCCAGTTACTTCTGCCCGCGCTGCCAGCGGCCGCCGCGGACCTCCTGACGTCACGGTTCACGCCTGGTGTGCCGCGTCGTACCGGCTCCGGGCTCCGACGGCCTCGGGCATCCGGTCCTCGAAGGACTGGATGAGGCTCCTCAGCCGCTCCTCGGCCTCACAGCGGGGTGCAGCGCGCCGCACGGGTGAGGGAGGACAGGCGGCGGAGGGATCAGAAGCCGAAGTCCTGCGTCCACCAAGGGCCGCCGGAGCCGAGGTGCACGCCCACTCCGAGGGTCTTGTAGTCGCAGTTGAGAATGTTCGCGCGGTGGCCCTCGCTGTTCATCCACGCGTCCATCACGGCCTGCGCGTCGGCCTGCCCCCGGGCGATGTTCTCGCCGCCGAGATTCTGCACACCGGCTGCGGCCGCACGATCCCAGGGGGTCGCCCCGTCGGGGTCGGTGTGGCCGAAGAAGTCACGGGCCGCCATGTCCTCGCTGAAGTCCTGGGCGAGCGCGGTCAGTGAGGTGCTGGTGGTGACCGGGCTGCAGCCGGCCGTCGCGCGCTCCTGGTTGACCAGGGAGAGGACGGCGGCCTGGGCGGAGGTGGCGGACGGGCTCGCCGGGGCGGCGGGCTTGCTGCTCGGGGCGGCCGACGAAGGCTTCGAAGCGGCCGGCGGCCGGGCCGCGGGGCTGGAGGGCGCGCTCTTCCTCGGCTGCTCGGCCGGCGGCTTCGTCCTCTCCGGCGTCTTCGCCGCCGGTTTCGACGCGGTGGCGGACGGCTTCCTGTCCGGCTTCTCGACCGGGGTGGCGGAGGGGGATTTGGAGGGGAGGGCGGAACGTCCGGCGCCCGGGCCGGCCCCGGCCGGGGACGAAGCCGACGACGAGGCCGACGCCGACGTGCGGCCGGTCGGCTCGGCTGACGACCCTCCCTGGGTCAGCAGGTCAGGAGCACCACCCGCGTACACCTTGTCGGCGGCGCCGCCTCCGCTGACGCTGTAGCTGTCGCCGCCGGGCAGCAGGCCGGAGGCGACAGCTACCGCTCCCACGGCCACGGCCGCGGACACGCCGAGGAGACCGGCCCGCACGGGTATGCCCGCTCGCTTCTTCCGGCGTGCACTTCGGTACCCGTCCTCCGTGTCCACCGCATGCTGCTCAGCGGCGGGGGCCGCGCCTGCGCGTCGATGCCGTCCCATGCGCTGTGCCTTCCTCGTGCTCCGGGCGTCGTTCCGACGTCACCGCATTCAAGATCAAATTCACCCGTTCGGGTGAGGCTATTGCGAGGGGACCTTACGCCATGACGGATTGGGGCGGCGTGCTCGTCGAGCAATGGGCCGGTTAGCGTTCGGGCATGAACGAAGACGCACGACTCGTCGTATGGGTACGCGGTCGAGTACAGCAAGTAGGTTTCCGCTGGTTCACCAGGGCAAATGCTTTGGAGATCGGAAGTCTCACCGGTTTCGCCCTCAATCTCGACGACGGCCGGGTGCAGGTTGTGGCGGAAGGGCCGCGTGAGAATTGCCACCGGCTGCTCGACTGGCTCGGTTCCAGCGACACGCCCGGCCGCGTGGACGGTGTCACTGAGATCTGGGACACGCCCCGGGGCGGCTATGAGGGATTCACGATCCGCTGATCACGAAGGAGGAAGAGGTCCGGGTCCGCTGTGCGCGCAAAGGGCGGCGACCGGTGAACGGGAAGGACCGCGAGGGCCGCGCACCCGAAATGACCTGCACAAGAAGCCGGTGGCCCGCCATGGTTGCCAAGAGGCGGGTGTCGTGCCAGGCTGCGGAATTGACGAAGATCTCCATGCCCTTCGGGTCCCGCGGGAGAGCCGCGCCGCATGATCGTCCAGCCGCGCGCCCCCGGGGCACCCGGCCCCGTGGCGTGTGATCGTGTTGACCGTCAAACTTTTTGGTGAGACGCTGAAAACCCCGCGCACCTTAGCTGTTCGGCAGAGCTGGAGACAGCGGAACAGCAGTGAACAGAGAGCACTGTCGAGCACCGCGGGTGCGATTCCCTCACGACCCACACCGCATCGGTCGGTCATACAGTGTGGAGGACCTTTCATCATGGCAAAGGCGCTTCTCGGTTACGTCGGCGGTTCCGACCCGCGACTCCTCGCCGAGATGCGACGGCTTCAGAAGCGCGTCCAGGACCTGGAATCCGAGCTCGTACGGATCCAGGACGAGAACGACGCGCTCAACGCCGCCGCTCAGCACCAGGAGTCGCTGCTCGACAGCATCGACATCGATGTTCCCCAGGCGGAGCCCGCGCTGACCTGATCCCCGGCCTTGCCGGGGCCGGCCGGTCCGCTCGCCAGCCGCTCGGGATCAACCATCGAAATCTTCGTCACGGATCGCTGTCCCGGACACCGGGGACTGCTGGTGATCCGGTCCGTCCGCGATCCGTCGCGTAGGGTTGTGCCCGGACCACCGCACAGCAACACCGTGCGGGTTTCACAAGGGACGCTTCGGCGTCCCTTCTTTCTTTGTCTCCTGGTCCGTCCCCGCCTGCCCTTTGGCCCGCCCCGGGCTTATCGCTCTTCGCCTACCGTCTGATGTGCCCTGCACCTTCATCAGCGAAACCGAGAGTGAAAGGTAGAGTCCGGCGGCGTGCACCTCAAGGCCCTGACCCTCCGTGGTTTCAAATCGTTCGCCTCCGCCACGACCCTGCGGTTCGAGCCGGGGATCACCTGTGTCGTCGGTCCCAACGGATCGGGCAAATCCAATGTGGTGGACGCGCTGTCCTGGGTCATGGGGGAGCAAGGGGCCAAATCCCTGCGCGGCGGAAAGATGGAAGACGTGATTTTCGCCGGCACCACGGGAAGGCCGCCGCTGGGCCGCGCGGAAGTCTCGCTGACGATCGACAATTCCGATGGTGCGCTGCCCATCGAGTACGCCGAGGTGACGATCACCCGGATCATGTTCCGCAACGGCGGCAGCGAATACCAGATCAACGGCGACACCTGCCGGCTGCTCGACATCCAGGAACTCCTCTCGGACTCAGGCATCGGCCGTGAGATGCATGTCATCGTCGGCCAGGGCCGGCTGGACTCGGTCCTGCACGCCGATCCGACGGGGCGCCGTGCCTTCATCGAAGAGGCGGCCGGTGTGCTCAAGCACCGCAAGCGCAAGGAGAAGGCGCTGCGGAAGCTGGAGGCGATGGGCGCCAACCTCGCCCGTGTCCAGGACCTCACCGACGAACTGCGGCGCCAGCTCAAACCGCTGGGCCGGCAGGCCGCCGTGGCGCGCCGGGCCGCCGTCATCCAGGCCGACCTGCGGGACGCCCGGCTGCGGCTCCTGGCCGACGACCTGGTGCGGCTGCGGGAAGCGCTGCGTGACGAGATCGCGGACGAGGCCGCCCTCAAAAAACGCAGGGAAGCGGCGGAGGCCGAACTCAAGGCGGCGCTCGTCCGTGAGGCGGGCCTGGAGGACGAGGTGCGCCGACTGGCGCCGCGGCTGCAACGGGCGCAGCAGACCTGGTACGAACTCTCGCAACTGGCCGAACGGGTGCGGGGCACGATTTCGCTCGCCGAGGCCCGGGCGAAGAGCGCCTCGTCCGCACCGGAGGAGGAGCGGCGCGGACGCGACCCGCAGGACATGGAGCGTGAGGCCGCACGGATCCGTGAGCAGGAGGCGGAGCTGGAGGCGGCACTCGAAGCGGCGGAGCACGCCCTGGAGGACACCACCGCACACCGCAGCGAACTGGAGCGGGAGCTGGCCGCCGAGGAGCGCAGGCTCCGGGACGCGGCCCGGGCCATCGCCGACCGGCGCGAAGGTCTCGCCCGGCTCCGCGGACAGGTCGACGCCGCCCGCAGCCGGGCGGCTTCGGCACAGGCCGAGATCGGCCGGCTGGGAGCGTCGAGGGACGAGGCGCAGGAGCGGGCCGCCGCCGCCCAGGAGGAATACGAGCAACTCAAGGCCGAGGTCGAAGGTCTGGACGCGGGTGACGCGGAGCTGGCGGACCAGCACGAGGGTGCGAAACGGGAGCTCGCCGGGGCGGAGGCCGCCCTGAGCGCGGCGCGCGAGGCGGTCACCGGGGCGGAACGCAGTCGCGCGGCGGTTTCGGCCCGGTACGAAGCACTGTCCCCGGGGCTCCGGCGCAAGGACGGCACCGGCGTCCTGCTCAGTGCGGGGGGCCGGCTCCCCGGACTGCTCGGACCGCTGGCGGAGCTGCTCACGGTGGCCCCCGGTCACGAGGTCGCCGTGGCCGCCGCGCTGGGCGCTGCCGCCGACGCCGTCGCGGTGACGGACCCGGCCGCGGCGGCGGACGCGATCCGCCTGCTGCGCAAGCAGGACGCCGGGCGCGCGGCGCTGGTGACAGGCGGAGCAGGGGCGGGGCGGGAACCCGCGCAGGCACCGGGACAGCCGCCGGAGCCGGTCGGTTCCCCTGCCGGTCAGGCGCCGGCGGGCACCGGACACGGCCACCCCCCGGCCGCCGGGACGGAGCACGGGGCGGCAGCGGCCGGCCGGGCCGTCGCCTCCGGGGAGCGCGGCGCGCCGGCCGTGGCCGACCTGCTGCAGGGGCCCGCCGAACTGCTGGCGGCCGTACGCCGGCTGGTGCGCGACATGGTGGTCGTCGGAACACTGGAGGACGCCGAGGAACTGGTCGCCGCCCGCCCAGGGCTGACCGCCGTCACTGCCGAGGGCGACGTACTGGGAGCCGATTTCGCACACGGTGGGTCCGCTGGGGCTCCCAGCCTGCTGGAGGTGCAGGCCTCCGTCGACGAGGCCGCCGCCGAACTGGCCGAACTCGCCGTGCGCTGCGAGGGACTCGCCTCGGCCCAGCGCGCCGCCGTGGCGCGGCGTGACGAGAGCGCGGCCCGGGTGGAGGTGCTGGGGGAGCGGCGCCGGGCCGCCGAGCGGGAGAAGTCCGCAGTGGCGCAGCGGCTCGGACGGCTGGCGGGGCAGGCCCGGGGCGCCGCCGGGGAGGCCGAGCGGATGACCGCTTCCGCGGCCCGGGCGCAGGAGGCGCTGGAGCGGGCCACCGAGGAGGCCGAGGAGCTGGCGGAACGGCTGCTGGTCGCCGAGGAGGACCCGGTGGAGGAGGAGCCGGACACCTCCGTCCGGGACCGCCTCGCAGCAGACGGCGCCAACGCACGCCAGACCGAGATGGAGGCCCGACTTCAGGCCCGTACCCACGAGGAACGCGTCAAGGCTCTCGCCGGGCGGGCCGATGCCCTCGACCGGGGGGCCCGCGCGGAACGAGAGGCCCGCGCCCGTGCCGAGCAGCGCCGCGCCCGGCTGCGCCACGAGGCTGCCGTGGCCACCGCCGTGGCGGCGGGCGCCCGGCAGTTGCTCGCCCATGTCGAGGTCTCGGTCGTACGGGCGGAGGAGGAACGGACCAGGGCCGAGGCGGCGAAGGCCGAGCGCGAGCGGGACCTGGCAGCCGAACGCGGCTGCGGCCGTGACCTCAAGAGCGAGCTCGACCGGCTCACCGACTCCGTGCACCGGGGCGAGGTGCTCGGGGCCGAGAAGCGGCTGCGCATGGAACAGGTGGAGGCCAGGGCGCTGGAGGAGTTCGGCGTGGAGCCGGCCGGTCTTGCCGCCGAGTACGGCCCGGACCAGCTGGTGCCGCCGTCCCCAGCGGCGGAGGGTGAGGAGCTTCCGGCCGATCCGGAGCATCCGCGTAACCAGCCGAAGCCGTTCGTCAGGGCCGAGCAGGAGAGGCGGCTGAAGGCGGCCGAACGGGCGTACCAGCAACTCGGGAAGGTGAATCCTCTCGCCCTCGAGGAGTTCTCGGCGCTGGAGGAACGGCACAAGTTCCTCTCCGAGCAGCTCGAAGACCTGAAGAAGACCCGGGCCGATCTGATGCAGGTGATCAAGGAGGTGGACGAGCGGGTGGAGCAGGTGTTCACGGAGGCGTTCCGCGACACCGCGCGTGAGTTCGAGGGTGTCTTCTCCCGGCTCTTCCCGGGCGGCGAGGGCCGTCTCGTCCTCACCGACCCGGACCACATGCTGACGACCGGCCTCGACGTCGAGGCCAGGCCCCCCGGCAAGAAGGTCAAGCGGCTCTCCCTGTTGTCCGGGGGCGAACGGTCCCTCACGGCCGTCGCCCTGCTGGTCTCCATCTTCAAGGCCCGGCCGAGTCCGTTCTACGTCATGGACGAGGTCGAGGCGGCGCTCGACGACACCAATCTCCAGCGTCTGATCCGGCTCATGGAGGAGCTCCAGGAGAGCTCCCAGCTCATCGTCATCACGCACCAGAAGCGGACGATGGAGGTCGCCGACGCGCTGTACGGCGTCTCCATGCAGGGTGACGGCGTCTCCAAGGTGATCAGCCAGCGGCTGCGCTGAACCCTCCTCCGTGCATCGGCTGACGCATGGGCACAGCTTCTTTACTTAATTTCCAACACTTCAACGCACCTTTTGGGCACTGCTGGGTACTTGTGAGGCACCTCTTCACCTGGGCCCAAGTCTTGACTTCGAAACTTGAACGCATAACCTCGTCAATGTTGTTTTTACCTTCAAGTGGTGGTCGGCTAGAAGTTGTGCGCCACTGAGAGGGCTCACCCCCCACACCTGACGTTGCGGCCAGGTACCAGGAGTTCATGTGACCAGCACAGCGCGCGGACCGGAGTCCGGAGCCCGGGAGGCCCATCCGGACCATCTCGGCCATGTCATCTTCATCACGGCAGCCGCAGCGATGGGCGGCTTCCTCTTCGGCTACGACAGCTCCGTGATCAACGGTGCCGTCGAGGCCATCCGCGACCGCTATGACATCGGGTCGGGGACGCTGGCACAGGTCATCGCGATCGCTCTGATCGGCTGTGCCATCGGCGCGGCCACGGCGGGACGCATCGCCGACCGCATCGGCCGTATCCGCTGCATGCAGATCGCCGCGGTGCTCTTCACCATCAGCGCCGTCGGCTCCGCGCTGCCGTTCGCCCTCTGGGACCTCGCCATGTGGCGGGTCATCGGCGGCTTCGCGATCGGTATGGCCTCGGTCATCGGCCCGGCCTACATCGCCGAGGTCTCGCCGCCCGCCTACCGCGGCCGGCTCGGCTCCTTCCAGCAGGCGGCCATCGTCATCGGCATCGCCGTCTCGCAGCTGGTCAACTACGGGATCCTGCAGCTCGCCGACGGTGACCAGCGCGGCAAGATCGGTGGCTTCGAAGCCTGGCAGTGGATGCTCGGGGTCATGGTCGTCCCGGCGATCCTGTACGGGCTGCTGTCCTTCGCGATCCCCGAGTCGCCGCGCTTCCTGATCTCGGTCGGCAAGAAGGACCGGGCCCGGAAGATCCTCGAAGAGGTCGAGGGCAAGAACGTCGACCTCGACGCGCGCGTGAACGAGATCGAGACGGCCATGCGCCGTGAGCACAAGTCCAAGTTCAGCGACCTGCTCGGAAGCCGCTTCGGCTTCCTGCCGATCGTCTGGGTCGGTATCGGCCTGTCGGTCTTCCAGCAGCTCGTCGGCATCAACGTGGCGTTCTACTACTCGGCGACGCTGTGGCAGTCCGTCGGCATCGACCCGTCCGGCTCGTTCTTCTACTCGTTCACCACGTCGATCATCAACATCATCGGCACCGTGATCGCCATGGTCCTGGTGGACCGGGTGGGCCGCAGGCCGCTCGCGCTCGTCGGTTCCACCGGTATGGCCATCGCCCTGGCCTTCGAGGCCTGGGCCTTCTCCGCAGACCTGGTCGACGGCAAGCTGCCGAGCACCCAGGGCGTCGTCGCGCTGGTCGCGGCCCATGTCTTCGTGCTCTTCTTCGCCCTCTCGTGGGGCGTCGTGGTCTGGGTCTTCCTCGGCGAGATGTTCCCGAACCGGATCCGTGCCGCCGCGCTCGGTGTCGCCGCCTCCGCGCAGTGGCTCGCCAACTGGGCGATCACCGCGAGCTTCCCCAGCCTGGCCGACTGGAACCTGTCGGGCACCTACATCATCTACACCTGCTTCGCCGTGCTCTCGATCCCCTTCGTTCTCAAGTTCGTGAAGGAGACCAAGGGCAAGGCGCTGGAGGAGATGGGCTAATCCCCGCTGCCCCTCTCCTCGACCCGCTGCCCCGGTCCGGCCCATGCCGGCCCGGGGCAGCGTTCTGCTGTCCGGGCCCGGGCCGGGTCCGGACAGGGGCGTCCTGCTGCGCCGGCAGCACATCCACCCGGCTCAGCGCCGGCCCGGCCGGTGCGCCCGCCGCCGGGGACGGGATCCAGGCCGCGGTTCTCCACGGACAGCGGCGTGTCTTTACCCCCAAACGTGGCATACGGCCCCGGCGGCCGGCTCCGACCGCTCTTCGCAACCGCGCCGGACCACTGCTGTGGCCGATACTGGACACGTTATGGAAATCGTCATCCTTGCTGTAGTCATCGCCCTGGTCGCGGTCGGCCTGATCAGCGGGCTCGTGGTCAGCAGCCGCAAGAAGAAGCAGCTGCCGCCCTCGGCGCCGTCGAGCACGCCGACCATCACTCCTCCCACCGAACCCCGTGTCGGTGAGGAAGCCGAGACGCCGCGCGACGAAGCGCGGCGCACCATCGAGGAGGTCGGTCTTCCCGGCGCCGGGACTCCCGTCGAGGAGACCCCGGTCGTCATCGAGCCGGAGATCCCCGAGCTCGAAGTCCCCGAGCCCACCGCCGGCCGCCTGGTGCGGCTCCGCGCCCGGCTCGCCCGCTCGCAGAACACGCTGGGCAAGGGGCTGCTCGCCCTCCTGTCCCGCGACAACCTCGACGAGGACACCTGGGAGGAGATCGAGGACACGCTCCTGACGGCCGACGTCGGCGTGACCCCCACCCAGGAACTGGTGGAACGGCTGCGCGAGCGGGTCCGCGTCCTCGGTACCCGGACGCCCGAGGAGCTGCGCACGCTGCTGCGCGAGGAGCTCGTCACCCTGCTCGGCCCCGACTTCGACCGTGAGGTCAAGACGGAGGGCGGGGACGGGACGCCCGGCGTCGTGATGGTCGTCGGGGTCAACGGCACCGGCAAGACGACCACCACGGGCAAGCTCGCCCGGGTCCTGGTCGCGGACGGCCGCAGCGTCGTGCTCGGTGCTGCGGACACCTTCCGCGCCGCCGCCGCCGACCAGCTCCAGACCTGGGGCGAGCGCGTCGGCGCCCGTACGGTGCGCGGCCCCGAGGGCGGGGACCCCGCCTCGATCGCCTTCGACGCGGTGAAGGAAGGCATCGCCGAGGGCGCCGACGTGGTGCTCATCGACACCGCGGGCCGGCTGCACACCAAGACCGGCCTGATGGACGAGCTCGGCAAGGTCAAGCGGGTGGTGGAGAAGCACGGACCACTCGACGAGATCCTGCTCGTCCTCGACGCCACGACCGGGCAGAACGGCCTCGTCCAGGCGCGGGTCTTCGCCGAGGTGGTCGACATCACCGGCATCGTCCTCACCAAGCTGGACGGCACGGCCAAGGGCGGCATCGTCATCGCCGTCCAGCGTGAACTGGGCGTCCCCGTGAAGCTCATCGGCCTCGGCGAGGGCCCGGACGACCTGGCCCCGTTCGAACCGGGCGCCTTCGTCGACGCGCTGATCGGTGACTGACCGGCACACCCCCGTGTACGCGTGAAGGGCGGTGGACCCGAGAGGGGTTCACCGCCCTTCGGTGTTCACCACCGGTGGCATATGTAGGCGAGGGCGCCCAGGAGCAGCCGGGCCTGCGGGGGAGCGGCAGCCGTGTCCCGCGCCGGCGGACGCAGCCAGCGGACGGGACCGAGGCCCCCGAGGTCCGACGGGGGAGCGGTGACGTACGCTCCGGGGCCCAGCGCCCGCAGATCGAGATCTGCGTCGTCCCAGCCCGTCCGGTAGAGCAGCCCGGGCAGCCCGGCCGCCGCGCCCGGGGCGACGAAGAACTGCGTACGGCCGGTGGGCGTCGACGCCACCGGCCCCAGCGGCACCCCCATCCGCTCCATTCGCACCAGCGCGCGCCGGCCCGCGGCGTCGGCGACGTCGAGCACGTCGAAGGTCCGGCCCACCGGCAGCAGGATCGAGGCGCCCGGCACCTCGGCCCAGGCATCCGCGACAGCACCGAGGGTGGCGCCCGGCGGCACCTCGCGGGCGGAATCCAGCGGGTGCGCGCCCGGGGCGGCGCACGCGGCGTCACCGCAGGAACAGGCCCCGGCCGCCGCACGCGCGCCCGGAGCCACCGCCCAGCCCCAGAGGCCTGTGTACTCCGCCACCGCGGTCGCACCGGCCGTACGGCTCCGGCGCCGCGTGCCGGACCGCATCTCCCGGATGCCGCCGATCGTGAAGCCCATGCCCCCTCCAACGGGTCCGACTCACCGGTGGTTACGACCCGGAGCCCTGGACGTCCTCCCGCCCCGCCGGTCGCCGGCGTGCGGTGTGGCGCCGCAGGATGCGCGATGCGCCCCGCGCGCCTCTGAATGCCTCATTCCGCTTATTGCTGATCGCGGCCTGTCAAGTGAATCGCGGACTACGCCGAACGGGTTCATCCGAAGGGGTGGCGAATGGTGGCGTTTCTGCAACGGCCCTCGCCAGGGCGGTGATCGCGGGATTACTGTGGGTGCTCGAAGCTGCAATTGCATGTGCAGTTGAGTATGCCTCGGGCAATTCGCCGGTTTGTTCGATGACGTGCAACGCCCGTACGGCCCACACCGGGACGCGGCATTCTGATAGAGGTTCGCGCGACAGGTTTCGGCGGATGGGGGGCGTTCCAGTGAGTGGCAGTGGCGCAGGCGAGACGAATGCCGGGAAGCGCCCCAACGGGCAACTGGGTTCGTGGTTCGTCCGGAGCGGCTGGTCGAAGGGCGAGCTCGCCCGCCAGGTGAACCGGCGGGCCCGTCAGCTGGGTGCCCACCACATCAGCACCGACACCTCCCGGGTACGCCGCTGGCTCGACGGCGAACAGCCCCGTGAACCGATCCCGCGCATCCTCTCCGAGCTCTTCTCGGAGCGTTTCGGCACCGTCGTCTCCGTCGAGGACCTCGGACTGCGCACCCCCCACCAGGCACCCTCGGTGGCGGGGGCCGACCTCCCCTGGGCGGGACCGCAGACCGTCGCGCTGCTCAGCGAGTTCTCCCGCAGCGACCTGATGCTCGCCCGGCGCGGCTTCCTCGGCAGTTCCCTCGCCCTGGCCGCCGGCCCGGCCCTCATCGAACCCATGCAGCGCTGGCTGGTGCCCGTCACCCGCCCGGGGCAGCCGGAACCGGAGCTGCCGGGTACGGAGAGCCGCCCCTCCCGGCTCTCCGGCCCCGAACTCGACCTGCTGGAATCCACCACGGCGATGTTCCGCC
This sequence comes from Streptomyces sp. NPDC014623, assembly GCF_043088245.1. Classification (NCBI taxonomy): domain Bacteria; kingdom Bacillati; phylum Actinomycetota; class Actinomycetes; order Kitasatosporales; family Streptomycetaceae; genus Streptomyces; species Streptomyces sp. NPDC014623. Next base: position 128,250 of record NZ_JBIBZU010000018.1, on the reverse strand, counting down.
AGTGGGACGCCCAGTGCGGCGGCGGGCTGCGCCGCAAAGCCGTGGTCGGCCAGCTCCACGAAGTCACCGACCTGCTGCAGGAACCGCAGCCCCAGGCCACCGCCAAGCGCCTCTTCCGCTGCGCCGCCGAACTGGCCGAACTCGCGGGCTGGATGAGCTACGACGTGGGTCTCCAGCCCACCGCCCAGAAGTACTTCGTCCTGGCCCTGCACGCCTCCAAGGAGGCCGGTGACAAACCTCTGGGTTCGTACATCCTCTCCAGCATGAGCCGTCAGATGATCCACCTCGGCCGGCCCGACGACGCGCTCGAACTCATCCATCTCGCCCAGTACGGCAGCCGCGACTGCGCCACGGCCCGCACCCAGGCCATGCTGTATGCGATGGAAGCGCGTGCCTACGCCAACATGGGCCGGCCGAGCAAGTGCAAGCGAGCGGTCCGGATGGCCGAGGACACCTTCGCCGACGCCGTCCTCGACGACGAGCCCGAGCCCGACTGGATCCGCTTCTTCTCCGACGCCGAACTGCACGGCGAGAACGCCCACTCCTACCGTGACCTCGCCTATGTCGCGGGCCGCAGCCCCGCCTACGCCTCGCTCGCCGAGCCCGTCATGACCCGAGCCGTCGAGCTCTTCGGCGAGGACGACGAGCACCAGAGGTCCTACGCGCTCAATCTGATCGGCATGGCCACCGTGCATCTCCTCAAGCGCGAGCCGGAGGAGGCGGCCGTCCCCGCGACCATGGCCCTGAGGATCGCCAGGAAGGTCAGGTCGGAGCGCGTCAACACCAGGCTCCGCAAGACGGTCGACACCGCGGCCAGGGACTTCGGCGACATCCCCGAGGTCGCCGGGCTCAGCGATCTGCTCACCGAGCAGCTCCCGGAGACCGCCGAAGCGGTCTGACCGGCACCCTGCCACCGGCCGCGACGGCCGCCCCGTACCACCCGACTCGGCTCCCCCATCGCCAGGTCAGCGGGTCGCCGTCGTGGCCGGTTCACGTCGCCGGGTCTTCCGGCCGCACCGTATGCGGTGCGGCCGGCATGGTAGGCAGCGCACCGGGTCCGACGCCCCTGGTTCACCGGTACGTAACACACGCGGTTCCTTCGTCACCGCGGTGAAACACCGTGCGGCATTCGTGGAAACCGCGCTGCGCGAATGTCATGGCGCATAACCGGCCCGCACCTTTTCACCGTGGTCCCGCACCCCCGCACGTGGCCGCACCGACGACGAGGAGACGCCGATGCCCCCAGGCATCACGACGCTTGCCGCAGACGCTCCCGAGCTGTCTGCCGCCAACACCGGGTTCATGCTCATCTGCTCCGCGCTGGTGATGCTCATGACCCCGGCCCTGGCCTTCTTCTACGGAGGCATGGTCCGCGTCAAGAGCACCCTGAACATGCTGATGATGAGCTTCATCAGCCTCGGGATCGTCACGGTCCTGTGGGTGCTCTACGGATTCAGCCTCGCCTTCGGCACCGACATCGGCTCCGTCATCGGCTGGAGCTCGGACTTCGTCGGCCTCAGCGGGATCGGCGTCACCGAGCTCTGGGACGGCTACACCATCCCGGTGTACGTCTTCGCCGTCTTCCAGATGATGTTCGCCGTCCTCACCCCGGCCCTGATCAGCGGCGCCCTCGCCGACCGCGTCAAGTTCACCTCCTGGGCCCTGTTCATCGCCCTGTGGGTCACCGTGGTCTACTTCCCGGTCGCGCACTGGGTCTGGGGCGCCGGCGGCTGGCTCTTCGAGATGGGCGTCATCGACTTCGCGGGCGGGACAGCCGTCCACATCAACGCCGGTGCTGCGGCCTTCGGCGTGATCCTCGTCATCGGAAAGCGCGTCGGCTTCAAGAAGGACCCGATGCGGCCGCACAGCCTGCCGCTCGTCATGCTCGGCGCGGCGCTCCTGTGGTTCGGCTGGTTCGGTTTCAACGCCGGTTCATGGCTCGGGAACGACGACGGTGTCGGTGCCGTCATGTTCGTCAACACGCAGGTCGCCACCGGCGCGGCGGTCCTCGGCTGGCTCGCCTACGAGAAGATCCGTCACGGCTCCTTCACCACCCTGGGTGCCGCGTCCGGCGCGGTCGCGGGCCTCGTCGCCATCACCCCCGCGGGCGGTGCGGTCAGCCCGCTCGGCGCCATCGCGATCGGCGTCATCGCCGGCGTCCTGTGCGCCATGGCCGTCGGCCTCAAGTACAGGTTCGGCTACGACGACTCCCTCGACGTCGTCGGCGTCCACCTCGTCGGTGGCGTCCTCGGTTCGCTCCTCGTCGGCTTCTTCGCCACCGGCGGTGTGCAGTCCGACGCGGCCGGCCTCTTCTACGGCGGTGGACTCGGCCAGCTCGGCAAGCAGGCCGTCGGTGTCTTCGCGGTCCTCGCCTACTCTCTGGTGGTCTCCGCCGCCCTCGCGTTCATCCTCGACAGGACGATCGGGATGCGGGTCGGTGAGGACGACGAGATCTCCGGCATCGACCAGGTCGAGCACGCGGAGACGGCGTACGACTTCAGCGGTGCCGGCGGAGGCTCCGCCCCGCGCACCACGCCCCCGGCGCCCGGAACCACGACAGCCCCGACGAACAAGAAGGTGGACGCATGAAGCTCATCACCGCGGTCGTGAAACCGCACAGGCTGGACGAGATCAAGGAGGCCCTCCATGCCTTCGGCGTCCAGGGGCTCACCGTCACGGAAGCCAGCGGTTACGGGCGTCAGCGCGGGCACACCGAGGTCTACCGTGGTGCCGAGTACACGGTCGACCTCGTCCCGAAGATCCGTATCGAGGTGCTGGTCGAGGACGAGGACGCCGAACAGCTCGTCGACGTGGTCGTCAAGGCCGCCCGGACCGGCAAGATCGGTGACGGCAAGGTCTGGAGCGTCCCCGTCGAAACCGCGATCCGCGTCCGGACCGGCGAACGCGGCCCGGACGCACTCTGACCGGCGGTCCCTGTGAACGGAAAGGCAACTGGGTGACGAGCACCGAAGTGACCACCGAATCCGAGGACTCGGGACCCAGCGGCTATGCGGCGGCCCGGCTGCGCCTCCTCCAGGAGGAGGCGCATTCCGGGCCGCCGCGCCGTGCCGCGCTGGCCCGGCTCACCGACGGCTGGCTCGACGGGCTGTTCTCCGCGGCCGCGGAGGACGCGGGCGTCCGCGGTGCCGCACTCGTCGCTGTCGGCGGGTACGGCCGCGGCGAGCTCTCCCCGCGCAGCGACCTGGATCTCCTGCTCCTGCACGACGGGACTGCGGACACCGGGGCCGTCGCCACCCTCGCCGACCGGATCTGGTACCCCGTCTGGGACCTCGGCCTCGCCCTCGACCACTCCGTACGCACCCCCGGTGAGGCACGCAGGACCGCGGGGGAGGACCTCAAGGTCCAGCTCGGCCTGCTCGACGCGCGCCCCGTCGCCGGAGACCTCGGCCTCGTCGCCGGGCTGCGGACCGCGATCCTCGCCGACTGGCGCAACCAGGCCCCCACACGCCTCCCCGCCCTCGACGAGCTCTGCCGCGAGCGGGCCGAACGCATGGGCGAGCTCCAGTTCCTCCTGGAACCGGACCTCAAGGAAGCACGCGGAGGCCTCCGCGACGCCACCGCCCTGCGTGCCGTCGCGGCCTCCTGGGTCGCGGACGCCCCCCGCGAAGGGCTCGCACAGGCCCGGCGCACGCTCCTCGACGCACGCGACGCACTGCACCTCACCACCGGCAGGGCCACCGACCGCCTGGCCCTGCAGGAACAGGACCAGGTCGCCGGCGCCCTCGGCCTCCTCGACGCCGACGCCTTGCTGCGCCAGGTCTACGAGGCCGCCCGGACCGTCTCGTACGCCACCGACGTCACCTGGCGCGAGGTCAACCGAGTGCTGCGTTCCCGCTCCGGCAGGCCCCGGCTGCGGACGATCCTCGGCGGCGGGGCCAAGGCCGCACCGGAACGCACTCCGCTCGCCGAAGGCGTCGTCGAGGCCGACGGCGAAGTGGTCCTCGCGCGCACCGCGCGGCCCGAACGCGACCCCGGCCTCGCCCTCCGGGCCGCCGCCGCGGCAGCCGAGGCAGGACTCCCGCTGTCCCGCCACCTCGTACGCCACCTGAGCACTGCGGCCCAGCCGCTGCCCGTACCGTGGCCCGCCCAGGCCCGCGAGGAACTCATCACTCTGCTCGGCGCGGGCGAGGCCACCGTAGGCGTCTGGGAAGCCCTCGAAGCGGAAGGCATCGTCACCCGTCTGCTGCCCGACTGGGAGCGGGTCCACTGCCGCCCGCAGCGCAATCCCGTCCACACCTGGACCGTCGACCGCCATCTCGTCGAGACAGCTGTCCGCGCCTCCCACCTCACCCGCCGGGTCGGCCGCCCCGACCTCCTCCTGATCGCCGCCCTGCTCCACGACATCGGCAAGGGGTGGCCCGGGGACCACTCCGTCGCGGGGGAGGTCATCGCCCGTGACATGGCCGCCCGCATCGGCTTCGACAAGCAGGACGTGGCAGTCGTCGCCACGCTCGTACGCCACCACCTGCTGCTCGTCGAGACCGCCACCCGGCGCGACCTCGACGATCCCGCGACCGTCCGCTCCGTCGCCACGGCCGTGGGCAGCGCCTCCACGCTGGAACTCCTGCACGCGCTCACCGAGGCCGACGCACTGGCCACCGGCCCCGCCGCCTGGAGCTCCTGGCGCGCGTCCCTCGTCACCGACCTCGTGCAGCGCGTCGCCGCGCTGCTGGCAGGCGAGGAACCCCCCGTACCTGAACCGCTCGCGCCCAGCGCCGAGCAGGAACGCCTCGCCGTCGAGGCGCTGCGCACCGGCGAACCCGTCCTGTCCCTCCACACCCGGCCCGAACCGGCCTCCGAGGGCGGAGAGCCCGAACCCGTCGGCGTCGAACTCCTCATCGCGCTGCCCGACCGCCCGGGTGTCCTGCCCGCGGCGGCCGGGGTGCTCGCCCTGCACCGCCTCACCGTGCGCGCCGCCGACCTGCGCGCCGTCGAACTCCCCACCGAGCTGGGCGGACCGGCCGGCCTGCTGGTGCTCAGCTGGCGGGTCGCGGCCGAGTACGGTTCGCTTCCGCAGGCCGCCCGGCTGCGGGCCGATCTCGTACGAGCCCTCGACGGCTCCCTGGACATCCGGGCCAGGCTCGCCGAACGCGAGGCCGCCTATCCACGGCGGCGCGGAGTGAAGGCCCCGCCTCCCAGGGTGACCGTCGCGGCGGCGGGCTCCCGCCTGGCCACGGTGATCGAGGTCCGCGCCCAGGACGCCCCGGGGCTGCTGCACCGGATCGGCCGGGCACTGGAGCAGAGCGCGGTGAGGGTGCGCAGCGCCCATGTCTCCACGCTCGGGGCCAACGCCGTGGACGCCTTCTACGTCACGGACCCTGACGGTGAACCGCTGTCCCCGCAACGGGCCGCGGAGGTGGCCGGGGAGGTCCAGAAGGAGCTGGGCTGACCCCCTGCCCGGACCCCGTTCGTCACGAGAAACGGGCGAGGGCTTCGCGTCCTCCGGGGTCCGGATACCCTGGAGGACGACTGACCTGCCACGCCCCCGACCCTGAGGACCGACGAGCGCCGTGTTCGATACTCTCTCCGACCGCCTTAGCGCGACTTTCAAAAACCTCAGGGGCAAGGGCCGCTTGTCCGAGGCGGACATCGACGCCACGGCTCGCGAGATCCGTATCGCCCTGCTCGAGGCCGATGTCGCCCTTCCCGTCGTCCGCGCGTTCATCGCCAACATCAAGGAGCGGGCGCGCGGCGCCGAGGTCTCCCAGGCGCTGAACCCCGCCCAGCAGGTCGTCAAGATCGTCAACGAGGAGCTCGTCGGCATCCTCGGCGGCGAGACCAGGCGGCTCAGGTTCGCCAAGAACCCGCCCACCGTGATCATGCTCGCGGGTCTGCAGGGTGCCGGTAAGACGACCCTCGCCGGGAAGCTCGGCCTCTGGCTGAAGGCCCAGGGCCACTCCCCGCTGCTCGTCGCCTGCGACCTCCAGCGCCCCAACGCCGTCAACCAGCTGAGTGTCGTCGCCGACCGCGCCGGTGTCGCGGTCTACGCGCCGGAGCCGGGCAACGGTGTGGGCGACCCGGTCAAGGTCGCCGAGGACTCCATCGAGTTCGCCAGGTCCAAGGTTCACGACATCGTCATCGTCGACACCGCCGGCCGTCTCGGCATCGACGAGGAGCTGATGCGGCAGGCCGCGGACATCCGCGACGCCGTGAGCCCCGACGAGATCCTCTTCGTCGTCGACGCGATGATCGGTCAGGACGCGGTCAACACCGCCGAGGCCTTCCGCGACGGCGTCGGATTCGACGGCGTGGTGCTCTCCAAGCTCGACGGTGACGCCCGCGGTGGTGCCGCCCTGTCGATCGCCCACGTCACGGGCAAGCAGATCATGTTCGCGTCGAACGGCGAGAAGCTCGAGGACTTCGACGCCTTCCACCCCGACCGCATGGCGTCACGCATCCTCGACATGGGTGACCTGCTCACCCTGATCGAGCAGGCGGAGAAGACCTTCAGCCAGGAAGAGGCCGCCAAAATGGCCTCCAAGCTGGCGTCGAGCAAGGGCAAGGACTTCACGCTCGACGACTTCCTGGCGCAGATGGAGCAGGTCAGGAAGATGGGCTCCATCTCCAAGCTGCTCGGGATGCTGCCCGGCATGGGGCAGATCAAGGACCAGATCAACAACATCGACGAGCGTGACGTCGACCGTACGGCCGCCATCATCAAGTCGATGACCCCGAAGGAACGCGCCGAGCCGACGATCATCAACGGCTCGCGCCGGGCCCGTATCGCCAAGGGTTCCGGTGTCGAGGTCTCCGCCGTGAAGAACCTCGTGGAGCGGTTCTTCGAGGCCCGCAAGATGATGTCGAAGATGGCCCAGGGCGGCGGTATGCCGGGCATGCCCGGGATGCCCGGCATGGGTGGCGGCGCCGGCCGTCAGAAGAAGCAGGTCAAGCAGGCCAAGGGCAAGCGCAAGAGCGGCAACCCGATGAAGCGCAAGGCCGAGGAACAGGCCGCAGCGGCCCGGCGGGAGCAGGCGGCGCAGGGCGGCGCGTTCAACCTGCCCGCCCAGGAGGACAAGAACTTCGAACTGCCGGACGAGTTCAAGAAGTTCATGGGCTGACGGTCAGGAACACGTGCGAAGGGGCGCCCCGCCCGGCGGGGCGCCCCTTCGCGCTCACGTCACGCACACCAGGTAGCGGAAGACGTTCGGCATCCACACCGTGCCGTCGGGCCGCAGATGCGGATGCAGAGCCTCCGCGACCTCCTTCTCCACCTGGGTGCGGTCCGTCGCCCGGATCGCCGTGTCGAACAGCCCGGTCGACAGCAGGCCGCGTACCGCGCTGTCCACGTCGGCGTAACCGAACGGGCAGGAGACCCGGCCCGAGCCGTCCGGCTTGAGTCCGGCCCGTGCCGCTACCTCCTCCAGGTCGTCGCGCAGCGTCGGCCGCCAGCCGCTGCCGGAGCGCGGAGCGCGCGCCGACTCGGTGAGCCGGGCGGCCACCCGCAGTACGGGAGCCGTGGCGCACCGCTCCGGCGGCCCCCATCCGGTCAGCACCACCGTCGCCCCCCGCACGGCCAGCGGCACGGCGGAGGCCAGCGCGGGCGCGAGCCCCTCGGAGTCTCCGGCCGCGCAGCCGATCGGCTGGAAGGCGGTCAGCAGGTTGTACGGCGCCTCACCGTCCGGAGCGGTTGCCGGGACCCGGTCGGCGAGCCTCGCCCGCGGGCCCGTACGGCCCGGACCCGCATCCTGACCCGGATCGGGGGCGAGCCGCTCGCGGGCCAGGGCGAGCCGTTCGCGGTCGGTGTCGACGCCGGTGACGCGCGCCCCGCGTGAGGCCGCGATCAGCAGCGCGAGCCCGGAACCGCAGCCGAGGGAGAGCATCCGCGTGGCGGTCCCCACTTCGAGGCGCTCGTACACCGCCTCGTAGAGCGGTGCCAGCATGCGCTCCTGGATCTCGGCCCAGTCACGGGCGCGGGTACCGGCGTCCACCGGAGCGGACGAATCCGTGTACCTGTGGTGCCGGACGAGCGTAGGTGTCATGGAATGCGCCCCAATCCGCCGTGAGGTCGGTCGTGCCCGAGTGAGGTCCCCCATGTCCATGTGCTGGGTGTGCGCCCACAGCCCCCGTGTGTCAGAGAACTCCGCATCGGCGGTCCCGTCCAGGGGTCGGACGGGGTGGGACGGCAATGCTTGCGTGCCCCGGTCGTGCGCCCCCGGACGCCGTGTGGCAGGTGCGGCCGCCGGGAACAGCACGCCTGCTGCTCGCTACCTCACAGTGTTACCCGACACGCGGGGGCGCAGCACGTCGAGCGCCCCCGCGCCGGGCCTCGACCGGTGCGGGGCCGCCTCTCCGTGGCGGGTAATGTCGCCCGCGCGGCGTCCGTCCACGTCAGGGCGTACGCATGACTACGTACCACCTTGGTGTGAGCTGTGAGGCTTCTCCGCTGATCTGCGTACCCGCCCTCGTCCGGACGCATCAAGGGCAACTGACTGGTACGTGCAAATTATTTGGGATGCCCCGGAATAGGAACACCGGAGCGCCCAGGCTCGTTGTCACGACGTGAGCACGACACCACCTGTACTTGCCGCAGAGCTGGCACAGGCGTGGGCCGACATTCAGCGGTACCACCCCGAGCTGCCTGATCTTGCCGCGCCAGAGTCCCTGATCGGAGAGTCCTCGTCCGCCTGTGGCGCCGAACTCTCCTTCGAACGGCTGCTCCATGAGGCAGTCCACGGCATCGCCGCCGCGAGAGGTGTCCGGGACACCTCCCGCGCCGGCCGTTACCACAACCGGCGCTTCCTCGCGATCGCCGAGGAGCTGGGCCTCGATCATGCCGAGGAACCCCATCCCAGCAGCGGATTCTCGCTGGTGACACTGAATCCCGAGGCCAAACGCAGATACCGCCCGACCACGGAACGGCTGCAGCGCGCGCTCAAGGCGCACACCGTCGCCACCGCGGCGGACACCAAGCGCTCGTTCCGTGGTCCCGCCGCGCGGCACGGCTCGTCCGGGGGAGGAGTGCGGGTCAAGGCCGTCTGCGACTGCGGACGCAACGTCCGCGTCGTTCCCTCGGTCCTCGCCCAGGCTCCGATCGTCTGCGGCGGCTGCGGCAAGCCCTTCCGCATCCCGGAAGCGGCGGTCGCGGTGGGGTGACCCCATGCGGTGTGGCACAATGGCTAGCTGTACTCGACAGTCGCACAGGACCCCTCTCTCCTCCGGCTGACGCGTCCATCGGGCACCCGAGTACCGCAACCCCACGTGGCATCTTTTGTGCCCAACCACGTCAGAGACCAGGAGACACCACTTCCGTGGCAGTCAAGATCAAGCTGAAGCGTCTGGGCAAGATCCGTTCGCCTCACTACCGCATCGTCGTCGCCGACTCCCGTACCCGCCGTGACGGCCGGGCCATCGAGGAGATCGGCCTGTACCACCCGGTGCAGAACCCCTCCCGCATCGAGGTCAACTCGGAGCGCGCGCAGTACTGGCTGTCCGTCGGCGCCCAGCCGACCGAGCCGGTCCTCGCGATCCTGAAGCTCACCGGTGACTGGCAGGCCCACAAGGGTCTCCCGGCCCCCGCGCCGCTGCTGCAGCCGGAGCCCAAGGCTGACAAGCGCGCCCTGTTCGAGGCTCTGGCCACGGACGGCGACGAGGCCAAGGGTGAGGCCATCACCCAGAAGGCCAAGAAGTCGGACAAGAAGGCGGACGAGGCTGCTGACGCTGCTGCGTCCACCGAGTCGACCGAGGCCTGAGCATGCTCGAGGAGGCTCTTGAGCACCTCGTGAAGGGCATCGTCGACAACCCCGACGATGTGCAGGTCGCCTCGCGTGACCTGCGCCGTGGACGCGTGCTCGAGGTCCGGGTCCACCCGGAAGACCTCGGTAAGGTGATCGGCCGTAACGGTCGCACCGCGCGCGCCCTGCGTACCGTCGTGGGTGCCATCGGCGGGCGTGGAATCCGTGTCGACCTCGTCGATGTGGACCAGGTTCGCTGAAAGAGTTGAACACCGGCCGGGGCCGGGGAGGGCTTTCGAGCCGTCCCCGGCCTTTGTCGTCCGTACATGACCGCCGCCCCCATGTGCCGGACGGTCCGATAGACCAGCGGGAGAAGTAGCGTGCAGTTGGTAGTTGCGCGGATCGGTCGCGCCCACGGCATCAAGGGCGAGGTCACCGTCGAGGTGCGCACCGATGAGCCCGAGCTCCGGCTCGGGCCCGGGGCCGTGCTCGCCACGGAGCCCGCCCACACCGGGCCGCTGACGATCGAGGCCGGCCGGGTGCACAGCGGCAGGCTCCTGCTGCGGTTCGAGGGCGTGGGTGACCGTACGGCCGCGGAAGCACTGCGCAACACGCTGCTGATCGCCGAGGTGGACCCGGCCGAACTGCCCGAGGACCCCGAGGAGTTCTACGACCACCAGCTGATGGACCTCGATGTCGTCCTCGCCGACGGCACGGAGATCGGCCGGATCACCGAGATCACCCATCTGCCGTCCCAGGACCTGTTCATCGTGGAACGGCCGGACGGCAGCGAAGTGATGATCCCGTTCGTCGAGGAGATCGTCACCGAGATCGACCTGGAGGAGCAGCGGGCCGTCATCGTCCCGCCGCCGGGTCTGATCGACGAGAGCGAGGCCGTGATCGCCTCCACACGTGACGCGGAGGCGGACGCCGCCGGGGGCGACGGGCGTGAAGGGAAGAGTGACGCGTGATGCGGCTCGATGTCGTCACGATCTTCCCCGAATACCTGGAACCCCTGAACGTCTCGCTCGTCGGCAAGGCGCGCGCCCGGGGGCGCCTCGACGTACACGTCCACGACCTGCGGGACTGGACCTACGACCGGCACAACACGGTGGACGACACGCCCTACGGCGGTGGTCCCGGCATGGTCATGAAGACCGAACCCTGGGGCGAGGCGCTGGACGACGCGCTGGCCGGCGGTTACGAGGCCGGGGCGCACTCCCCGGTGCTCGTGGTGCCCACGCCCAGCGGCAGGCCCTTCACCCAGGAGCTGGCCGTCGAGCTCTCGGAACGGCCGTGGCTGGTCTTCACCCCTGCCCGCTACGAGGGCATCGACCGGCGGGTGACGGAGGAGTACGCGACCCGGATGCCGGTCATCGAGGTGTCCATCGGGGACTACGTCCTGGCGGGCGGGGAAGCCGCCGTCCTGGTGATCACCGAGGCCGTGGCCCGGCTGCTGCCCGGAGTGCTCGGCAACGCCGAGTCGCACCGTGACGACTCCTTCGCGCCCGGCGCCATGGCCCACCTGCTCGAGGGTCCGGTCTACACGAAGCCCCCCGAGTGGCGTGGGCGTGGCATCCCCGAGGTGCTGCTCAGCGGTCACCACGGCCGGATCGCACGCTGGCGACGGGACGAGGCCTTCCGCCGTACCGCTCTCAACAGACCTGACCTCATCGAGCGTTGCGAGGCGTCCGGCTTCGACAAGAAGGACCGCGAGATGCTCTCCATCCTCGGCTGGTCCCCGGGGCCCGACGGGCGATTTTGGCGCAGGCCCGAGGCCGTGGAAGAATAGGCCCGCTGTACGTCCGGCGTGCGCCCCTGCCACAGGGGGACAGACGCCCGTCCGATGTGAACAGCATCCGGACTTCACTCTCTCCCGTCGATGACCTGTGGCATCGGCGAAGAAAGCAGACAACATGACTTCCCTGCTCGATGGCGTCAACGCCGCCTCGCTCCGTACCGACCTCCCGGCGTTCCGCCCCGGCGACACCGTCAACGTCCACGTGCGCGTGATCGAGGGCAACCGCTCCCGTATCCAGCAGTTCAAGGGCGTTGTCATCCGCCGCCAGGGCGCGGGCATCAGCGAGACCTTCACGGTCCGCAAGGTCTCCTTCAGCGTCGGCGTCGAGCGCACCTTCCCGGTGCACAGCCCGATCTTCGAGAAGATCGAGCTCGTCACCCGCGGTGACGTCCGTCGCGCCAAGCTGTACTTCCTCCGTGAGCTCCGCGGCAAGGCCGCGAAGATCAAGGAGAAGCGCGACCGCTGATTCACCTCCGGCGTCCACAGGACGGCCCGATAGGATTCGGCCCCGATGGACACGGAAGCACAGCACATGGAGCGCGATCTTTCCTCCGGCCCCGCAGACGGGGAGGGGGAGGGGTCGCGCTCCACGCATGTCCCGGACCGGTCGGCAGCCTCTGTCTCCTGGAGGCGGACCGTCTTCCTCGGCATGCTGTGCACGGTCGCTCTGCTGCTCCTCAGCGCTTTCGTGGTGCAGCCCTTCCTCATCCCCAGTGGCTCGATGCAACCCACATTGCGGGTCGGGGACCGGGTCCTCGTCAACAAACTGGCGTACCGTTTCGGCTCGGAGCCGAGACGCGGCGACGTGGTGGTCTTCGACGGCACCGGATCCTTCGTACCGGAGACGGCGTCCGGGGAGAACGCCGTCGGCGCGCTGCTGCGCGGGGCGGCCGCGTCGCTCGGTCTGGCCGAACCCGCCGGGTCCGACTTCGTGAAGCGGGTGGTGGGCGTGGGTGGCGACCGTGTGGTCTGTTGCGACAAGCGGGGGAGGGTCGAGGTGAACGGTGCTCCTCTGGACGAGGAGTATCTGCACCCGGGCGACCGTCCGTCCGACGCCGCTTTCGACATCGTGGTGCCCGACGGCAGGCTGTGGGTGATGGGCGATCACCGCAGCAGGTCGCGGGACTCCCGGGACCACCTGGGGGCGCCCGGGGGCGGAATGGTGCCCGTCGAGCGGGTGATCGGGCGGGTCGACTGGCTCGGCTGGCCGCTCGGCAGGCTCGGCTCCCTAAAGGGCACCGACGCCTTCGCCGGCATACGGCCGGCGGACGGGGCCCATGGGTAACCGGGGGCGCAGGAGGGAAGCACCGGACACGGGCCCGCCGCCCACCGGCTCGAGGCCGGCCACGGGCCGCTCACTGCCCACACGGGCGGAGCGCCGCAGACTCGCCCGTAAGGTGAAGCGCCGCAGGCGCCGGTCCGCGCTCAAGGAGATACCGCTTCTCGTCCTCGTCGCGCTGTTGATCGCCCTGGTGCTCAAGACCTTCCTCGTCCAGGCCTTCGTGATCCCCTCCGGGTCGATGGAGCAGACCATCCGCATCGGTGACCGGGTGCTGGTGGACAAGCTGACCCCCTGGTTCGGTTCCGAACCGCAGCGTGGCGACGTCGTCGTCTTCAAGGACCCGGGCGGCTGGCTGCAGCAGGAGAACACCACCACCGAGGATCCGCCTGCCGGCGTGAAACAGGTGAAGGAGCTGCTGACCTTCATCGGGCTGCTGCCCTCCGAGGACGAGCAGGACCTGATCAAGCGCGTGGTGGCCGTCGGGGGTGACACCGTGAAGTGCTGCGGTACCGACGGCAGGATCACGGTCAACGGTGTGGCGCTCGACGAGCCGTATCTGAATCCCGGAGATGTGCCCTCCACCCTCGAATTCGAGGTACGGGTCCCCCGGGACCGCATCTTCGTGCTGGGTGATCACCGGTCGAATTCCGCGGACTCGCGGTTCCACCTCGACAAACCGGGCAAGGGCACGGTGTCGGAGGACGAGGTCGTGGGGCGGGCCGTGGTGATCGCCTGGCCGCTCGGGCACTGGCGCAGGCTGGAGGAGCCCGGAACGTACGCCTCCGTCCCCGGCGGGAGCGCCGGAACGACGGCCGGGGCGGCCCCGTCGAATAGTGTGTCCTCCCAGGATCACAACGGAATGATCCTGCTCCCGACCCCTGCGGAACTCCCGCTCGTTATGGGAGTGGTGGGCCTGCGCCGAATCGGGCGCGGGCGGTGGCACGGAGTGAGGAGTGGATGTGGGGGATTTGGCGGTCGGCGCACGATCCGGACACGACGAACCCGAGGACCGGCCTTCGAACAGCGGGGTCCCGGTGGAGGCGGGGAGTGACGGCGACTCCCCGGACGGTGGCAGTACGGCGGTGAAGAAGCCCCGTTCGTTCTGGAAGGAGCTGCCGCTCCTCATCGGCATCGCACTCGTTCTCGCGCTGCTGATCAAGACATTCCTGGTGCAGGCGTTCTCGATTCCCTCGGACTCCATGCAGAACACCTTGCAGCGGGGCGACCGGGTGCTGGTCGACAAGCTGACGCCGTGGTTCGGTTCGGAGCCGGAACGCGGGGAGGTCGTGGTCTTCCACGACCCGGGCGGCTGGCTGGAGGACACCGCGGCGCCCGAGCCCAACGCGGTGCAGAAGTTCCTGAGCTTCATCGGGCTGATGCCGTCGGCCGAGGAGAAGGACCTGATCAAGAGGGTCATCGCAGTCGGCGGCGACACGGTCGAGTGCAAGAAGAACGGGCCGGTGACGGTCAACGGCAAGGCACTGGACGACAAGTCGTTCATCTTCGCGGGCAACAGTGCCTGTGACGACGAGCCCTTCGGGCCGATCCATGTGCCCGAGGGCCGGATCTGGGTCATGGGTGATCACCGGCAGAATTCGCTGGACTCCCGTTATCACCAGGAGCTGCCCGGTCAGGGCACGGTGTCCACGGACGAGGTGGTCGGGCGGGCCGTCGTCGTGGCCTGGCCGGTCAACCGCTGGGCGACCCTCCCGGTGCCGAGCACCTTCGACCAGCCCGGGCTGAACGCGGCTGCCGCTGCGGCGGTTCCCGGAGTGCTGGGTGCAGCAGGCGCGCTGCCCCTCGTGTTCTGGCGACGCCGCAGGCTGACCCGCGGGCGTACCGCCGGGTAGGGTGCCGACTCGGATCAGCGATTGTCGATCTCCGATGGGGAGCGCTGGGATGAGTGGATCAGGACGTCATGACGGCCACGGCCGGCTCGGCAACGTGTTGTCGAACCTGGCCGTGGCCGTCGGCTGTGTGCTCTTCCTCGGCGGATTCGCCTGGGGAGCGGTGGTCTACAAGCCGTACACCGTGCCGACCGACTCGATGTCACCGACGGTGAACGCCGGCGACCGGGTGCTCGCGGAGCGGGTGGACGGCGGCGATGTGCGGCGTGGAGACGTCGTCGTCTTCACGGACTCGGCCTGGGGAGCCGTCCCCATGGTGAAGCGTGTCGTCGGGGTGGGGGGCGACAAGGTCGCGTGCTGCGACAAGGGCGGCCGGCTCACCGTCAACGGCGAGGCCGTCGAGGAACCGTATCTGCGGGACAGGGGCGCCTCGTCGCCCGCGTCGGCTGCCGGGACTCCGGCCTCACCCCGGAACTTCACGGCCGAGGTGCCCGAGGGCCAGCTCTTCCTCCTCGGGGACGAGCGGAACACCTCGCTGGACTCCCGTGTGCACCTGGAGGATCCGGGACAGGGCTCAGTGCAGCGCGGTGCCGTCCAGGCGCGGGTGGACGCCGTGGTATGGCCCATGAACGGCATGATCGGCCGTCCCGAGGCCTTTGCCGCCCTGCCCGGTGGTGTGTCGTCCGACGGGCCGCTGCGGCTGCAGGCCGGCGCCCTCGTGGCGGGTGCCGTGCTCATCCTGGGCGGAGCCGCCTACGGTCCGCTCGCGACCCGCTCCGCCCGGAGGACCAAGGGGCCGAAGGCGTCCGCCGATGCGTACTGAGGCGCGCAAGGTCGCTCGTGTGGTGCTCCTGGACCCGGACGACCGGATTCTGCTGCTGCACGGTTTCGAGCCCGAGGACCCGGCCGAGAGCTGGTGGTTCACCCCGGGCGGCGGCCTGGAGGGCGAGGAGACCCGGGAGGAGGCCGCCCTGCGGGAGCTCGCCGAGGAGACCGGCATCACGGATGTCTCCCTCGGGCCGCTGCTGTGGACGAGGACCTGCTCCTTCCCGTTCGACGGCCGGCGCTGGGACCAGGACGAGTGGTACTTCCTGGCCCGTACGTCGCAGACCGCGACCGACCGGAAGGGGCTCACCGAGCTGGAGCTGCGCAGCGTCGCCGGTCTGAGGTGGTGGACTTCCGCCGAACTTCTCGCCACGCGTGAGACGGTGTACCCGACCAGGCTCGCAGGGCTGCTGCGCACGCTGCTCGACGAGGGTCCCCCGAGTGTTCCGCTGGTTCTCGCCCCCGAAATCGTCTAATCGGCCAGGGGTGTGCGGGGCTGACGCACAATAGGGGGACGCACGGCTGAAGGGGAACATGCCATGAGTGCCGAGGACCTCGAGAAGTACGAGACCGAGATGGAGCTGAAGCTCTACCGGGAGTACCGCGATGTCGTCGGTCTGTTCAAATATGTGATCGAGACCGAGCGGCGCTTCTACCTCACCAACGATTACGAGATGCAGGTGCACTCGGTCCAGGGTGAGGTCTTTTTCGAGGTATCCATGGCGGATGCATGGGTCTGGGACATGTACAGGCCCGCCCGGTTCGTCAAGCAGGTTCGGGTGTTGACCTTCAAGGACGTGAACATCGAGGAGCTCAACAAGAGCGATCTCGAACTCCCGGGCGGCTGATCCCGGGCGTGCCGCCGGCGCCGCCCGGTTCACTCGTCCGGGTGGCCGGGATATCCACAACGGCCGAGTTGTCCACCAAGATCCAACAGGTCGGGCGGGGGGCGTCACAGTCGGGGCCGGAGGTGGTGCCGACATGAACGCACGGGGGGCACTCGGGCGGTACGGCGAGGATCTGGCGGCACGGCTGCTGGCGGACGCCGGTATGACCGTGCTGGACCGCAACTGGCGGTGTCGCGCAGGTGAGATCGACATCGTCGCCCGGGACGGCGACGCGGTGGTCGTCTGCGAGGTGAAGTCCCGCAGAGCGAGCTGTTTCGAACACCCGATGGAGGCCGTCACACCGGCCAAGGCCGACCGGCTGCGCAGGCTCGCCGAGATCTGGCTCGACCGGCACGGCGGGCCACCGCCGGGCGGGGTCCGGATCGATCTGATCGGCGTGATCCTGCCCCGGCGCGGCGCCCCGGTGGCCGAGCATGTCCGGGGTGTGGCCTGATGGGGTTCGCGCGGGCGTGTTCGGTGGCTCTGGTCGGTGTCGAGGGTGTGGTGGTGGAGGTCCAGGCCGATCTGGAGCCAGGTGTGGCGGCCTTCACGCTGGTCGGCCTGCCGGACAAGAGCCTGGTGGAGAGCCGGGACCGGGTCAGGGCCGCGGTCGTCAACTCGGGGGCCGAGTGGCCACAGAAGAAACTCACGGTGGGCCTGTCCCCCGCCTCCGTACCCAAGGGCGGCTCGGGTTTCGATCTCGCTGTCGCGTGTGCGGTGCTCGGCGCGGCCGAGCGGATCGACCCTGCCGCCATCGCCGATGTGGTGATGATCGGGGAGCTCGGACTCGACGGCAGGGTGCGCCCGGTGCGCGGGGTGCTGCCCGCGGTGCTCGCGGCGGCGGAGGCGGGTTACCGGCATGTCGTCGTCCCGGAGCAGACGGCTGGGGAGGCCGCCCTCGTGCCGGGCGTCTCGGTCCTCGGTGTACGGAGCCTGCGCCAGCTGATCGCCGTCCTCGGCGACGAGCCCGTGCCCGAGGAGCCGGCCGCCGACCGGGGCCGTCCCGACACGATGCTCGCGGGACTGATGGTGCCCGGAGCCGGCCTCGGCGCGGGGCTGGCTCCGCTGTCGGCCGACGGCACGGCGCACCGGCCAGATCTGGCCGATGTCGCGGGCCAGGACCGTGCACGCAAGGCGCTGGAGGTGGCCGCGGCAGGGGGGCACCATCTGCTGCTCTCCGGTCCGCCCGGGGCGGGGAAGACCATGCTGGCCGAGCGGCTCACGGCGATCCTGCCGCCGTTGTCCCGGCGGGAATCCCTCGAGGTGACGGCGGTGCACTCGGTCGCCGGCATCCTCCCGCCGGGCGAACCTCTGATCAGCAGGGCGCCGTACTGCGCTCCGCACCACTCGGCGACGATGCAGTCACTCGTGGGTGGGGGAAACGGTCTGCCGAGGCCGGGAGCGGTGTCCCTGGCGCACCGGGGCGTCCTCTTCCTCGACGAGGCCCCCGAATTCTCGGGGCGGGCCCTCGACGCACTGCGCCAGCCCCTGGAGTCCGGGCACGTGGTGGTCGCCCGCGCGGCCGGGGTGGTCCGGTTGCCCGCCCGCTTCCTGATGATCCTGGCCGCGAATCCCTGCCCGTGCGGGAGGCACACCCTGGCCGGTGCGGGGTGCGAATGCCCGCCGTCCGCCGTGCGCCGCTATCAGGCGCGGCTGTCGGGCCCACTGCTGGACCGGGTGGACCTACGCGTCGAGGTCGAGCCGGTCGGGCGGGCGGACCTGATGGGGAGCGGTGGCCGCGGGGAGTCCTCGGCCGAGGTGGCCATCCGCGTACGGGAGGCCAGGGAGCGCGCGGCGGCGCGGCTCGTGGGCACCCCATGGACCACCAACAGCGAAGTGCCCGGGCACGAGCTGCGGACCAGGCTGGTCACGGCGCCCGGCGCCCTGATGGCGGCCGAGCGCGACATGGAGCGGGGCATCCTCACCGCCCGCGGCCTCGACCGGGTCCTGCGTGTGGCATGGACCGTGGCGGACCTGAGGGCCGCCGACCGCCCTGACGCCTCGGACATCGCGGTGGCCCTGGAGCTGCGGACGGGCATCCCGCGGGGGGTCCCGGTACAGGCGGGTGCCCTGTGAACGCGCCACCGGACCACAGCGGGCAGGAGCGGTTGGCGCGTGCCGCCCTGACCCGCGTGTTCGAACCGGGGGACGAGCGCGGAGGCCGCTGGATCCGCGAGATCGGGCCGGTGGAGCTGATGCGGCGTCTCGGCGGCACGGACGGGTCGGCGCAGACACTCAAGGGGATGACGGCCGCCCGGCTCGCCGGTTACCGGCTACGGGTCTCGAGCGCCGATCCCGGGAGGGACCTGGCGGACGTGGCCGGTATCGGCGGGCGGTTCGTCTGCCCGGGCGACCGGGAGTGGCCGAGCCAGCTCGACGATCTGGGTGACGCGCGGCCCATCGGGCTCTGGGTGCGCGGCCGGCCCGATCTGCGTCTGTGGGCGCTGCGCTCCGTCGCCCTGGTCGGCGCCCGGGCCTGTACGCCCTACGGGGCGCACATGGCGACGACGCTCGCCGCGGGGCTGGCCGAGCGGGGCTGGGTCGTGGTCTCCGGTGCGGCGTTCGGGGTGGACGGCGCCGCCCATCGCGGGGCACTGGCCGCAGGCGGGGCGACCATGGCGGTCCTGGCCTGCGGGGTGGACGTGGCATATCCCCGAGGACACTCCGAGCTGATCGGCCGCATCGTGGAACAGGGCATGGTCATGGGTGAGCTGCCGCCCTCGGACCATCCGACGCGCAGCAGATTCATCCTGCGGAACAGGGTGATCGCGGCACTCACGAGAGGCACCGTGGTGGTGGAGGCCGAGTACCGCAGCGGCTCACTTGTCACCGCGAGGAACGCACAGCGGCTGGGCCGCTTCACGATGGGAGTGCCGGGCCCCGCCACCAGCGGTCTCTCAGCCGGGGTCCACGAACTCCTCCGCGGTGAGGGCGTCCTGGTCACCGATGCCGCCGAGATCTCCGAGCTGGTGGGGGAGATCGGCGAACTCGCTCCGGTCAGGAGCGGCCCGGTCCTGCCCAGGGACAGCCTCGACGCCGCCTCCGCACGGGTGCTGGACGCGCTGCCCCGGAAGGGCAGCATGGACGGGCGTGACGTGGCCCGGAGCGCCGGGGCGTCAACGGACGAAGCGCTCGGGCGGTTGTACGAACTGCACTCACTGGGGTTCGTCGAACGGGAGGGCGGCGGATGGAGGTTGACGCAGGGACGGACACGAGAAGGGGACGCGCGGCGAGGCGGTACTTGACCCGGAGCATTCGGGTGAAAAGGTGATGCCGATGGCCTCGGCAGTACCAGGTCGGGCCTCCGGGAACGGTGCGAGCGGTGACGGTCCATGCCGTCGGGCCCTGTCGGGCGGCGGGGAAAAGACGGAGATCCGGAACGCCATCGCACAGCGCGGTTCCCTCGCCCTTCGCTCACCGCGACACCTCGGTCACGCTACGCTCACAAGGAATCCGCCCCGCAGACACGTCCCAGCACTTCACAGCAGAACGGCTCAAGGCACCACATGCCCCAGCACACCTCCGGGTCTGACCGCGCGGCAGTACCACCGGCTGCGCGTGGCACTGTGCGCCCTCCCGCCCCCTCCTCGCTCGACGAGTTGTGGCGTTCGTACAAGACCACGGGCGACGAGAGGCTGCGGGAGCAGCTGATCCTGCACTACTCACCGCTGGTGAAGTACGTCGCCGGCCGGGTCAGTGTGGGGCTGCCGTCCAATGTGGAGCAGGCGGACTTCGTCTCGTCCGGCGTCTTCGGGCTGATCGACGCCATCGAGAAGTTCGACATCGAGCGGGCCATCAAGTTCGAGACGTACGCGATCACCAGGATCCGCGGGGCGATGATCGACGAGCTCCGGGCGCTGGACTGGATTCCCCGCTCCGTGCGGCAGAAGGCGCGCAAGGTCGAGCGCGCCTACGCCACGCTGGAGGCGCGGTTGCGGCGTACGCCGTCGGAGTCCGAGGTCGCCGCGGAGATGGGTATCGCCCTGGAGGAACTGCACGCCGTTTTCAGCCAGTTGTCGCTCGCCAACGTGGTGGCGCTGGAGGAGTTGCTGCACGTGGGCGGCGAAGGCGGCGACCGGCTGAGCCTGATGGACACGCTGGAGGACACCGCGGCCGACAATCCGGTCGAGGTCGCCGAGGACCGCGAGCTCAGACGGCTGCTCGCCCGCGCCATCAACACACTCCCCGAGCGGGAGAAGACCGTCGTCACGCTCTACTACTACGAAGGTCTCACCCTCGCCGAGATCGGAAACGTCCTCGGTGTCACCGAGAGCAGGGTCAGCCAGATCCACACCAAATCGGTGCTGCAGCTCCGGGCGAAACTGGCCGACGCGGGACGCTGAGCCGAGGCGGCTCCGGCCGGCCGGACGCGGGCGTACACCCCCCTTCGAACAGATGCCGCCGTAGAGTGGGGAGGTGCCCAGGATTCGAGCGGCCTCCGTGGCCGAGCACCGGACCATGCAGCGCGGCGCCCTCCTGGACGCCGCGCGCTCCCTGCTGTCCGAGGGTGGTACGGAGGCGCTGACCTTCCCCGCTCTCGCCGAGCGCACCGGCCTCGCCAGGTCCTCCGTCTACGAGTACTTCCGCTCCCGCGCGGCCGTCGTCGAGGAGCTCTGCGCCGTCGACTTCCCGGTCTGGGCCGCCGAGGTCGAGAACGCGATGGAACGGGCCGGGACACCCGAGGAGAAGATCGAAGCCTATGTCCGCCGGCAGCTGGACCTGGTCGGTGACCGGCGGCATCGCGCGGTCGTGGCGATCTCCGCGAGTGAGCTCGACGCGGGCGCCCGGGAGAAGATCCGCGCCGCGCACGGCGGCCTGATCGCCATGATCGTCGAGGCACTCGCCGACCTGGGCCACACCGAGCCGAGGCTCGCCGCCATGCTGTTGCAGGGTTCCGTGGACGCCGCGGTGCGCAGGATCGAGCTGGGCGCGGCGGAGGAGCCGGACACCGTGGCGGACACGGCCGTGGCCATGGTTCTGCGCGGAGTGCGAGGCTGAGCAGGCCTCCGGTCCGCCCCGGGGAGCGGCACACCGAACACCGGCAGCAGCCGGGAAGGACCCCGTCGGAGCAGTGACGGAGGGAGCAGCGACAGCGGGTCCAGATAGACGTCTCCGCGCCGCAGGCCCCAGTGGAGACAGCCGGACGCGCAGTGGGACGTCTCCGGCCCGACGGTCCCCACCACCTGCCCCGCCACCACCTCGTCGCCCTCGGTGACCTGGGCCCGCACCGGCTCGTACGTGAAGCGGAGCGGCGGCTCCCCGCTCCCGGCCACGTCCACGGAGACCACTCCGCGCCCCGCCACCGGACCCGCGAAGGCGACCCGGCCCGAGGCGGCCGCCCGCACCGGGGTGCCCGGCGGAGCGGCGAGGTCCGCTCCGCGATGGCCCGGCCCGTAAGGGCCGGCGGGCGGCTCCCAGCCCCGTACGACCAGGGGCCGGCCCGCGAGCGGCCAGGCGCGGTCACCGCCGGGCGGCGCGCCCGCCGCGGCCCTGGCGGTGAACGGTCCCAGCAGGACCACGAGCAGTGCGGCCAGCGTCGTGGCCGGCAGCGCGAGGAGGAGGGCTGCCGCCGGCGTGGCCGGAGGGGCAGGCGGTGTGCCTCGCACCGACGGGGCGGCACGGGGCGGGCCGACGGTTCTTCCAGGTGAGCGGAACATGACGGCAACGATCTCCCGGGGGCGGCGTCCCGCGGGGATCATGGCCCGGATCTGTGGACGGCCGAGCGGTTGTGGACATCGCCGTCACCCGGCACCCGGCGGGTCCCGTACACTTCTTCTGGCGATCCGGGTCACCGGGTCGACTTCGCACGCCCCGCCACCTCCCTCTCTGCGGACGGTGGCCGCGCTCCTCGGTCCCTTGTGGCACGGCGCGTCGGGGCGTCAGGCGCGACAGCAATCCTGCGGTCGCGACAACCGAGTACCTCAAGGAGTACGGCCATGGCCGTCGTCACGATGCGGGAGCTGCTGGAGAGCGGCGTCCACTTCGGTCACCAGACCCGTCGCTGGAACCCGAAGATGAAGCGCTTCATCTTCACCGAGCGCAACGGCATCTACATCATCGACCTGCTCCAGTCGCTGTCGTACATCGACCGCGCCTACGAGTTCGTCAAGGAGACCGTCGCCCACGGCGGCTCCATCATGTTCGTGGGTACGAAGAAGCAGGCCCAGGAGGCCATCGCCGAGCAGGCGACGCGCGTCGGCATGCCGTACGTCAACCAGCGTTGGCTCGGTGGCATGCTCACCAACTTCTCCACCGTCTACAAGCGCCTTCAGCGTCTGAAGGAGCTCGAGCTCATCGACTTCGAGGACGTGGCCGCCTCCGGCCTCACCAAGAAGGAGCTCCTGGTCCTCTCCCGCGAGAAGGCCAAGCTGGAGAAGACCCTCGGTGGTATCCGCGAGATGCAGAAGGTGCCCAGCGCCGTCTGGATCGTCGACACCAAGAAGGAGCACATCGCCGTCGGTGAGGCGCGCAAGCTCCACATCCCGGTCGTCGCGATCCTCGACACCAACTGCGACCCCGACGAGGTCGACTACAAGATTCCGGGCAACGACGACGCGATCCGCTCCGTCACCCTGCTCACCCGCGTGATCGCCGACGCCGTCGCCGAGGGCCTCATCGCCCGCTCCGGTGCCGCGACCGGTGACTCGAAGCCGGGCGAGAAGGCCGCCGGCGAACCCCTCGCCGAGTGGGAGCGCGACCTGCTCACGGGCGAGAAGAAGGACGACGCAGAGGCCCAGTCCTCCGCCGAGACCGAGAAGGCCGCCGACGCCGAGCCGGCCGCCGCCGCCGACGAGCAGGCTGCCGAGCAGGCCGAGGCCCCCGCCGAGGCGCCCGCCGCCGAGGCTCCGGCCACGGACGAGCAGGCCTGACACCCGTCAGTCACGGCTGAATGACGGCGGGGGCCGGTGCATCGCACCGCCCCCGCCGTTGACCCGTAGATCTTTCAGACTTCGAGAGAGAAACAGACTCATGGCGAACTACACCGCCGCTGACGTCAAGAAGCTCCGCGAGCTCACCGGCGCCGGCATGATGGACTGCAAGAAGGCGCTCGACGAGGCCGACGGCAACGTCGACGGCGCCGTCGAGGCGCTCCGTATCAAGGGCCAGAAGGGCGTCGCCAAGCGCGAGGGCCGTTCTGCCGAGAACGGTGCCGTCGTCTCCGTCGTCTCCGAGGACAAGACGTCCGGCGTCCTGCTCGAGCTGAAGTGCGAGACGGACTTCGTCGCCAAGGGTGACAAGTTCCAGGCCGTCGCCAACACGCTCGCCGCCCACGTCGCCGCGACCTCCCCGGCTGACATCGAGGCGCTCCTCGCCTCCGAGATCGAGCCCGGCAAGACCGTTCAGGCGTACGTGGACGAGGCCAACGCCAACCTCGGCGAGAAGATCGTCCTGGACCGCTTCGCGCAGTTCACCGGCGACTACGTCTCCGTCTACATGCACCGCACCATGCCCGACCTGCCGCCGCAGATCGGTGTACTGGTCGAGCTCGACAAGGCCGACGCCGAGCTGGCGAAGGGCATTGCCCAGCACATCGCCGCCTTCGCGCCGAAGTACCTCTCCCGCGAGGACGTCCCGGCCGAGGTCGTCGAGGCCGAGCGCCGCGTCGCCGAGGAGACCACGCGCGCCGAGGGCAAGCCCGAAGCCGCGCTCCCGAAGATCGTCGAGGGTCGCGTCAACGGCTTCTTCAAGGAGGCCACGCTCCTCGGCCAGCCCTACGCGCTGGACAACAAGAAGTCCGTCCAGAAGGTCCTGGACGAGGCCGGTGTCACCCTGAAGCGCTTCACGCGCATCAAGGTCGGCATCTGAGTCCGTCCGCGAACAACGGTGGACCCCGATAGGGTCTGGTGCAGTCGTCGGCCGCACTCAGCCGGACGACCGCAGATCTGACGAGGAGGCCATTGCCGCTGAGGGACACAGCCCCACCGGCAATGGCCTTCTTCGTATGTGCACGAGGAGAATCTCCATGAACAAGGGCGCGGACGCCACACAGGGTGATCACAAGCGCGACGACGGCACGATTTCCGGGCGCTTCATGCTGAAGCTGTCCGGTGAGGCCTTCGCGGGTGGCGGAGGGCTCGGTGTCGACCCCGATGTCGTGCACACCATCGCCCGCGAGATCGCCGCGGTCGTTCGTGACGGCGCGGAGATCGCGGTCGTCATCGGCGGCGGTAACTTCTTCCGTGGCGCCGAGCTCCAGCAACGCGGCATGGACCGGGCGCGGTCCGACTACATGGGCATGCTCGGCACGGTCATGAACTGCCTGGCGCTGCAGGACTTCCTGGAGAAGGAAGGCATCGACTCACGCGTCCAGACCGCCATCACCATGGGTCAGGTCGCGGAGCCGTACATCCCGCTCCGTGCCGTACGGCACCTGGAGAAGGGACGCGTCGTGATCTTCGGTGCCGGCATGGGAATGCCGTACTTCTCCACCGACACGACCGCGGCCCAGCGCGCCCTGGAGATCGACGCCGAGGCGCTGCTGATGGGGAAGAACGGCGTGGACGGGGTCTACGACTCCGACCCGAAGACCAACCCCGACGCGGTGAAGTTCGACGCGCTGGAGTACGGCGAGGTGATCGCCCGCGATCTCAAGGTCGCCGACGCCACCGCCATCACGCTCTGCCGTGACAACCAGCTCCCGATCCTCGTCTTCGAGCTGACCGCGGAGGGCAATATCGCCCGCGCGGTCAAGGGTGAGAAGATCGGCACGCTGGTGAGCGAAGAGAGCACCCGGGCCTGACGGCCCAGAAGATGGACAACGGCCTGCCGGTCGGACACCGTGCAGGTGAGGACGCCGACGCAGGATCCGACGATGCCGGGTCCGCCCAAGACACGCAGGAGCACGTGGTGATCGAAGAAATCCTCCTCGAGGCCGAGGAGAAGATGGAGAAGGCCGTCGTCGTCGCGAAAGAGGACTTCGCCGCGATCCGTACCGGTCGTGCGCACCCGGCGATGTTCAACAAGATCGTCGCGGACTACTACGGCGCGCTGACCCCGATCAACCAGCTCGCCTCGTTCTCGGTCCCCGAACCGCGGATGGCTGTGGTGACCCCGTTCGACAAGACCGCCCTGCGCAACATCGAGCAGGCGATCCGTGACTCGGACCTCGGTGTCAACCCGAGCAACGACGGCAACATCATCCGTGTGACGTTCCCCGAGCTCACGCAGGACCGCCGCAAGGACTACATCAAGGTCGCCAAGACCAAGGCCGAGGACTCCAAGATCTCGATCCGCTCCATCCGCCGTAAGGCCAAGGAGTCGCTCGACAAGCTCGTCAAGGACAAGGAGTCCGGCGAGGACGAGGTCCGCCGTGCGGAGAAGGAGCTCGACGACACCACCGCGAAGTACGTCACGCAGGTGGACGAGCTGCTCAAGCACAAGGAAGCCGAGTTGCTCGAAGTCTGATGAACGACTCTTCCTGGGGCGCCCCGCAGGGAGCCGGTTACTGGGGCGCGTCCGAGACGGGGACCGCTCCGGCGGGTCCCGCATACGATGTGCGAGGCGCCCAGCAGACTCGGCCCATGCCCATCGTGCCGGACGCTCCCGACGCAGGTAGAGACGCTGACGACCGCGACGACCGGAACAGGGACGCCGCCGCCCGCGTCAGCGGCCCCCTGTTCCGTGACGAAGAGCCGCAGGAGCCCATGTCCACCCCGTTGCCGACGCCCCCGCCGCACAGGAAGCGTGCGGGGCGTGATCTGCGTGCCGCCATAGGGGTCGGTCTCGGGCTCGGCGCGGTCGTCGCCGGGTCGCTCTTCATCGTGAAGGCCGTCTTCGTCGGTGTGGTCGTGATCGCGGCGGTGGTGGGGCTCTGGGAACTCGCCTCCCGCCTCAAGGAGCGCAAGGGGATCAACGCCCCCCTCGTGCCGCTCGCCGTCGGCGGCGCCGCCATGGTGGTCGCCGGCTACGTGCGGGACGCGGAGGGCGCCTGGACCGCGATGGCGCTCACCGCGCTCGCGGTCCTCGTCTGGCGGATGACGAAGCCCCCGGAGGGCTACCTCAAGGACGTCACGGCCGGTGTCTTCGCCGTGTTCTACGTGCCGTTCCTGGCGACGTTCGTCAGCATGATGCTCACCGCGGACGACGGTGCGTGGCGGGTGCTGACCTTCCTGCTGCTCACGGTGGTCGCCGACACCGGTGCGTACGCCGTCGGATGGCGCTTCGGCACGCACAAGCTGGCACCCCGCATCAGTCCCGGGAAGACCCGTGAGGGCCTTCTGGGCGCGGTCGGTTTCGCGATGGCCGCCGGTGCGCTGTGCATGCAGTTCCTGATCGAGGACGGCAGCTGGTGGCAGGGACTGCTGCTGGGGCTCGCCGTCGCCGTCAGTGCCACGCTGGGAGACCTGGGCGAGTCCATGATCAAGAGGGACCTCGGGATCAAGGACATGGGCACACTGCTGCCCGGCCACGGCGGCATCATGGACCGGCTCGACTCGCTGCTGCCGAGTGCTCCGGTCGTGTGGCTGCTGCTGGTGCTGTTCGTGGGATCCGGCTGAGCGGAGCCACGGCTTTCCGCGTCGCTCTTCCACGGGGCCCGCCGTCCACCGGACGGCGGGCCCCGCCCGTGTGCGCTCAACGACGCCGGGGCAGCCTCCTGCCGTTCCCGCGGAACCGCGGGAGGAGGAACAGTCCGGACAGGACCCACACCGTCAGGAACGCCCGCCTGAACCACGGAGGGCTGCCGGCGCTCGTCGAGTTCGGCTGCGGCCGGCACGGCCGGCTCCTGCTGCCGGGTCCTCCGGACGCGCCGCCGGTCCATGGGACTCCACCGGCACATGCGCTCGGCCCTGCAGGGCCCGGGCCGGCGGGAGCGCCGGCACCGGGCGCCGGCCGTGCGATCGGTCACCGTCGCCGCGCACGGCTGAGCCGCTCGCGGGCCGTGGGCGGCCTGCCGACGGCCGGCGCGGGTGGCCGGGGAGCCGCCCGAGCACCGGCGGCCCTGAGGACCACGGTGTGTCTGCGACACTGGAAGAACCATGCCTAAGCCCGGAGAACTCACTTTCGTCGCGCCCCGCGGAGCCAAGAGGCCGCCGCGGCACCTCGCCGACCTCACGCCCGACGAGCGCAAGGAAGCAGTCGCCGCGACCGGCGAGAAGCCCTTCCGCGCCAAGCAGCTGTCGCAGCACTACTTCACGCGGTACGCGCACGATCCGGCGGAGTGGACCAACATCCCGTCCGCGTCGCGTGACAAGCTCGCCGAGGCGATGTTCCCCGACCTGATGTCGGTCATGCGCCACATCAGCTGTGACGACGACACCACCCGTAAGACGCTCTGGAAGCTGCATGACGGCACGCTCGTCGAGTCGGTCCTGATGCGCTACCCGGACCGGGTGACCATGTGCATCTCGTCCCAGGCGGGCTGCGGGATGAACTGCCCGTTCTGTGCGACCGGTCAGGCAGGGCTGGACCGCAATCTGTCGACCGCCGAGATCGTGCACCAGATCGTGGACGGCATGCGGGCGCTGCGCGACGGCGAGGTCCCGGGCGGCCCGGCGCGGCTGTCCAACATCGTCTTCATGGGCATGGGCGAGCCGCTGGCGAACTACAAGCGCGTGGTCGGGGCGATCCGCCGGCTGACGGACCCGGAGCCGGACGGTCTGGGGCTCTCGCAGCGCGGTATCACCGTGTCCACGGTGGGCCTGGTACCGGCGATGCTGCGCTTCGCCGACGAGGGCTTCAAATGCCGGCTCGCGGTCTCGCTGCACGCGCCGGACGACGAGCTGCGCGACACCCTCGTGCCCGTGAACACCCGCTGGAAGGTCCGCGAGGTCCTGGACGCCGCGTGGGAGTACGCGGAGAAGTCCGGCCGCCGTATCTCCATCGAGTACGCGCTGATCCGTGACATCAACGACCAGGCATGGCGGGGTGACCGGCTGGGCCGGCTGCTCAAGGGGAAGCGGGTACACGTCAACCTCATCCCGCTGAATCCGACCCCGGGCTCGAAGTGGACCGCCTCGCGGCCCGAGGACGAGAAGGCTTTCGTCGAGGCGATCGCCGCCCATGGCGTGCCGGTCACCGTCCGGGACACCCGCGGCCAGGAGATCGACGGAGCCTGCGGACAGCTGGCTGCCTCCGAGCGCTGACGCTCTCCCGGCGGGCAGGTGCCATCCGGCCGGTCCGGCGTGATCCGGCCGGTGTAGCCTGGCCCGGAAACCAACTTCATATTCCGGCAGGGGAGCGCCACAGCGCTGAGAGTGCGGCACCGGGGACAGGCCGGCCGCAGACCCTCTGAACCTCGCCCGGGTCATTCCGGGTAGGAAGTTCGGACCTTACTCAAGCTGTTGCGCCCTGCCCGCTCGCGAGCGGGCAGGGCCGCGTCTCTTCCTGGTCATCTCCAGGAGGAATCATCATGAAGACCACCACGAAGTACGCGGCGACGGCGCTCGCCGCCGCGCTCGGTGCCACCGTGCTCGCGGGCTGCGGCGGTTCCGGCGACGGGGCCTCCGGCGATGCGGGAGCCGGCTCCAGGACCGTCACCCTGGTCAGCCATGACTCGTTCAACGCCTCGGACGCCGTCCTGAAGGCGTTCACGAAGGAGACCGGCTACAAGGTCGAGGTGCTCAAGAGCGGTGACGCCGGAGCCGCGCTCAACCAGGAGATCCTGACCAAGGGCTCCCCCCGCGGCGACGTGTTCTTCGGAGCCGACAACACGCTGCTCTCCCGGGCCCTGGACAACGGCCTGTTCACGCCGTACGAGGCGAAGGGCCTGGACCGCGTCCCGGCCGGCACGCAGCTCGACAGGGGCCGGCACCGGGTCACGCCCGTCGACACCGGTGACATCTGCGTCAACTACGACAAGAAGTACTTCGCCGACAAGAAGCTCGATCCGCCGAAGTCCTTCGACGACCTGCTGAAGCCCGCGTACAAGGACCTCCTCGTCACCGAGAACGCCGCGACCTCCTCGCCGGGCCTCGGCTTCCTCCTCGGCACGGTCGCCACCTACGGCGAGACCGGCTACCAGGACTACTGGAAGAAACTGAAGAACAACGGCGTCAAGGTCGTCGACGGCTGGGAGCAGGCGTACAACGAGGAGTTCTCCGGCTCCGCGGGCGGCAAGAAGACCAAGGCCGACCGGCCGCTCGTCGTCTCGTACGCCTCCAGCCCGCCCGTCGAGGTGCTGTACGCCGATCCGCAGCCCGCCGAGGCGCCGACGGGCGTCGCGACAGGTACCTGCTTCCGTCAGATCGAATTCGCCGGCCTGCTGGACGGCGCGAAGAACGAGGCGGGCGGCAAGGCGCTGCTGGACTTCCTGATCAGCAAGCAGTTCCAGGAGGACATGCCGCTGAACATGTTCGTGAACCCGGTGGTGAAGGACGCGAAGCTGCCGGAGCTCTTCACGAAGTTCGGAGCGACCGTCGACGAGCCGGCGACCGTGGCCCCGGAGAAGATCGCCAAGAACCGTGAGCAGTGGGTCCAGTCGTGGTCCTCGCTCGTCGTGAAGTAGTCGCGCGGCCCTCCTGGAGGGGGAACGCGGTGCGGCTCGGCCTCATGGCCGTGCCCGTCGCGTTCTTCGCGCTGTTCTTCGCCTACCCGGTCCTCGCGATCGTCGGCCGGGGGCTGAAGGCGGACGGTGTCTGGCGCTTCGGCCGGATCGGCACGGTGCTGAGCCGGCCGGACATCCTCGACGTCCTCTGGTTCACCACCTGGCAGGCCCTCGCCTCGACCGCACTCACCCTCCTGATCGCGCTGCCCGGCGCCTACGTCTTCGCCCGGTTCGACTTCCCCGGCAAACAGCTGCTGAGGGCCGTGGTGACGGTGCCGTTCGTCCTGCCGACCGTCGTCGTGGGTACGGCGTTCCTGGCGCTGCTGGGACGCGGCGGGTTCCTCGACGAGCTCTGGGGGGTCCGGCTCGACACCACGGTGTGGGCGATCCTGCTCGCCCACGTGTTCTTCAACTACGCGGTCGTCGTACGGACGGTGGGCGGCCTGTGGTCGCAGCTCGACCCCCGGCAGGAGGAGGCCGCCCGGGTGCTCGGGGCCGGCCGCCTCGCAGCCTGGCGGCGGGTAACCCTGCCCGCGCTCGCCCCGGCCGTGGCCGCGGCGGCACTGATGGTCTTCCTCTTCACGTTCACCTCCTTCGGGGTCGTCCAGATCCTCGGCGGTCCGGCCTACTCCACGCTGGAGGTGGAGATCTACCGGCAGACCGCCCAACTGCTCGATCTGCCGACGGCCGCCGTACTGACCCTGGTGCAGTTCGCGGCGGTCGCCGGCATCCTCGCCGTCCACGCGTGGACCGTACGGCGCCGGGAGACGGCCCTGAGGCTCGTGGACCCGGCGCAGACGTCCCGGCCTCCTCGCGGGGCCGGGCAGCGGGTGCTGCTCGGCGGCGTGCTGCTGACCGTGCTGCTCCTCGTCCTGCTGCCGCTCGGCGTGCTGGTGGAACGCTCCCTGGACACCTCGGACGGCTACGGGGCCGGCTTCTACCGGGCCCTGCGGACCGTCGACGCCAGCGGCTCCACCTTCCTGGTCCCGCCGCTCGACGCCATCGGCAACTCCCTGCGCTACGCGCTCGTCGCGACGCTCATCGCCCTCGTGGTCGGAGGCCTCGCCGCAGCGGCCCTGACCAGGCGGGCGGGGCCGCTCGTGCGGGGCTTCGACGCCTTGCTGATGCTGCCGCTCGGGGTGTCGGCGGTCACCGTCGGCTTCGGCTTCCTCATCACGCTCGACAAACCGCCGCTCGATCTGCGTACGTCCTGGATCCTCGTCCCGCTCGCGCAGGCCCTGGTGGGTGTCCCCTTCGTCGTACGGACGATGCTGCCCGTCCTGCGCGCCGTGGACGACCGGCTGCGGGAGGCCGCCGCGGTGCTGGGCGCCTCGCCGCTGCGGGCCTGGCGGGAGGTGGACCTCCCGCTGGTGCGGCGGGCCGTGCTGGTGGCGGCCGGGTTCGCCTTCGCCGTGTCACTCGGGGAGTTCGGCGCGACCGTGTTCATCGCCCGCCCCGACAACCCCACCCTGCCGGTCGCCGTCGCCAGGCTGCTCGGGCGTTCCGGAGAGCTCAACTACGGCCAGGCGATGGCCCTCAGCACGATTCTCATGCTCGTCTGCGCGGTGTCGCTGCTCCTGCTCGAACGTATCCGCACCGACCGATCCGGGGAGTTCTAGAGATGCTGGCAGTGGAGTCCGCCACGGTCCGGTTCGGGAAACGGACGGCGCTGGACGCGGTGGACCTGGAGGTCGCGGACCACGAGATCGTCTGTGTGCTGGGTCCGAGCGGCAGCGGCAAGTCGACGCTGCTGCGGGCCGTGGCCGGGCTGCAGCCCCTGGACGGCGGACGGGTGTTCCTGGACGGCGCCGACCAGGCCCCGTTGCCCGTGCACCGGCGCGGGCTCGGTCTGATGTTCCAGGACCATCAGCTGTTCCCGCACAGGGACGTCGCCGCCAACGTCGCTTTCGGACTGAGGATGCACGGCGTCCCCCGCGCCGAGCGGGACCGCCGGACCGGTGAACTCCTGGATCTGGTCGGCCTGCCCGGAGCCGGCCGACGGGCCGTCGCCGCTCTGTCGGGCGGCGAACAGCAGCGCGTCGCTCTCGCCCGGGCCCTGGCGCCACGCCCGAAGCTGCTGATGCTGGACGAACCGCTGGGCCAGCTGGACCGGAGCCTGCGCGAACGGCTCGTCGTCGAACTCCGCACCCTCTTCGGCCGGCTGGGCACCACCGTGCTCGCCGTCACCCACGACCAGGGCGAGGCCTTCGCGCTCGCCGACCGTGTCGTGGTCATGCGGGACGGCCGGATCGCCCAGGCGGGAACCCCGCTGGAGGTCTGGCAGCATCCCGCGTCGGCTTTCGTCGCCCGTTTCCTCGGCTTCGACAACCTGGTGGACGCCACGGTCACGGGGACGGCCGCCGACACGGCCTGGGGCAAGATACCGGTGCCCGAGGGGGCGCCTCAGGGCGCATGCGAACTGCTCGTGCGGCCGGGGGGCGTCCGGATCGGCGGCCCGCAGGACGGCCTGCGCTGCTCGGTGGGCGTACGCACCTTCCGCGGACACCACGTCACCGTCCTCCTGCACCCCGGCGAGGGGCCGGACCTGGAGGCGGAGTGCGCGCTGCGGGACACCCCGGAGGAGGGGGCCGTCGTGGGCGTGACCTTCGACCCGGCGGAGACGGTGGTCCTCCCACCGGCCTGAGTGCGCCGGGTGGCGGCCCCGGCTGCCGGCCGGGTCAGCCCGTCAGCCGGGCGAGGGCACCGGCCGCCTCCTCCACCGTGTCGACGAGCGCGATGCGGGACTCCATCGGCCGGCCCGCCGCGAGTGCGCTCAGCAGGGGCCACGCGGGCAGTTTCTCCGTCCAGTGCGCGCGGTTCACCAGCACCATCGGTGTGGGCGCGGAACGCGACTCGTAGTAGTTCGGCGTCGCGTTGTCGAAGATCTCCTGCACGGTACCGGCGGCGCCCGGCAGGAAGATCACACCGGCCGTCGACCGGGCCAGCAGCCCGTCCTCGCGCACGGCGTTCGCGAAGTACTTGGCGATGTGGTCCGCGAAGGCGTTCGGCGGCTCGTGGCCGTAGAACCAGGTCGGGATCGCGACCGAGGAACCGCCGTGAGGCCAGCGCTCCCGCACGGCGAAGGCGGCTTTCACCCAGGCGGTGACCGACGGGCTGAACGACGGCTCCGCGGCCAGGAGTTCACAGGCCTTGAGCAGCATCGCGTCGGAGTGCGGAGCCGCGTACGCGCCGAGGTTGGCCGCTTCCATGGCGCCCGGGCCACCGCCCGTCGCCACGGTCAGACCGCTGCGGGCCAGCTCCCTGCCGAGTACGGCCGCGCCGTGGTACTCCTCCGATCCGCGGGCCATCGCGTGGCCGCCCATCACGCCCACCACGCGGGCCCCGGCGAGGTGCTCGTCCAGAGCGTCGGAGACCGCGTCGTCGTGGAGTGCCCGCAGCATCGAGGCGAAGACGTCGCCGTTCGCCTCGGTCGCCTGGAACCAGTCGTACGCCCGGGCGTCGGGCGTCGATCCGTAACCACCCTCGGTCAGGCCCTCGTACAGGGCGTCGGGGGTGTAGAGCAGCCCGCGGTACGGGTCGAAGGGAAGACCCGGTACCGGCGGGAAGACGAAGGCGCCGTCCGCCCGTATCTTCGCGTCCGAGCGGGGTTCCATGCGGCAGCCGAGGAAGACGGCGCCCCGGGTGTCGGTCATGAGCAGCGCGTCGCCCCGGTCCGTCAGGTCGACGGCCTGGACGCGGTGGCCGGCGAGCGTGCCGGCCGCGACTGCCTGGTCGAATGCGGTGAGCGTCTCGATCTCGATGCCCGGCGCGTACGTGTACTCGTCCGTGTTCTCCACGCCGCCATGCTACGGACCGGCCCGGCGGCGGATGTCACCCCGTCAGAGGCAGCGCTGCCAGCTCCGCGAACGCCCAGGTGAGCGGGGCGAAAACGGTCAGCAGCACCAGGGCCCGCAGGACTGCGGCGGCGCGGAGGACGGACGCCGGCGCGCCGAGCCGCAGCAGGGTCCTCGCCGTACGGGCACGGGCCTGCCTGGCCTCCAGGGCGGTGGTCAGCAGGGTGGCCGTGGTGCAGCCGAGGACGAGTACGGCGCCGAGCGCGGTGAGCGGACCGAAGGGGCGGGGCCCGCCGGTGTACAGCACGGAGGCCGCGATCACCCCGGACAGGACCGCGCAGACGATGCCCAGCGGGCGCCCGATCCGCGACGCCTCGTCCATCAGGACCCTCCCCGCCAGCAGCCGTACGGCCCCCGGGCGCACCGCCTGGAGCAGCCGTCCGCACAGATGGGTGAGACCGGGCCCCACCATGGCCAGACCGATCGCGGTGAGGATCCAGCCCGCGAGCACGGCGGCCGGGGCCGAGCCCAGCCTGCCCGGCAGCGGGAAGGGGCCGCCCGCCGGGCCGCGGCTCGCGTACGCCTCGACCGCGAGTCCCACCGCGGTGAGCGCCACTCCCCAGGGCAGCCCCGCCGGCGCCGGTGCGGGTGCGAGATCCTCCTCGGCCTCCTGGGCACCGGACGGTGCGACCGGCCTGGAACGCAGCGCGAGCCCGCCGGCCGCGGAAGCGGCCAGCGGCACCAGCGCCAGCAGCGTGAGCGCGGCACCCATCGGCAGTGGTGCGCCCGCGCCGAGGAACTCGGCCGCGCCGCCGCCGAGCGGCAGCCCGGCCGGATCACTACGGAGGCGGAGGAAGAGGAGCAGCGCCACCACCGATCCCAGTGTGGTGGAGAGGGCCGTCGAGACCGCGCCCAGCACGGCGAGACGGGCCGGCCCGAGACCGGAGGCGAAGAGCCCGGGCCGCGGACGGATGCTCGGATCCGTGCGCGCGACCGCCACCGCGAACTGGACGGTCGCGGCGAGCGGGACGGTGCACCACAGCAGCCGCAGTACGGAACTCGACGCGTGCGCCGGGTGCGCGGAGGCGTACCCCAGCGTGCACAGGAGCAGGAAACCCACCCCGGCCGATGCGGCTGCGAGGAGCAGGCGCCGCATCAGGACCAGGGGATGTGAGCCGCGGGTCAGACGGAGAGCGAGCACGCCGAGCGGCCTTCCGTATCGGACGCGGCGGGCAGGGAGACGGTGGTGACACGGCGGCCGTCCAGCATGCCGACCGCACGATCGGCGAGTGCGGCGACCTCCGCGTCGTGGGTGGCGAGCACGACGGTGATCCCGTGGGACCGCGCGGCCGTGGTGAAGGTGCGCAGGAGCTGTGCGCGCTCGGCGTGGTGAAGGGTCGCGGTCGGTTCGTCCGCGAAGATCACGGACGGCGACGCGGTCAGCGCGCGGGCCACGGAGATCCGCTGACGCTGCGACTGGAGCAGGGCGTGGGGCCGTTTCCTGGCGAGCGGGCCGATGTCCAGGCGCTCCAGCCACTCGGCGGCGGCCTTCTTCGCCGCCCGGTGCGAGACGCCCCGCAACAGCAGCGGCAGGGCGGCGTTCTCCCAGGTGCTGAGCTCGGGCACGAGCTGCGGCTCGGCGGCGATCCAGCCGAATCTGTCCCGGCGGAGCCGTTCGCGCAGCCGGGGGCCCATGGTGTGCACGGGCACGCTGTTGAACCAGACCTCGCCCTGCTGGGGCACCAGCTGGCCGGAGAGGCAGTGCAGCAGGGTCGTCTTCCCGCACCCCCGGGGGCCGGTCACGGCAAGGATCTCGCCGTCGCGGACGCCGATCGAGACACCGTCGAGCCCCGGTGATCCGTTGTGGGAGTGATGCAGGGAACGTGCCCAGATCACGTCGTTGTCGGGCGGGGCCACCATGGCGTACACCTCGGTTCGGATCAGATTTCCCGTCCCCTCACGGGGGACGAATACAACGAAAACAAAGCTGATCGGTCACTCGGCACGCTAGGCAGCCGAAGCGGGGTGACGGGACAGTACGCGGCCCGGACGCCCCCTTCTCACTCGAACGGGTGCATCCGGGCCGCGTGGACCGTATGAAATGACTGCCGGACGCCCTGGAGGCGGCAGC
Organism: Streptomyces sp. NPDC014623; assembly: GCF_043088245.1. Lineage (NCBI taxonomy): Bacteria > Bacillati > Actinomycetota > Actinomycetes > Kitasatosporales > Streptomycetaceae > Streptomyces > Streptomyces sp. NPDC014623. The sequence goes on along the minus strand of NZ_JBIBZU010000018.1, from coordinate 92,508 downwards.
CGGTGGCGTCGGTCAGAGCTTCGTCCAGGCCTCCGTCAGGACACCGCGCAGGATGCCCTCGATCTCGTCGAAGGTCGACTGGTCGGAGATCAGCGGCGGTGCGAGCTGGACGACCGGGTCGCCGCGGTCGTCGGCCCGGCAGTAGAGGCCGTTCTCGTACAGCGCCTTGGAGAGGAAGCCGTACAGGACGCGCTCCGTCTCCTCGTCGGTGAACGTCTCCTTGGTGGCCTTGTCCTTCACCAGCTCGATGCCGTAGAAGAAGCCGTTGCCGCGGACATCGCCGACGATCGGCAGGTCGAGCAGCTTCTGCAGCGTCGTCAGGAACGCGTTCTCGTTGTCCAGGACGTGCTGGTTGAGGCCCTCGCGCTCGAAGATGTCGAGGTTGGCGAGGCCGACCGCGGCGGACACCGGATGACCGCCGAAGGTGTAGCCGTGCAGGAAGGTGTTGTCGCCCTGGTAGAACGGCTCGGCCAGGCGGTCGGAGACGATGCAGGCGCCGATGGGGGAGTAGCCCGACGTCATGCCCTTGGCACAGGTGATCATGTCCGGGACGTAACCGAACTTGTCGCAGGCGAACATCGTGCCGAGACGGCCGAACGCGCAGATGACCTCGTCGGAGACGAGCAGCACGTCGTACTGGTCGCAGATTTCGCGCACCCGCTGGAAGTAGCCGGGCGGCGGCGGGAAGCAGCCGCCGGCGTTCTGCACGGGCTCCAGGAAGACGGCGGCGACGGTGTCCGGGCCCTCGAAGAGGATCTGCTGCTCGATCTGGTCGGCGGCCCAGCGGCCGAAGGCCTCCGGGTCGTCCCCGAAGAGCGGGGCACGGTAGATGTTGGTGTTGGGCACCTTGTGCGCGCCGGGCACCAGCGGTTCGAACGGGGCCTTGAGCGCGGGCAGGCCGGTGATCGACAGGGCGCCCTGCGGGGTGCCGTGGTAGGCGACCGCACGCGATATGACCTTGTACTTGGTCGGTTTGCCCTTGAGCTTGAAGTACTGCTTGGCCAGCTTCCAGGCGGTCTCGACCGCCTCACCGCCGCCGGTGGTGAAGAAGACCTTGTTGAGGTCGCCCGGGGCGTGGTGGGCGAGCCGCTCGGCCAGTTCGACGGCCTTGGGGTGGGCGTAGGACCACACCGGGAAGAAGGCCAGCTCCTGGGCCTGCTTGTAGGCCGTCTCGGCGAGTTCGTGACGGCCGTGTCCGGCGTTGACGACGAACAGCCCGGAGAGGCCGTCGAGGTAGCGCTTGCCCTTGTCGTCGTAGATGTAGGTGCCTTCGCCGCGCACGATGGTGGGAACGGGCGCGTTCTCGTAGTCCGACATGCGGGTGAAGTGCATCCACAGGTGGTCGTACGCGGTCCGGCTCAGGTCCTTGCTCACGGCTATCGGGTTCCCCACATATAGGTCTGCTTCTTGAGCTTGAGGTAGACGAAGCTCTCGGTGGAGCGCACTCCGGGTATGGCCCGGATACGTTTGTTGATCGTCTCCAGCAGGTGGTCGTCGTCCTCGCAGACGATCTCCACCATGAGGTCGAAGGAGCCCGCGGTCATCACCACGTACTCGCATTCGGCCATGGCCGCCAGGGCTTCGGCCACGGGGTCGAGGTCGCCCTCGACATTGATCCCGACCATCGCCTGGCGCCGCAGCCCCACGGTGAGCGGGTCCGTGACGGCGACGATCTGCATCACGCCCTGGTCGAGCAGCTTCTGGACCCGCTGGCGTACGGCCGCCTCGGAGAGGCCCACGGCCTTGCCGATCGCGGCGTACGGCCGGCGCCCGTCCTCCTGGAGCTGCTCGATGATTGCGAGGGACACGGCATCGACCGCTGGGGACGATCCGTTCCCGGTCCTGGAGTCTGCGCTGCGACTGGCCACGTCCCCACTGTGCACCGGGCTTCGTCTGTCTGGCAAGCCCGAATCGATGAAATTCGTTGTCTGAGCGTCCTGATCTCACTGAATCCGAAGTTCGCGGCGGGTGGGTATGTCGAAAGCGTCACCCCACGGTTTAGGGTGGAAGTCTCACCCATCGGACAGCCGACAGGAGGGGTGGTTGTGACCACCGAGGTGCGCCGTCTGCGCAACTACATCAACGGAGAGTTCCGGGACGCCGCGGACGGGCGGACCATCGACGTGGTCAACCCGGTGACGGAAGAGGTCTACGCGACCTCGCCGCTCTCCGGACAGGCCGACGTCGATGCCGCCATGGACGCGGCGGCCGCCGCGTTCCCCGCCTGGCGCGACGTGACGCCCGCCGAGCGCCAGAAGGCCCTGCTGAAGATCGCGGACGCCTTCGAGGAGCGGGCCGAGGACCTCATCGCGGCGGAGTCGGAGAACACCGGCAAGCCGCTGGAGCTCACCCGTACCGAAGAGATCCCGCCGATGGTGGACCAGATCCGCTTCTTCGCGGGCGCCGCCCGGCTGCTCGAAGGCCGCTCGGCCGGCGAGTACATGGAGGGCCTCACCTCCATCGTCCGCCGCGAGCCGGTGGGCGTCTGCGCCCAGGTCGCGCCGTGGAACTACCCGATGATGATGGCCGTGTGGAAGTTCGCCCCGGCGCTCGCCGCGGGCAACACCGTCGTCATCAAGCCCTCCGACACCACTCCGGCGTCGACCGTGCTGATCGCCGAGATCATCGGGCAGATCCTGCCGAAGGGCGTCTTCAACGTCATCTGCGGTGACCGCGACACCGGCCGCGCGATGGTCGAGCACCCGACCCCGGCGATGGCCTCCATCACCGGCTCGGTGCGGGCCGGCATGCAGGTCGCCGAATCCGCCGCCAAGGACGTCAAGCGGGTCCACCTGGAGCTCGGCGGCAAGGCCCCCGTCGTCGTGTTCGAGGACACCGACATCGCCAAGGCGGTCGAGGGCATCTCCGTCGCGGGTTACTTCAACGCCGGCCAGGACTGCACGGCAGCGACCCGCGTCATGGTCCACGAGTCCATCCACGACGAGTTCGTCGCCGCGCTCGCCAAGGCGGCGGCCGACACGAAGACCGGACTGCCGGACGACGAGGACGTGCTGTACGGCCCGCTGAACAACGCAGACCAGCTGGCGCAGGTCAGCGGGTTCATCGAGCGTCTCCCCGCGCACGCCAAGGTCGAGGCCGGCGGGCACCGGGTCGGCGACAAGGGCTACTTCTACGCCCCGACCGTCGTTTCCGGCCTCCGGCAGGACGACGAGATCATCCAGCACGAGGTCTTCGGCCCCGTCATCACCGTCCAGTCCTTCACGGACGAGGCCCAGGCCGTGGAGTACGCCAACGGCGTCGAATACGCCCTGGCCTCCTCGGTGTGGACCAAGGACCACTCCCGTGCGATGCGGATGTCCAAGAAGCTCGACTTCGGCTGCGTGTGGATCAACACCCACATCCCGCTCGTCGCCGAGATGCCGCACGGCGGGTTCAAGAAGTCCGGTTACGGCAAGGACCTCTCCGCCTACGGCTTCGAGGACTACACCCGGATCAAGCACGTCATGACCTCGCTCGACGACTGAGCGCTGTGCACGTGGACGTCCCCGGGCCGCGGCCCGGGGACGTCCACGGCGGTGTCCTCGTTCGCCGTGGCCGGAGTGTGCGGGCCGGGCCGCCGGCACCGGACGGCTGGTACGTCGTCCGCCGGGCCGGTGCGCCGGCGTGCCGCGCGGGTGCGCCCGGTCCCGGACCGCCTCGTGTGCCGTCCTTCCCTGCCGCGGGCCCTCTGTCTCCTCCGTGCCGGCTTGCCGGCGCCGTTCCGGCCGGCTGCGGCGATCGCCGCCCATGGGAGCCCGGCGGGCGCGCGGGTCCCGGCCGCCCGGACACGGGACGCCCCCTGCACTTCACCGACGGGACCCTCGGCACCGACGACGAGGGCGAGCCGAGGCGCCCCACGCCCGACGCCTTCTCGCGCCGGACCGCAATCCCCGTCACGCACACCGAGGAGACCGGCGGCACCGGCGAGTTCTTCGGGAGGACCAGTCCGGCGCTCATGAACCACCGGCCGACGGGCGGGGCCTCGCCGTCGTCAGCGACGGCACGCCCGCCCGGTCCACAAGGCCCGGCCGGGCGCAGGAGGCGGACCGGGCGGGGGCAGCCCGACGTCGCCGGGTACCTGGACCTGCGGCCGCGCCCGGCGGCGCACGGTTGCACAGCGTCCCCTGGCGGTCCCGGAGCCCCGGCACCGCCCGCCACGAGCGCAACGCGGAGAAGCGCGTCGGCCGCTACCACCATCCGGAGGCCGCCGCGGAACCGGCACCTGGGTGAACTACGTCTGCCCGGTGCCGCCGGCCGGCGGGAGCCCGGCCTCCTCCAGGGACGGAAAGACCGCGGCGTTCGCCGAGGACCCGCTCGTCCTCCCCGGCGACGTGAGCCGCGAACGACTCCCCGTCGCCCGTGACATGACCGCGAAGGGAGTGCACCGGCCTCGCGAAGAAGTGAACTCGGCCGCCGGCCTCCGAGTACCCGCCGGACGCGGCGGACCCCAGCTTTTGAACGTGTTCATGATGTGCGTACGCTGCGGTCATGAGCGAACGAGCCCTTGTGCGGCGCATACGCGTGTGGTTGGTCGTCTTCATCGTCTGTCTGGTGCTCAGCGGACTCACCGCCTTCCCGCTGGTCACCGAACTCCGCTGGGCCGAGGACCTGTTGGCCTCCTCCGCCTCTCCCGTGCCCGAGCACTTCCCCGCCCTGGCGGAATGGATCAGCCGGGTGCGGACCGGTCTCGACGAGGTCGACGCGAACCAGCCCTTCGTCCTGTACGGCACCGACTGGCTGGCCTTCGCCCACCTCGTCATCGCGGTCGCCTTCTACGGTCCCTACCGTGACCCGGTCCGCAACATCTGGGTGATCGAGTTCGGCATGATCGCCTGTGCCGGGATCATCCCGCTCGCCCTGATCTGCGGGCCGATCCGGGACATCCCGTTCTGGTGGACCGTCATCGACATGTCCTTCGGAGTGTTCGGGGTCATCCCGCTGCTCGTCGTCCGCCGCATGATCAAACGCCTGGAGGCGGTGGCCGTCACGGCGTGACGCCCGCCCGGCCGATGGGACGCCGAAGGCCGCCACCACGATGTCCGTCGCCGTGACGTTCGTGTGGCCGCCCTTCGCGGCGGTGGGATCGACGCTGTACACCGGCGTCCCGGACAGGCCGGAGGACGCCGTACGTCTCGCGGGCGGTCCCGGTCCGTTCCCGGACCGCCTGTCCGGCCTCGGCCCGGTGGGTCACTCCAGCTGCCGCGCCCGGTCCTCCACCGCCCGCAAGCGCGGCGGCCGCCGGCCGCCCCGGTCTTCGTACCGGTGCTCCCCGCGTCAGGGCTTCCGGCCCACCGCGCCGAACTGGGCGATCTCGGGGATACGCCCGGTGGACTCCGCCCGCCAGCGGGAACAGGACACGATGCCCGGCTCCAGGAGGTCCAGGCCGTCGAGGAAGGAGGCGAACTCCGAGCGGCCGCGGGCGGTGATCGGCGGGGTGGCGTTCTCGTTCCAGAAGCGCATCGCGGCCTCGTTGCCCTCGCCGCCCAGCTCCAGCGTGGGGTGGGTGAGCACCAGATGGCTGCCGGACGGCAGGGCGTCCATCAGCTTCGTCACGATGCCCCGTGCCTCGTCCGTGTCCAGGACGAAGTTGAGGATGCCCAGCATCATCACCGCGACCGGGCGCCGGAGGTCCAGGGTCCGCCCGGCGGCGCGCAGGATCCGCTCCGGATCCCGGGCGTCCGCCTCGATGTACTCGGTGGCGCCCTCGGGCGAACTGGTGAGCAGCGAGCGCGCGTGCGCCAGGACGATCGGGTCGTTGTCGACATAGACGACACGTGCGTCGGGCGCGGTGTGCTGGGCGACCTCGTGGGTGTTGTCCGCGGTCGGCAGTCCGGTGCCGATGTCGAGGAACTGGCCGATCCCCACGTCACCGGCCAGATGACGCACCACCCGGCCCAGGAACGCCCGGTCGGCGCGGGCCACTTCGCCGATGCTCGGATACATGCCGGTGACCCGGTCCCCCACCACCCGGTCGACCGAATAGTTGTCGCCGCCGCCCAGCCAGTAGTTCCACACCCGGGCGTTGTGGGCGATGTCGGCACGGACACGGGAGGGCGCGGTTCGGCGGCCGGGCTCGGGCACGTCTGCTCCTGGCATCATGGGCGGTACGGACCGCCCATGATGCCGGACCTTCAAGGAGTGGCTCGCGCAGGGGAGTTGGCCAACTGCTTCCGGAGCGCGTCGATCCGGTTGGTGGTGATCGAGTCGACGCCGCAGGCGAGCAGCCGGCGCATCGTGCGCCGGGTGTCCACCGTCCAGGCGGAGACCAGCAGTCCCTCCGAGTGGACGCGGTCGGCGAGCTCGCGGCTCAGCAGCCCGAAACGGTAGTTCAGCCAGCGCGGCCGTACCGCTTCGAGGAGCACGGGGCGCGGAGGGGCGAGCGTCGTCCAGGTCAGCGCGATCTCGGCGGACGGGTCGGCCGCACGCACCCGCAGCATCGCGTGTGTGTCCGCGCAGTAGTACACGCGGTCCTGGGCCCCGCACTCCCGTACCAGGCCGACGATCTCCCGTACGGACGCGTCGGTCGAACCGGGCAGGTCGACCATGATCCGCCGGTCACCGGAGGCGGACAGGGCCTCGCGCAGGGTGGGTACCCCGCCGCCGGTCCTCTGCGCCAACTCCCGGTGATCCAGACGGTCGAGCCGGATGTCGTGGCCCCACAGGCGTTCCAGCGTGGAGTCGTGGAGCAGCACGGGCACCCTGTCCCGGGTGACGCGGACGTCGATCTCGACCGCGTCCGCCCCCCGCTCCACGGCGGACCGGATCGAGGGAAGCGTGTTCTCGCGGGCACGGTAGGGATCGCCGCGGTGGGCCACGGCGGTGACGGTGGTGGTCATGAGGCCATTGTGACCGGGGAGGTTCACCGGCCCGGGCCCTCCAGCCAGTTCGTCGTGTACGTGTCGATCTCCGCTGCCAGCGCCCGCTTGCCCGCAGGGTCCAGATACGAGGCCTCCACGGCGTTCTTCGCCAGATCGGCCACTCCACGCTCGTCCAGGCCGAGCAGCCGGGCCGCCACCCCGTACTCGTTGTTGAGGTCGGTGCCGAACATGGGCGGGTCGTCACTGTTGACCGTGACGAGGACGCCCGCCTCCACCATCTCCCTCATCGGGTGCTGTTCGATGTCCGCGACCGCCCGGGTGGCGATGTTCGACGTGGGGCAGACCTCCAGGGGGATGCGGTGCTCGGCGAGGTGGGCCAGCAGCTTCGGATCCTGTGTGGAGCTGGTGCCGTGACCGATGCGCTCCGCGCGCAGCGCGGTGAGGGCGTCCCAGACGGTCTGCGGACCCGTGGTCTCACCGGCGTGGGGCACGGAGTGCAGCCCCTCGGCGATCGCGCGGTCGAAGTAGGGCTTGAACTGCGGGCGGCCCACGCCGATCTCGGGCCCGCCCAGGCCGAAGGAGACCAGCCCTTCGGGCCGCAGTCCGACGGCGAGCCGGGTCGTCTCCTCGGCGGCCTCGAGACCGGCCTCGCCCGGGATGTCGAAGCACCAGCGCAGGACGACGCCGAGTTCGGACTCGGCGGCCCTGCGGGCGTCCTCGATGGCCTCCATGAAGCCCTGCTCCGGGATCCCGCGGCGGGTCGAGCTGAAGGGGGTGACGGTCAGCTCCGCATACCGGATGTTCTGCCGTGCCATGTCCCGGGCGATCTCGAAGGTGAGCAGCCGGACGTCCTCGGGGGTGCGGACCAGGTCCACCACCGAGAGGTAGACGTCGATGAAGTGTCCGAAATCGGTGAAGGTGAAGAAGTCCGCCAGCGCCTCCGGGTCCGTGGGGACCTTGGAGTCGGGGTGGTGGGCGGCCAGTTCGGCCACGATGCGGGGGGAGGCCGATCCGACGTGGTGGACGTGGAGCTCGGCCTTGGGCAGCCCCGCGACGAAGGGGCGCAGATCGTTCATCGGATACTCCCGGATCTCTGTTGTCGGCCGGGCGCACCGGCTGCACCGGTCATCGTAGGCGGGGCCCTGCGGCTGCAGGACGGGCCGTAGCATGGCGGGACCACGATGGGGGAGGCCCATGTCAGACAACACACAGCAGCCCGGGGGCGAGGGCGCGCGGCGCGATCCGTGGGCTCCGCCCGACCACAGGGTGGATCTGGGCAAGCGGCCCGCGGACGCCGCCCCGCCCGCCGTGCACGACCAGCCCACGGTCACGTCCATGCCGAGCGCCGACTCGGGTACCGGGCCCGTACCCGGACCGGCCGGGGCCTTCGTCCCGCAGCAGCCCTCCGTGCCCGCCCCGCCGGTCGGACCGAACGGGCCGGGGCAGCCCGGCCCGTACGGTTACCCGGACTCGCCCGCCGTGCCCCCGGCGGCGTACGGCTACCCGGCCGCGCCCTCGCCCTCGTACGGCTATCCGGGATACCCCGGCTACGGCGGCCAGCCGCCCTGGGGCCCGGCGCCCGCGAACGGGCTGGGGATCGCGGCGATGGTCCTCGGCATCATCGCGGTGGTCGGCTTCTGCATGTGGGGGTTCGGCATCATCCTGGGCATCCTCGCCCTGATCTTCGGCATCATCGGCCGGGGCCGCGCCAAGCGGGGCGAGGCGACCAACGGGGGCATGGCCCTCGCCGGGATCATCCTGGGATCGGTCTCGATCGTCATCAGCGCGGTCTTCCTCGGATTCCTGATCTGGAGCGTCGCCAACGAGGACTCGGGCAGCGGTTACGACTACGACGACCCTTACGCCACGTCACTGGTCGTCGGCACCTCCCGCTGACCCTCGGTGGACGGACGCCCGTGGCCGGGTCCCGGGAAAGCGCGTCCCGGTGCCCGGCCGGGCGGGGCGTCACCCCGCGCGCAGCCGCGCACGCGCCTCCATGAGCGCGAAACCCAGCAGATTCAGTCCTCGCCAGGAAGCGGGGTCCGCGGTGCGCGGATCGTCCCGGGCGAGTCCGATGCCCCATATCCGGTCCACCGGACTGGCCTCCACGAGCACGCGCTCACCGGTGCCCAGCAGATACGCCCGCAGCGCCGGATCCTGGCCGAACTTGTGCACGCTGCCGTCGACGACCAGGGCGAACCGCTCCCGCGCCCATATGCCCTCGTCGAACCCCCCGACCAGCCGGCCCGCCCTCTTCGCGGCGGCGGGGCTGCTCGCCGCCACGGCCCGGGCCTCCCCCTCCGCGTCCCCGAAGAGCCGCGCCTTGCCCGCCATCATCCAGTGCTCGGCCGAGGCGTAGGTCACCGAACCGACGGTGAACGCCGCCGGCCACCACTGGCTGAGGCAGCTCTCCCCGAGACTGCCGTCCGGACGAGGCCGATGACCCCAGAACGGCAGGTACTTCACTCTCTCCCCACGGGCCGCCCGTGCCACGAGAGCGTCCATGTATTCCCGTTCCATGGCAGCCGAGTCTGGCATCCGCCACTGACAGCCGGTACAGGGTTTTCCGCACGCACCGGACACATCGTCGACAGATTCCGTCGCGTAACCAAAAGGAAACAACGGAATCACTTGTTGGCAGGGGTGCCCTCTGTCAGGATCGGCTCTCAATTCGGCAAGAAGCTACGCCGCTCCTGGTCACGGGGCAGCGGAGGAGACGTCATGGGCAACGGCTTCCAGGTGCAGGACCGCTTCGCCGCGGGTGCGCAGTACATCGGCGGACGGCTGCGCCCCGGCACATCGGGGCGCCTGCAGGACGTGGTCGACCCTGCTACGGGCAGGACGGTCCACCGCTACGAGCTGGCGGGAGCCGATGACGTCGACGCCGCTGTCGCCGCCGCCCGCGAGGCCTTCCCCGGCTGGTCGGGGCGCACCCCGGCCGAACGGTCCGAGGCGCTGCACCGCTTCGCCGCCGTACTGGCCGGGCAGGCCGAGGACTTCGCGTACGCCGAATCCCTGCAGTGCGGCAAGCCCGTCAAGCTCTCCACCGAGTTCGACGTGCCCGGCACGGTCGACAACGTCTCCTTCTTCGCCGGCGCCGCCCGTCATCTCGAAGGGAAGTCGGCCGGCGAGTACAGCGGTGACCACACCTCCTACGTACGCCGCGAGGCCCTCGGGGTCGTCGGCTCGGTCGCGCCCTGGAACTACCCGCTCCAGATGGCGGCCTGGAAGGTCCTCCCGGCCGTGGCCGCGGGAAACACCATCGTGCTGAAGCCCGCCGAGATCACCCCGCTCACCTCGCTGATGTTCGCGCAGGCGGCTGCGGAAGCCGGCATTCCGGACGGTGTGGTCAACATCGTCTCCGGTGCCGGGCGGGACGCGGGCGAGCATCTCGTGAGCCACCCGGACGTCGTGATGACCTCCTTCACCGGATCCACCGCCGTCGGCAGGCGGGTCGCCGAGCTCGCCACCTCCACCGTCAAACGCCTGCACCTGGAACTCGGAGGCAAGGCGCCGTTCCTCGTGTTCGACGACGCCGACCTCGACGCCGCGGTCCAGGGAGCGGTCGCCGGTGCCCTCATCAACACAGGCCAGGACTGCACGGCGGCCACCCGGGCCTACGTCCAGCGCCCTCTCCACGACGCCTTCGTGAGCGGGGTGGCAGCCCTGATGGAGAGCGTGCGGCTCGGCGACCCCTTCGATCCGTCGACCGACCTCGGCCCGTTGATCAGCCGTCAGCAGCGCGACCGGGTCGCCGGGTTCGTCGAACGCGCCCGCGCCCACGCCACCGTCGTCACCGGCGGCGAGGCTCCCGGAGGCGCACTCGCCGACGGGGCCTACTACCGGCCGACCCTGATCACCGGCGCCGCCCAGGACAGCGAGATCGTCACCTCGGAGATCTTCGGCCCCGTCCTGGTCGTGCTGCCCTTCGACACCGACGACGAGGGGATCCGCCTCGCCAACGACACTCCCTACGGCCTGGCCGCCTCCGCCTGGAGCACCGGTCTGTACCGGGCCAACCGCGCCACCCGAGAGCTCAGGGCGGGCTGCGTGTGGATCAACGACCACATCCCGATCATCAGTGAGATGCCGCACGGCGGGTGCGGGGCCAGCGGCTTCGGCAAGGACATGTCGTCGTACTCCTTCGAGGAGTACACCCAGGTCAAGCACGTCATGTTCGACAACACCGCGGTCGCCCGGAAGGACTGGCACCGCACCGTCTTCGGGGACCGATAGCAGCGGCCGCCGGCCGGCGGCTCCACCCACCCGGAAGGGCACACGCGTATGGAGCAGTACGAGCCCGAGCGCCTCTCCGCGCCACAGCTGGCCGCCATGAGGCGCAGCCTCGAAGGCGGCAGGGGCGCCCTCACCCGCCGTTCGCTCCTGAGGGCGTCGGGTGCGGGAGCCCTCTCGCTCGGCGGCCTCGGGGCGCTGAGCGCGTGCGGCATCCCGCCCGCCGCGCGGCAGGAGGGAGCCGCGGCCTCCGACGACCACTCGGCGGCGGAGAAGCAGATCAACTTCTCCAACTGGACCGAGTACATGGACGTCGGCGAGGACGGGAAGAGCCGTCCGACCCTGGACGCGTTCACGGAACGCACCGGGATCAAGGTCAGGTACACCGAGGACATCAACGACAACGTCGAGTTCTTCGGGAAGATCAAACCGCAGCTCGCGGCAGGCCAGGACACCGGCCGCGACCTCGTCATCGTGACGGACTGGCTGGCCGCACGCATCATCCGGCTCGGCTGGGCGCAGAAGCTCGACCCCGCGAACCTCCCGCACGCCTTCGCGAACCTGTCGGCCCAGTTCCGTACGCCCGACTGGGATCCGGGACGCGCCTACTCCTACCCGTGGACCGGCATCCCGACCGTCATCGCCTACAACGAGAAGGCGACCGGCGGCCGGAAGGTGGACTCCGTCACCCAGCTGCTCGACGACCCCCGGCTCAAGGGCAAGGTCTCCTTCCTCTCGGAGATGCGCGACTCGGTCGGGATGACGCTCCTCGACATGGGCAAGGACCCCGGGTCGTTCACGGACGCCGACTACGACGCGGCCGTCGGCCGCCTGCAGAAGGGGGTCGACAGGAAGCAGATACGCCGCTTCACCGGCAACGACTACACCGCCGACCTGAGCAAGGGTGACATCGCGGCCTGTGTGGCCTGGGCGGGCGACATCATCCAGCTCCAGGCCGACAACCCGGCGATCAAGTTCTCGATCCCGTCCGCCGGCTACATCACGTCGAGCGACAACATGCTGGTCCCGGCGAGGGCACGGCACAAGACCAACGCCGAGAAGCTCATGGACCACTACTACGAACCCCCGGTCGCGGCCCGGCTCGCCGCCTACATCAACTACGTCTGCCCGGTGGACGGGGTCACCGGTGAGCTCGCGAAGATCGACGAGTCGATGGCGTCCAACACGCTGATCCTCCCCGACGAGGCGATGGCCGCGAAGTCACGGGCCTTCCGCTCCCTCAGCTCCGAGGAGGAGACGGCGTACGAGGAGAAGTTCGCCGAGCTCATCGGCGCCTGACCGGCCCGCCCCCCTCCCGAACTCCTCCGACACCCCTGGGACCGTGACCCATGACACAGCAGCAGACAGCGGGCGGCGACGTCCGTCTCACCGGGATCAGCAAGACCTACGGCTCCTTCACCGCAGTGCACCCCCTCGACCTGACCGTCCCGCAGGGCTCCTTCTTCGCGCTGCTCGGCGCGTCCGGCTGCGGCAAGACCACCACCCTGCGCATGATCGCGGGCCTGGAGGACGCCACCACCGGCACCGTCTCGCTCGGCGGACGCGACATCACGGGCCTGCCCCCCTACAAACGGCCCGTCAACACCGTCTTCCAGAGCTACGCGCTCTTCCCGCACCTCGACGTCAGCGAGAACATCGCCTTCGGGCTGCGCCGCCGCGGCATCAGATCGGTGAAGAAGCAGGTCGGCGAGATGCTGGACCTCGTCCAGCTCGGCGACTTCGCCCGCCGTAAGCCGCACCGTCTCTCCGGCGGCCAGCAGCAGCGCGTCGCCGTGGCACGCGCGCTCATCAACCATCCCCAGGTCCTCCTCCTCGACGAACCCCTCGGCGCCCTCGACCTCAAGCTGCGCCGTCAGATGCAGCTCGAACTCAAGCGGATCCAGACCGAGGTCGGCATCACCTTCATCCACGTCACCCACGACCAGGAGGAGGCCATGACCATGGCCGACACCGTCGCGGTGATGAACGGCGGCCGCGTCGAGCAGCTCGGCGCCCCCGCCGACCTGTACGAGAACCCCCGGACCACCTTCGTGGCGAACTTCCTCGGCACCTCCAACCTCATCGAGGGCGAGATCGTCTCCAGGGGCACGGACGTCGTCGTCTCGGCCGGCGGCGGGAAGCTCAGGCTGCCCGGCGGGCGGTGCCCGTCCACCGGGCAGAACGGAGGGAAGCTGCTCGTGGGCGTCCGCCCCGAGAAGATCTCCCTCACCCACACCGACGACACGGCCGCGATACCCGACGGCCGTAACCGGGTCACCGGCCGCATCACCGACTCCAGCTTCATCGGTGTCTCCACGCAGTACGTCGTCGAGAGCCCGGCCGGCAGGGCTCTCCAGGTCTACGAGCAGAACATCGAGCGCGACAGCCGGCTCGTACCCGGCGCCGGGGTCGTCCTGCACTGGAACCCGGAACACACCTTCGGACTCGACGCGGACCAGCACATCGACGCCGGGGCCGCCGGCACCGAAGACATGGAGGAAGCGGCGTGAGCGTCACCGACGCGCCGCCGGCGCCCCCCGCGAAGGCCGGGGTCCGCACACCGTCCACCCGCAGGCGGCTCGTCCCCTACTGGCTGCTGCTCCCCGGCATCCTGTGGCTGCTCGTCTTCTTCGCGCTGCCGATGGTCTACCAGGCGTCGACCTCCGTACAGACCGGATCCCTGGAGAAGGGCTTCGAGGTCACCTGGCACTTCCGCACGTACTCGGACGCCCTCGCCGACTACTACCCCCAGTTCGTCCGGTCCCTCCTGTACGCGGGCACCGCCACCCTCCTGTGCCTGCTGCTCGGCTACCCGCTCGCCTATCTGATCGCCTTCAGGGCGGGCCGCTGGCGCAACCTGGTGCTCGTGCTGGTCGTCGCGCCGTTCTTCACCAGCTTCCTGATCCGGACGCTGGCCTGGAAGACGATCCTCGCGGACGGCGGCGCGGTCGTCGACGCACTGAACACCCTGCACGTCCTGGACGTCACCGCCTGGCTCGGCTGGACCGAGAACAACCGGGTCCTGGCCACCCCGATGGCCGTCGTCTGCGGTCTGACCTACAACTTCCTGCCGTTCATGATCCTGCCGCTCTACACCTCGCTGGAACGGATCGACGGCCGGCTGCACGAGGCCGCGGGCGATCTGTACGCCACCCCCGCCACCACCTTCCGCAAGGTGACGCTGCCGCTGTCCATGCCCGGGGTCGTCTCCGGCACCCTGCTGACGTTCATCCCGGCCAGCGGCGACTACGTCAACGCGGAACTGCTCGGCTCCACCGACACCAAGATGGTCGGCAGCGTCATCCAGAGCCAGTTCCTGCGTGTTCTCGACTACCCGACGGCGGCCGCGCTCTCGTTCATCCTCATGGCGGTCGTCCTGCTCGTGGTCACCGTCTACATCCGCCGCTCCGGGACGGAGGACCTGGTCTGATGCCCGTACTCCGTCTGCTCCGCCGGAACCTGGTCGTGATCGCGGGCCTGCTGACCCTCGCCTACATGGTCCTGCCGAACGCCGTCGTCATGGTCTTCTCCTTCAACCAGCCGAAGGGGCGCTTCAACTACGCCTGGCAGGAGTTCTCGCTCGACGCCTGGAAGGACCCCTGCGGCGTCGCCGACCTCTGCGGCTCGCTCTCGCTCTCGCTGCGGATCGCGTTCTGGGCGACCGCCGGCGCGACCGTGCTCGGCGTGATGATCGCGTTCGCGCTGGTCCGCTACCGCTTCCGGGCCCGCGGCGCGGTCAACTCACTGATCTTCCTGCCGATGGCGATGCCCGAGGTCGTCATGGCGGCCTCGCTGCTCACGCTCTTCCTCAACATGGGAGCCGGACTCGGTTTCCGGACCGTGCTGATCGCCCACATCATGTTCTGCCTCAGCTTCGTGGTGACCGCCGTCAAGGCACGGGTGATGTCGATGGACCCGAGGCTGGAGGAGGCCGCCCGCGATCTGTACGCGGGCCCCGTGCAGACCTTCGTCCGGGTGACCCTCCCGATCGCCGCCCCGGGGATCGCCGCGGGAGCGCTGCTGGCCTTCGCGCTGTCCTTCGACGACTTCATCATCACCAATTTCAATGCCGGTTCCACGGTGACCTTCCCCATGTTCGTGTGGGGATCGGCGCAGCGCGGAACACCCGTGCAGATCAACGTCATCGGTACGGCCATGTTCGTCATCGCCGTGGCGGTGGTCCTCGCCGGACAGCTCATCGCGAACCGGCGGAGGAGCCATGCGGGAAAGTAGCCTCCGAAGGAGTTGGGAACCATGGCCCCGGACGCCATGCGCAGTGCCGCACACTCACTCTCCGACGCACGTCCCGTGTCCTACTGGCTCGACAGCCCGGGAAAGCCGGAGGCCCGTCCCGCGCTGACCGGCGACGAGCGGTGCGGCCTCCTGGTCGTCGGCGGCGGCTACAGCGGGCTGTGGACCGCGCTGATCGCCAAGGAACGGGACCCCGGGCGCGATGTCGTCCTCATCGAGGGCCACGAGGTGGGCTGGGCCGCCTCGGGCCGCAACGGCGGATTCTGCGCCGCCTCGCTGACCCATGGCCTGGCCAACGGTCTGGAACGCTGGCCGGACGAGATCGGGGCCCTGGAGGAGTTCGGCGCGCGGAACCTCGACGCGATCGAGGCCGCGGTCGCCCGCTACTCCCTCGACTGCGACTTCGAGCGCACCGGCGAGATCGACGTGGCGACGCAGCCCCACCAGCTCGACGAGCTGCGGGAATGGCACCGCAGGACCCAGGAGCTGGGATTCACCGGACTGGAATACCTGGACCGGGACCAGGTGCGCGCGGAAGTCGACTCACCGACATTCCTGGGCGGACTGCTGGACCGGCGCGGCGTCGCCATGCTGCACCCGGCGAAGCTCGCCTGGGGCCTGAAAGAGGCATGTCTCGGCCTGGGTGTACGGATCTACGAGCACACCCGTGGCCTCGAACTCGTCCGGTCGGGGGCCGGTACGGCGGTGCGCACCCCGTACGGCCGGGTGTTCGCCCGTGACGTCGCTCTCGGCACGAACATCTTCCCCTCGTTGGTGAGGCGGGTGCGCCCGTACACGGTTCCGGTGTACGACTACGCGCTGATGACCGAGCCCCTGAGCGCGGAGCGGCTCGCCTCGGTCGGCTGGCGAAACCGTCAGGGACTCGGGGACAGCGCGAACCAGTTCCACTATTTCCGGCTCTCGGCGGACAACAGGATCCTGTGGGGCGGATATGACGCCGTCTACCCGTACGGCGGCCGGCTGCACTCCTCGCTCGATCAGCGTCCGGAGACCTTCCTGAAGCTCGCCGGACAGTTCTTCGAGTGCTTTCCGCAGCTGTCCGGAGTGCGTTTCAGCCACGCCTGGGGCGGTGCGATCGACACGTGTTCCCGCTTTTCGGCGTTCTTCGGCACGGCCCACCGCGGACGGGTCGCCTATGCCGCCGGATACACCGGACTCGGGGTGGGGGCGACCCGTTTCGGGGCGGAGGCGATGCTGGACCTCCTCTCCGGCGAGAAGACGGAGCGCACCGCGCTCGGCATGGTCCGTTCCAAGCCGGTGCCCTTCCCGCCCGAGCCGTTCGCCTGGGCCGGGATCGAGCTGACCAAGAGGTCCCTCGCCCGGGCGGACAGCCGTGGCGGACGCCGAAACCTGTGGCTGCGGACCATGGACCGGCTGGGGCTCGGCTTCGACAGCTGAGCCCGGGGGCTCCGGCTCACCACCGATCGGCAGCCGAACCCGCGGCGGGAGGCCCGCCGGTGCGGGCCTCCCGGAGACGGGGGCGCACGGGCCGCGGCAGCCCGGGGCGGGCGCAGCGGCGGGAGGCGAGGTACCGCCAGAGGTCTTGACAACCTGATTGGTCTGGACCATGTTGTGCGCACCCCCCATTCCCTGCTGCACGGAGGCTGTCGTGGCACGAACCGGACCCCGACCACCCGCCCGTCCCTCCGGGCTCCTCACCGCCCTCTCGGCCGGCCTCCTCGCCGCCGGCGCCCTGGTCGCCACGGCACCGGCCGCCGGAGCGGCCGACGCCGATCTGGCGCGCAACGGAGGCTTCGAGGCGGGACTCGACGGCTGGAGCTGCACCGGCGGGAGCGGCGCAGCCGTCAGCGCTCCTGTGCGCAGCGGGAGTTCGGCACTGAAGGCGACGCCGGCGGGCAGCGACAACGCCCGGTGCTCCCAGACGGTGACGGTGAAGCCCGACTCCGCCTACACGCTCGGCGCGTGGGTGCAGGGCAGCCCCGTCTACCTCGGAGTGTCCGGCACCGGGACCACCGACGTCTCCACCTGGACCCAGTCCACCGGTGCGTACAAGCAGCTCACCACCACCTTCAGGACCGGCCCCGCGACCACGTCGGTGACGCTCTACATCCACGGCTGGTACGGCACCCCCGCCTACCACGCCGACGACCTCACCCTGATCGGTCCCGGCGGCGGCCCCGTGGCCGTGCCCGCCGCGCCCACCGGCCTGCGGGCCGGCGCGGCGACCGCGTCCTCCGTCCCGCTGTCCTGGACCGCCTCCGCCGGAGCCACCGGCTACCACGTCTACCGCGGCGGTACGAAGGTCCTGGACACCACCGGCACCTCGGCGACCGTGACGGGGCTGGCGGCCTCGTCCGCGTACAGCTTCCAGGTCAGCGCCGTCAACGCGGCCGGTGAGTCGGCGAAGTCGGCGGCCGTGAGCGTCACCACGGCCACGGGTGGCGGAGGGAGTGACGACGCCGGTCTCCCGGAGCACGCCCTCGTCGGCTACCTCCACTCCAGCTTCGCCAACGGCTCCGGATACACGCGGATGGCCGACGTGCCCGGCTCGTGGGACGTCATCAACCTCGCCTTCGGTGAGCCGACGTCCGTGACCTCCGGCGACATCCGCTTCTCGCTCTGCCCCGTGGCCGAGTGCCCGAACGTCGAGAGCGAGGCGGAGTTCAAGGCCGCCATCAAGGCCAAGCAGGCCGCCGGCAAGAAGGTGCTGATCTCGATCGGCGGCCAGAACGGCCAGGTGCAGCTCGCCTCCACCGCCGCCCGCGACGCCTTCGTCTCCTCCGTCAGCAAGATCATCGACACCTACGGGCTCGACGGCCTGGACATCGACTTCGAGGGCCACTCGCTCTCGCTCGCCACGGGCGACACCGACTTCCGCAGCCCGACGACCCCCGTCATCGTCAACCTGATCTCCGCGGTGAAGTCGCTCAAGGCCAGGTACGGCGACGACTTCGTTCTCACCATGGCCCCCGAGACCTTCTTCGTGCAGCTCGGCCACCAGTACTACGGCTCGGGACCCTGGGGCGGTCAGGACCCGCGGGCCGGCGCCTACCTGCCGGTCATCCACGCCCTGCGGGACGACCTCACCCTGCTGCACGTCCAGGACTACAACTCGGGCCCGATCATGGGACTGGACAACCAGTACCACTCCATGGGCGGCGCCGACTTCCACATCGCCATGACCGACATGCTGCTCACCGGCTTCCCCGTCGCGGGTGATCAGACCAAGGTCTTCCCGGCGCTGCGTCCCGAGCAGGTGGCCTTCGGCCTCCCGGCCTCCCCCCAGGCGGGCAACGGCCACACCTCGCCCGCCGAGGTCACCAAGGCGCTGAACTGCCTGACGAAGAAGACCGACTGCGGCAGCTACCGGACGCACGGCACCTGGAGCGGACTGCGCGGGCTGATGACCTGGTCCATCAACTGGGACCGCTTCAACAACTGGGAGTTCTCGAAGAACTTCGACGCCTACTTCGGCGGCTGACCGTTTCCGCTGACCGCCCGCAGGGCGAGCAGCAGCACCCCGCCGACGCACCAGCCGGCCACCACGTCCAGCGGCCAGTGGTAGCCGCGCAGCACCAGACCGGCGCTCGTCGCCGCCGTCAGCAGGACGGCGGCGACGAGCGCCATCCATGACCGCTTCAGGTGCGGGGCCAGCAGCAGGGCCGCGGCCCCGTACGCCACCATCGCCGTGGTCGTGTGCCCCGAGGGGTAGTAGCCCGTCGCCTCGGTGAGCGGACCCTGGCGGTCCGTCCACAGCTTGAGCGGGACGACGAGCGCGGGGACGGCGGCCATGGCCAGGACGGCGTACAGCGCCGCGCGCCCGGCGCGGCGGAACCAGGCGACGAGGACCGCGCACGCCAGCACGGGCACGGCGGCCTGCACGTTGCCGAGATCCGCGAACAGCTCGGTGAGCGGGCGGGGTCCGCGACCGGCCAGCTCCAGGCCGAGCCGCTCGTCGGGACCCAGCAGCGGGCCGCCGGCCAGCACCTGCCAGGTGATCACCAGGAAGAGGACCGTCAGCGCCGCGGCCGCGGGAACGAGAAGAACCGGCCACCGGGGAACAGGGGGGAGTGTTCCGAGGTGGCCGGTCGGATCGGTTTGCCGCGCGCCCCGGGGGGTGTGGGGCGAGCGGCCATCCGATCGGTGAGGATTCCCGGAGCCCGCAGCTCCAGCGGTGTGCGCGATGGCACGGCCGGGACGGCACTGGGGGAGCCCCGGCCCGGCATCACCCGCAGTCCCCTGCGGGCGGGGTGTTTCTCTCATCTGGGAAAACCGTACGTCAGAGGAAGGAGGCACCGGAAGTGGCAACGGTATCCCGCCATGGCCCTCCCACACCTTCTTCACACGCCCTCACCCGGCCGCCGGTCGCCGCCGTCGGAGACGGCCCCCGGGGGCCGGGTGATTCGCACGCCTCAGAGCTGCGCGAACGCCTGCTCGAGGATGTCCAGCCCCTCGTTCAGCAGGTCCTCGCCGATGACGAGCGGCGGCAGGAAGCGCAGGACGTTGCCGTAGGTGCCGCAGGTCAGCACGAGCAGGCCCTCGGCGTGGCAGGCCTTGGCCAGCGCACCCGCGGCAGCCGCGTCGGGCTCCTTCGTGCCCGGCTTCACCAGCTCGATCGCGATCATGGCGCCGCGGCCCCGGATGTCCCCGATGGTGTCGCCGTTCGGGAGCTTCGACCGCATCTCGGCGAGGCGGCCCTTCATGACCTCCTCGATGCGCTTGGCCTTCCCGTTCAGGTCCAGCTCGCGCATCGTCTCGATGGCGCCGAGCGCACCCGCGCAGGCCACCGGGTTGCCGCCGTAGGTCCCGCCGAGGCCGCCGGCGTGGGCGGCGTCCATGATCTCGGCGCGGCCGGTCACCGCGGAGAGCGGAAGACCACCCGCGATCCCCTTGGCCGTGGTGATCAGGTCGGGCACGATGCCTTCGTCCTCGCAGGCGAACCACTGGCCGGTGCGGCAGAAACCGGACTGGATCTCGTCCGCGACGAAGACGATGCCGTTGTCCTTCGCGAACCGGGCGATCGCCGGGAGGAAGCCCTTGGCCGGCTCGATGAAACCGCCCTCGCCGAGGACCGGCTCGATGATGATCGCCGCGACGTTGTCGGCGCCGATCTGCTTGGTGATCTCGTCGATGGCCTGCGCGGACGCCTCGGCACCGGCGTTCTCGGCGCCGGTCGGCCAGCGGTAGCCGTACGCCACCGGCACGCGGTACACCTCGGGCGCGAACGGGCCGAAGCCCTGCTTGTACGGCATGTTCTTCGCCGTCAGCGCCATCGTGAGGTTCGTCCGGCCGTGGTAGCCGTGGTCGAAGACGACCACCGCGGTGCGCTTGGTCCAGGCCCGGGCGATCTTCACGGCGTTCTCGACGGCCTCGGCACCCGAGTTGAACAACGCCGACTTCTTGGCGTGGTCGCCCGGCGTCAGCTCGGCGAGCTGCTCACAGACCTCGACGTACCCCTCGTACGGCGTGACCATGAAACAGGTGTGGGTGAAGTCGGCCAGCTGCGCCGAGGCGCGGCGTACGACCGCCTCGGCGGAGGCGCCCACCGAGGTCACCGCGATACCGGAACCGAAGTCGATCAGCCGGTTGCCGTCCACGTCCTCGATGATTCCGCCGCCCGCCCGGGCGGTGAAGACCGGCAGCGTGGAACCCACACCTGCGGCGACCGCCGCGACACGGCGGGCCTGCAGCTCCGCCGACTTCGGGCCGGGAATGGCGGTGACGACGCGGCGCTCCTGCGGGATGTCGGACATGCGGGGCTCCTGGGGGTGTTTCGGACGCTTCTGTTTCTGCAGGCTAGGGGCGGGTGCGGGCAGTGGTCATGCTCCGATCGGGAGTGGTGGGAGCGTGTCCTTGTCCGTGGCGGACAGATGCCCCGGCGGGACATGTGTCCGCCACGGAGGGTGCTCGCGACCGGGCCGTACGCCCGCATGGCTGAACTCCCGGTGCACGGGCACTAGATTGGCCGGTGCGAGAAGGCGGGACCTGGCTGGTCAGGGGGCAGCGGTTCATGGACACCGAAGGCACGTACGACGCACGGGGCACGGGCGCGGACCGGGTTCCCCGCCCCGCCGGGCCACCGCCCGCGGCGCCACCGCCTCCCGCCCATGCCCCGCACCCGCGAGGGCCGTCGGCGGGGGACGCCGGGGTCGAGGAGTGGCTGCGCACCCCGCGTCCCGTGCGGGAACCGGGCGTATGGCGTTACGGGCACACCCCGCGCCCGCCCGAGGAACCCGAGGGCGTGTCCGACCGCTCGCTGCTGGTGGGGGTGCTCATCTCCGTACTCAGCGGGCTGCTCCTGTGGTCCCTCTGGCGCAACGGGTACATCCCCTACCGGCTCGTCCCCGTGAAGCTGTTCACCCCGGGCGACTGGTGGTACGCCGGTACGTTCGGCGGGCCCCGGACGATCGAGGGCGCCGACGCCCTCACGGTCTACGAGGCCGTCCTCTTCGGGCTTCTCGTCTACGGATGCGGGCGCCTGGGCAACTGGCCCGAGATCTTCCGGCGCCATGTCGCCGGCCGGGGGCAGCCCTTCCTCGGGCTGGCCGCCGCCGCCGGAGGAGCCCTGGCCGAGCTCCTCGTGTGGAAGGACGCCGTGCCGGTCGTCCGGCCGGTGCTGATCCTCGTCGCGTCGGTCGCGGGCGGGGAGATCTACCAGAGCCAGGCCGTCGTCAACCTGATCTACGCCCTGATCGCCCTCGGGGTGCTCTGGCCGTTCGCCGTCCTCGGCCGCTGGCGCCGACTCCTCGCCGGCCGGCTCGGGAAGGGCGCCCCCGTGGTGCCCGCAGCACCCTCCGCGCCCCCGGACGTCCCCACGCCCGAGCAATGGCCCGAGCTGCGCGCCGCAGGGCAGAGGGACGCCGCCGACACCCTCACCGCCGAGGTGCGAACCGGCCGGATGAACGACGTCGACGTCGCGCGGCTGCGCCACGCCTGGAGCGTGGGCCGGGGGCACCCGGAGCGCCTCGCCGCGTTCACCGAGGCGGTCCTGCGCACCGGCGGTGCCGCCGCGCTCCATCCCTCAGGCGCTCGGGACCTGCCGCGCCGCACCGCCCGGCACGACCTGCTCACCGGGCAGGTCCGGCTCGGCAGCTGCGCCGACGACCCGCACAACCCGTATGCCCGCCGCGGTTCGGGCATCGCCCTGGAACCCGCACTGCTGGGCACGTCGCTGCTGGCCGTCGGCCCGCCCGGGGCCGGCAAGTCCGCCCGGCTGGTGCGGCCGGTCGTCGAGTCGCTCGCCCTTCAGGCACTCGCCGGGCGGGCCGCGCTGCTCGCCGTCGGCGGGGCCGGGGGCGAACTCGGTCCGGACGACGCGTTCGACGTGGTGGTGCGGATCGGCGACCCGGGCTCCGCGCACGACTTCGACCTCTACGGCGGTACGACCGACCCGGACGAGGCCGCGAGCGTCCTCGCGGAGGGCCTGATCGGTGATGTGACCCACCTGGACAGCAGGCGCGCCGCCACCGTGCTGGCCCAGCTGCTCGGCCCCTACCGCGCCGTCCACGGGCACTTCCCCGGGGTGCCCGCGCTCCGGGAACTCCTGGACGGCGACCTCGCGGCGACCGACGCGCTGCGGGAGGCGCTCGCGGCGGGCGGCCACCAGGCGATGCTGCGCGAACTGGAGGCCCGGACCCGTCAGAAGGGAGGCGCCGCAGACCCCGGACCGGTGCTGGCCGACCGGATCGCGCTGCTCGACCGGCCCGCGTTCGCGTCGTTCTTCTCCACCGGGGAGGAGGCCCGGCCCTTCTCGCTGCGCTCCCTCGGCCACCTGCCCCTCCGGGTCAGGATCGACCTCCCCGAGCGGGCACACGCCGAGGCCTCGCGGCTGCTCGCCCGGCTCGTCCTCGCCCAGTTCAACGCCGTCGCCGCCGCCCGCACCGACCGTTCGCTCTTCGTCTGCCTGGTCCTGGACGACGCCACGCACACCGTCACCGCGGAGACCGTCCGGGGCGTCCGGCGACTGCGGTCGGTCAACGCGGGAGCGGTCCTGACGCTGCGCACCGTCGACGACGTCCCCGAAGGGCTGCACACCGCACTGCTCGGCGCGGTCGGCTGCTGCATGGCCTTCAGCGGGGTCACCACCTGGGACGGCAAGCGCTTCGCCGAGGTCTGGGGCAAGGAGTGGGTCGAGACCCGCGAGGTCGCCCAGCACGCGGTCTTCGCGGACCAGCCGTTCACCCGCGCCCTGCACGCGCTGCGCAAACTCGTCACCGGCAAGGCCGTGACCCGGGACGCCGTGACCGTGCGGCGGGTCGAGCGGGAGCGCTGGTCCGCCTCGGAGCTGGCGTACCAGCTTCCCGCAGGTCACGCGGTGCTGTCGCTGACGACGGTGGACGGCGAGCACGCGCCCCCGCTCCTGGTCGAGCTGGGCGGCTGAGCGCGAGGTTACGAGGACCCTGCCGCCCTGGCAGAATCGGTGAGGCCGCCTGTACGGGACGGCGCATTCGACCCGTCCGCGCAGGGCGGTCCCATCGAGCCGTCCGCACGGCCGGCGCAAACGACTCCCAGAGGTCCGGCGGTCCCATGCCTCCTACTCTCGCCTCCCTCGTCCAGCACTCGGCGCTCAAGCTCGCCGTCCGGGCGGGTGCCGACCGGCTCGGCACGCCCGTGCGCTGGGCGCACGCCAGTGAACTCGCCGACCCCGTCCCGTACATGGACGGCGGGGAGCTGCTGCTCGTCACCGCGACCAACCTCGACGCCCGGGACCCGGCGACGATGCGCCGGTACGTCCAGCGGCTGGCGGGCGCGGGGGTCGCGGGGATCGGCTTCGGTGTGGGGGTCACCTACGAGGAGATCCCGCCGGCGCTGGTGGACGCGGCCGAGGAAGCCGGGCTGCCGCTCCTGGAAGTGCCCCGCCGCACGCCGTTCCTCGCGATCAGCAAGGCGGTGTCGGCTGCGATCGCCGCCGACCAGTACAGGTCGGTCACGGCCGGTTTCGAGGCCCAGCGGGAACTGACCCGGGCCGCGGTCGCCGGGGACGGCCCGGGGGAACTGCTGACCCGCCTCGCCGCGCACGTCGACGGATGGGCCGCGCTCTACGACTCCTCGGGAGCCGTCGTCGCCGCCGCGCCCGACTGGGCCGCCCGCCGCGCCGCCCGGCTCACACCCGAGGTGGAGCGGCTCCGGGACCGCCCCGCCCCGGCCAGCGCGGTCGTCGGCGACAGCGACAGCGCCGACCGGGTCGAACTGCAGTCCCTGGGCGCCGGCCGCCGGAACCGCGGTGCGCTGGCGGTGGGCACGGGGGCGGCGCTCGGAACGGCCGAGCGCTACGCGGTGCACTCCGCGGTGGCCCTGCTGACCCTGACCACGGCCCGTTCCCGCGCGCTCCAGGGCGCGGAGCAGCGCCTCGGCGCCGCGGTCCTGAGGATGCTGCTGGCGGGCGAGTCCGTCCACGCCCGGGCCGTCGCGGGCGACCTGTACGGCGGACTGCTCGACGCCCCCTTCCGGCTGCTGATCGCCGAGGCGCCGGCCTCCTCCGGGACGGAACTGCTCGCCGGGACGATGGAGGCCGCCGCCTCCCGGTCCGGTGAGGCACTGCTCATGGTCCCCGAGGGTGAACGCCTCGTGGTGCTGGCCGTGGACGGGGGCGAGGCGGTCGCGGCCTGTGCGGCCCACGCCCGGACCACGGCCGGCCGGCCGGAGCGCGGGCCCGGTGCCGAGGACGCGGACGTGGTCGTCGGCATGTCCGCCCCTGCCGGCCCGATCGCCGTCTCCGCCGCCTACAAGCAGGCCGAGCAGGCGCTCTCCGTCGCCCGTCGCCGGGGCAGGGCCCTGGTCGAGCACGAGGAACTCGCGACCGGCTCCGTCCTGCCCCTTCTCGCCGACGACGCCGTACGGGCCTTCGCCGACGGGATGCTGCGACCGCTGCAGGAGCACGACGCGAAGGGCCGTGGCGATCTGGCCGCCTCCTTGCGTGCCTGGCTCTCCCGGCACGGCCAGTGGGACGCCGCCGCCGCCGACCTGGGCGTCCACCGCCACACCCTGCGCTACCGGATGCGCCGGGTGGAGGAGATCCTGGGGCGCTCACTGGACGATCCGGACGTGCGGATGGAGCTGTGGCTGGCGCTGAAGGCGACGGTCGCCTCCTCGGGGACGCAGTAATCCCTCCGGCTACGACAAACCGGCGCACCGGGAGGCCGCTCCACTCCACGGCGGACAAGCCTCATCCGCGCCGGGGCGTCCTACGGTGGGGCCGAAGGGCGCCTTCGCGGTGCCCGGCGATCGTCGTTCACCACCCCCGAAGGGCCGGAACCGCCATGACTTCCACCCACGCCTTCTGGCTGGCCGGCCGCCAGGCCACCGGCGAGGACAGCTTCGACGTCACCAATTCCTGGGACGGCCGTCTCGTGGGCACGGTCTCCGTGCCCACCGACGCCCAGGTCGAGGAGGCCGTCGCCGCCGCGTACGCCGTGCGCGAGGAGTTCGCCGCGACCCCGGCGCACGTACGGGCGGCCGCGCTCGACCACGTCGTGCGCCGCCTCACCGAGCGCACCGAGGAGATCGCCCAGCTGATCTCCGCCGAGAACGGCAAGCCCATCAAGTGGGCCCGTGGTGAGGTCGGACGTGCCGTCTCCGTCTTCCGGTTCGCCGCCGAGGAGGCCCGCCGCTTCAACGGCGGCGAAGCCCAGCGGCTGGACACCGACGCCGGCGGGACCGGCCGCCTCGGGCTGACCCGGCGCTTCCCGCGCGGGCCGGTTCTCGGCATCGCACCCTTCAACTTCCCGCTCAACCTGAGCGCCCACAAGGTCGCCCCGGCCATCGCCGTCGGTGCGCCGATCGTCCTGAAGCCGGCGCCCGCCACCCCGATCTCGTCCCTGGTCCTGGGTGAGCTGCTGGCCGAGACCGACCTCCCGGCCGGCTCCTGGTCCGTGCTGACGGTGCCCAACGACAAGATGCCCGCCCTGGTCCGGGACGAACGGCTGCCCGTGATCTCCTTCACCGGTTCCGGGCCGGTCGGCTACTCGATCATGGAGTCGGTGCCGCGCAAGCACTGCACCCTGGAGCTCGGCGGCAACGGAGCCGCTGTCGTGCTCGGCGACTACTCCTCCGAGGAGGACCTGGACTGGGCGGCGACCCGCATCGCGACCTTCTCCAACTACCAGGGAGGCCAGTCCTGCATCTCGGTGCAGCGCGTCATCGCCGACGCCACGGTCCACGACCGGCTCGTACCGAAGATCGTCGCGGCCGTCGAGGCCCTGGTGACCGGTGACCCCTCCGACGCGGCCACCGACGTCGGCCCGCTGGTGGACGAGGACGCCGCCCGCCGGGTCGAGTCCTGGGTCGACGAGGCCGTCACCGCCGGTGCCACACTGCTCACCGGCGGCAGGCGTGACGGTGCCACCTACGCCCCGACGGTCCTCACCGACCTCCCCGGCACCACGACGATCGCCTGCGAGGAGGTCTTCGGCCCGGTCCTGTACGTCCAGAAGACGCAGGGTGAGGCCGAGGCCTTCGCCGCCGTCAACTCCTCGAAGTACGGGCTGCAGGCCGGTGTCTTCACCCACGACCTGCAGACCGCCTTCCGCGCCCACCGGGCCCTGGAGGTGGGCGGCGTGGTCATCGGCGACGTGCCCTCCTACCGCGCCGACCAGATGCCGTACGGCGGTGCCAAGCAGTCCGGGGTGGGCCGCGAGGGCGTGCGCTACGCCATGGACGACTACACCTACGAGCGGGTGCTGGTCCTCACCGGCCTGGCCCTGTAGCCAGGACGCCCGCGACGAACGGCCGGAGCCCGGCTGTGCGGGGCTCCGGCCGTTGCTGCCGTCCCCGCGGTCCCGCGCGCCGTTGCCTGCGGACGACCGGTGCGCGGCGGCGGCACGCGTGAACCACCCGAGGACCGGACCGGTCCCGGGCGGGCGGCTTCCGCCGGTCCCGGGCGGGCGCTGCCGGTGCGCGGGGGAGCGGGTGACCGGGATCCGGTGGCAGCTCACCGACGCACCCGGCGGTGAAGGCGTCGAAGGTGCTCGCCCCAGGCCCTTCGAGGCCGTCGTCGGCCAGTGCGCACCGGTCTCGCAGCCGCGCGTCCCGGCCCGGCGGCTCCGGAGGCGGCCGGGCGCCCTGAGGAGGCGGACGGGCTCGCACGCCGTGCTCGGGAGCGGCAAGGCCGTGATCCGGCTCCCCGGCGATGATCGCGCGTGACCTCGGGCCCGTCCAGGCGGTTAGGGCAATCAGCGGATGAACACATCCGATGAGAAGAAGACGAGGTCATCACGTGAAATCACACCGGTCGCGGTCGCTGCTCCGAGGAATCGTCGGCTGCGGTGCCGCCCTGATGGCCGTGGCGCTGCCCGCCGGGGCGGTGCACGCCGACGAGACGCAGACCCATTCGCACAACGCGCCCCACGTGGCTCTCGTCCAGACCGGGCAGATCGACGACCCCCTGGAGGACGTGCTGGAGCACGTGGCGGTCCTGGGCGCCACCTACGTCCTCGACTGAGGCACGTCCTCGGAACCGCCCACCGGCCCGCCCGGCTCCGGGCGGTCTCCGGCCTCAGGCGAGGTCGCCCGACCGGCGGATCGGCGGTGCCCGGCTTCCGGTCCCGGCAGGCCGCACCGTCCCGGGGAGGGCGCGGCGACCGCCCTCCCCGCCGCACCCCTCCGCGCACCGGCGTGCCGCGCCCTTCGCGGCCGGTGCCCGGCGGTGGGCCCACGGAACGCCATGACGGGTGGAACCGCAGGCCGGACCGGCCGGAAGGGCCCGCGGTGCGAGGCTCCGGCCGCCTTCCCGTGCCTCGGGGAGGCGGCCGCAGGGGTGGTGGGGCCGACGCGGATCGGGTAGATACGGACGAGTGGTACCGATCGGCACGCGTACGGCCCGACCCCTACCCCGACTCGCGGCGAGGTGAGCTCCTCATGTCCGCCCCATCCGACATTCCCCAGGCCCCCAAAGTCACCGAGCGCGAAGCACGGCAGGTGGCCGAGGCCGCCCGTGAACAGGACTGGCGCAAGCCGAGCTTCGCCAAGGAACTCTTCCTCGGTCGCTTCCGGCTCGACCTGATCCACCCCCACCCCCAGCCCGCCCCCGACGACGTGCGGCGCGGTGAGGCCTTCCTCGCCCGGCTGCGGGAATTCTGCGAGACCCGGGTCGACGGCGCCCTGATCGAGCGTGAGGCCAGGATCCCCGACGAGGTGATCAACGGCCTCAGGGAACTCGGCGCGCTCGGCATGAAGATCGAGACCAGGTACGGAGGCCTGGGGCTGACCCAGGTCTACTACAACAAAGCGCTCGCGCTGGCCGGTTCGGCGAGCCCCTCGATCGGCGCGCTGCTCTCCGCGCACCAGTCCATCGGCGTACCGCAGCCGCTGAAGATGTTCGGTACCCAGGAGCAGAAGGACGCCTTCCTGCCCCGCCTCGCACGGACGGACATCTCCGCCTTCCTCCTCACCGAACCCGACGTCGGCTCCGACCCGGCACGCCTCGCGACCGCGGCCGTGCCCGAGGGCGACGACTACGTCCTGGACGGTGTGAAGCTCTGGACGACCAACGGCGTCGTCGCCGACCTGCTCGTCGTCATGGCCCGGGTCCCCGAGTCCGAGGGCCACAAGGGCGGCATCACCGCGTTCGTCGTCGAGGCCGACTCCCCGGGCATCACCGTGGAGCACCGCAACGCCTTCATGGGCCTGCGGGGCATCGAGAACGGTGTCACCCGCTTCCACCGCGTCCGCGTCCCCGCGGCGAACCGGATCGGCCCCGAGGGCGCCGGCCTCAAGATCGCCCTCACCACGCTCAACACCGGCCGCCTCTCCCTGCCCGCCATGTGCGTCGGTGTCGGCAAGTGGTCCCTGAAGATCGCCCGTGAATGGTCGGCCGCCCGTGAACAGTGGGGCAGGGCGGTCGCCCGGCACGAGGCGGTCGGCGCGAAGATCTCCTTCATCGCCGCCACCACCTTCGCCCTCGAAGCGGTCGTGGACCTCTCCTCACAGATGGCCGACGAGAGCCGCAACGACATCCGCATCGAGGCCGCGCTCGCCAAGCTGTACGGATCGGAGATGGGCTGGCTGATCTCCGACGAGCTCGTCCAGATCCGCGGCGGACGCGGCTTCGAGACCGCGGCCTCACTCGCGGCCCGGGGCGAACGCGCCGTCCCCGCCGAACAGATGCTCCGCGACATGCGGATCAACCGGATCTTCGAGGGCTCCACGGAGATCATGCACCTGCTGATCGCCCGCGAGGCCGTCGACGCCCACCTCAAGGTCGCCGGCGACATCATCGATCCCGACAAACCGCTCTCCGACAAGGCGAAGGCGGGCGTCAACGCCGCCGGCTTCTACGCACGCTGGCTCCCCAAGCTGGTCAGCGGTCCCGGCCGGCTGCCCAGCGCCTACGGTGAGTTCCGCGTTCCCGGGCACCCCGACCTCTCCGTGCACCTGCGGTACGTCGAGCGCTCGGCCCGCAGGCTGGCCCGCTCCACCTTCTACGCGATGTCCCGCTGGCAGGGCCGCATGGAGACCAAGCAGGGCTTCCTCGGCCGGATCGTCGACATCGGCGCCGAACTCTTCGCGATGAGCGCCGCCTGTGTCCGGGCCGAGCACCTGCGCGCCGACGGCGACCACGGCCGCGAGGCCTACCAACTCGCCGACGTGTTCTGCCGGCAGTCCCGTCTCCGTGTGGAGGAGCTCTTCGGCCGGCTCTGGTCCAACACCGACGACATCGACACACGCGTCGTCGGCGGAGTCCTCTCCGGGACCTACACCTGGCTGGAGGAGGGTGTCATCGACCCCAGTGGTGACGGCCCCTGGATCGCCGACGCCACTCCGGGCCCGGCCACCGGGGACGACGTCCACCGCCCGATCCGCTGAACCCGGGGCACCCCCGCGGGGCGCGTCCACCGCCTGGACGCGCCCCGCGGACACGCCCACCGCAGGGCAGCATGGACGTCCGTGACCGTCACCGACATCCCCGGCTCCAAGTCCGTCACCGCCCGCGCCCTCTTCCTGGCCGCCGCGGCGAACGGCACCACCACCCTCGTGCGCCCCCTGCACTCGGACGACACCGAGGGGTTCACGGAGGGACTGACCCGCCTCGGATACGGGGTCAGCCGCGAGCCGGACCGATGGCACATCGAGGGCCGCCCCACCGGCCCCGCCGTCACCGACGCCGACGTCCACTGCCGCGACGGGGCCACCACGGCACGTTTCCTGCCGGCCCTCGCCGCCGCCGCGGCCTCCGGAACGTACCGCTTCGACGCCTCCGCCCAGATGCGCCGCCGCCCCCTCGCGCCGCTCACCGAGGCCCTCCGGACCCTCGGCGTGGACCTGCGCCACGGAGAAGCGGAGGGCCACCACCCGCTCACCGTCGAGGCATCGGGCGTCAAGGGCGGCGAACTGGTCCTGGACGCCGGGGAGTCGAGCCAGTACCTCACCGCCCTCCTCATGCTCGGCCCGCTCACCGCCGAAGGCCTCCGGATCGAGGTCACCGAACTCGTCTCGGCGCCGTACATCGAGATCACCCTCGCGATGATGCGCAGCTTCGGCGTCGACGTCGTCCGGGAGGGGAACACCTTCACCGTTCCCCCGGGCGGCTACCGCGCCACCACCTACGCCGTCGAGCCCGACGCGTCCACCGCGAGCTACTTCTTCGCCGCCGCGGCCCTCACGGGCCGTGAGGTCACCGTCCCCGGCCTCGGCACGGACGCGCTCCAGGGCGACCTGCGCTTCACCGACGTGCTGCGCCGGATGGGCGCCGACGTGCGTACGACGGCGGACTCCACGACCGTACGGTCAGCCGGCCGGCTCTCCGGCCTGACGGTCAACATGCGCGACATCTCCGACACGATGCCGACCCTCGCGGCGATCGCACCGTTCGCCACCTCGCCGGTACGGATCGAGGACGTCGCCAACACCCGGGTGAAGGAGTGCGACCGGCTGGAGGCCTGCGCGGAGAACCTGCGGAACATGGGGATCACCGTGCGCACCGGGCCCGACTGGATCGAGATCCACCCCGGCACCCCGCGCTCCGCCGAGATCGTCACCCACGGCGACCACCGCATCGTGATGTCGTTCGCCGTCGCCGGACTGCGCACCCCCGGCATGAGCTACGACGACCCCGGCTGCGTACGGAAGACGTTCCCCCGCTTCCACGAGGAGTTCGCGGACTTCGTGGCGAGGACCACGCAGGGGTGACGACCTGACGCGGAACGGCTGTGCCCGCCCGCGGCATGCCGCACAATCGAGCCCCGGCCGCGATCAGGGAACGGATCGCGGCGCGTCGACGGTGGACAGGGGCAGGGATGTTCGGGGTGCACGGGGCGGGCGGCCGCCGGGCTGTCGTAGGGGCGGGCTGTGCGGTGGTGGCCCTCGTGGGCCTCGCCGGATGCGGAAGCGGCGGCGGCAGCGACAAGGACGAGGCCGGGCGTGAGGGGGCCGGGCAGGGCCCCGCCCCCTCACGCCCGGCAGCCACGGCGGGCCCGGCCGACGGGCTCACCGAGGCGCAGCTCACCGCAGTCGCCTTCGCCGACGGGGAGCCGGCCGGCGGCCTCACGGCGTCCGAGTACACCCTGGACGGGCCGCTCGGGGACTCCTACACCGCCGATCCCGCTCCCTGCCAGCCGCTGGTCAGCCTCGCCGGTGACGTCAGCGGCCACGCCCCCGTCGCCCAGGTGCAGCGCAAGGCCGACAAGCCCGGGGAGATGCTCGGGGTCACCGTCGACGTGACCCTGCGTTCCTACGGTGACGGCGAGGCCGCGAAGGTCATGGCGTCGCTGGAGAGGGCGGGCCGGGACTGTGCCGGGGGCTTCACCGAGGTACGAGCCGTCGCACGCGCCAGGTACGAGAAGGCCGAACCCGCCGCGCTGCCCGCCTTCGCGGACGAGGCCGACGAGGCGAAGGCGTACCGCTTCACCGTTCTCGACGTGAAAGGGAAGCTGAAGCTGTACGAGTACCTCACCGTCCTGCGGTCGGGTTCCACCACACTCGCGTTCCGCGCGGAGATCCTCGGCACACAGGACATCGGCGGGGTTCCGGAGGACGTCATGGCAGCCCAGTGGAGGAAATTCCGTGCCGGGCAGGCCTGAGGCACGCACAGAGGGGGGAGCCCTGTCGGCGCGCCCAGCGGATGCGGCCACAATGGGGGCCATGAGCGACAGCCCCGCACCCCTCGCCGACCCGCATCTCGTCTTCGACGCGGCGGAAGGCCGCCGGGATCTGGTGATCCTCGGCTCCACCGGGTCCATCGGCACCCAGGCCATCGACCTGGTCCTGCGCAACCCCGGCCGTTTCCGCGTCACCGCGCTCTCCGCCGCGGGCGGCAGGGTCCAGCTCCTCGCCGAGCAGGCCCGGCAGCTGCGCGTACGTACGGTCGCGGTGGCCGACGGGGGCAAGGTGCCCGCGCTCCGCGAGGCCCTGCGTGAGGCGTACGGCGCGGGGGAGCCGCTCCCGGAGATCCTGGCCGGGCCCGACGCCGCCACGGATCTCGCGGCGGGCGACTGCCACACCGTGCTGAACGGGATCACCGGCTCGATCGGCCTCGCCCCGACCCTCGCCGCGCTGAGGGCGGGCCGCACCCTCGCCCTGGCCAACAAGGAGTCGCTGATCGTCGGCGGCCCCCTGGTGAAGGCGCTGGCGGCCCCCGGCCAGATCATCCCGGTCGACTCCGAGCACGCGGCGCTCTTCCAGGCCCTGGCGGCGGGGAAGCGCGCCGACGTCCGCAAGCTCGTCGTGACCGCGTCCGGCGGCCCGTTCCGGGGACGTACGCGCGCCGAACTGGCCGACGTGACCCGCGAGCAGGCCCTGGCACACCCGACCTGGGCGATGGGCCCGGTCATCACGGTCAACTCCGCGACCCTGGTCAACAAGGGGCTGGAGGTCATCGAGGCGCATCTGCTCTACGACATCCCGTTCGACCGGATCGAGGTCGTGGTCCACCCCCAGTCGTATGTTCACTCGATGGTGGAATTCACCGACGGCTCCACCCTCGCCCAGGCGACACCGCCCGACATGCGGGGTCCCATCGCGATCGGTCTCGGCTGGCCCGAGCGGGTCCCGGACGCGGCCCCCGCGTTCGACTGGACGAAGGCCTCCAGCTGGGACTTCTTCCCGCTCGACACCGAGGCGTTCCCGTCCGTCGGACTCGCCCGGCACGTGGGCACCCTGGGCGGCACGGCGCCCGCGGTGTTCAACGCCGCCAACGAGGAGTGCGTGGACGCCTTCCTGGCGGGACAGCTCCCCTTCAACGGAATCATGGATACGGTCACATCGGTGGTCGCCGAACACGGCACCCCCGCCACGGGAACTTCACTGACGGTCGCGGACGTCCTCGAAGCGGAGACCTGGGCCCGGTCCAGGGCCCGCGAGCTCTCGGCGGAAGCGGCAGCGGAGGCGCGCGCATGAGCATGACGACGATCCTGATGACGATCCTCGGTATCGCCATCTTCGCCGTGGGTCTGCTGTTCTCGATCGCCTGGCACGAACTGGGCCACCTGTCGACGGCCAAGCTCTTCGGCATCAGGGTGCCGCAGTACATGGTCGGCTTCGGGCCGACCGTCTGGTCGCGCAGGAAGGGCGAGACCGAGTACGGCATCAAGGCCATTCCGGCGGGTGGCTACATCCGGATGATCGGCATGTTCCCCCCGGGTCCCGACGGCCGGATCGAAGCACGCTCCACCTCACCGTGGCGCGGCATGATCGAGGACGCCAGGTCCGCCGCCTTCGAAGAACTCGAGCCGGGCGACGACACGCGTCTCTTCTACACGCGCAAGCCGTGGAAGCGCGTGATCGTGATGTTCGCCGGCCCCTTCATGAACCTGGTCCTGGCCGTCGCCATCTTCATGGGTGTGGCCATGACCTTCGGCTTCCAGACACAGACCACCGAGGTCGCGGGTGTCCAGCAGTGCGTGATCGCGCAGAGCGAGAACCGGGACACCTGCAGGGCGTCCGACCCGGTCTCGCCGGCCAAGGCCGCGGGTCTCCAGGAGGGCGACACCATCGTCGCCTTCGACGGCCGGAAGATCGACGACTGGGCCACCCTCTCGGACAGGATCCGGCAGACCATCGGTCCCGCCACCATCACCGTGCGGCGCGACGGTCAGGAACAGACCCTGAACGCCGTGCTGAAGAAGAACGCCGTCGCCAAGAAGGACGCCGACGGCGAGGTCGTCCCCGACCAGTACGTCAGCGCCGGATACCTGGGCTTCGCCGCGAAGACGGAGATTCTGCCGCTCTCCTTCGGCGACTCGGTCGTCCGCATGGGCGACATGATCGAGAACGGCGTCGACTCGATCATCGCCCTGCCCTCCAAGATCCCCGACCTGTGGAACGCGGCGTTCAGCGACGGCGAGCGGGCCGACGACTCACCGGTCGGCGTGGTCGGCGCGGCCCGGATCGGCGGTGAGGTGATGAACCTCGACGTCCCGGCCCAGAACCAGATCGCGATGATGCTGTTCCTGCTGGCCGGCTTCAACCTCTCGCTGTTCCTGTTCAACATGCTGCCCCTGCTCCCGCTGGACGGCGGGCACATCGCGGGCGCGCTCTGGGAATCCCTGCGCCGCAACGTGGCCAGGGTCTTCAAGCGGCCCGACCCCGGCCCGTTCGACGTGGCGAAACTCATGCCCGTCGCCTACGTGGTCGCCGGGATCTTCATCTGCTTCACGCTGCTGGTGCTGGTCGCCGACATCGTGAACCCCGTCAAGATCACCTGACGCTTCAGGTGTGCGGCCGGGGCACCCGGACGGGTCTTCGGCCGCACCACGGGACCGGTTCGGCGGCGGGGTGCGCCCCTGCTCCCTCCGGTGCCGTAACCTCGAAGCCCGGAGCCCGCCGTTCTCGGGACCTCGATCCACACTGATCCACACCTTGGGGATGCTCAGCGCATGACTGCGATTTCTCTCGGAATGCCGGACGTTCCGGCCAAGCTCGCCGACCGACGGGTCAGCCGCCAGATCCAGGTCGGCTCGGTGGCGGTCGGTGGGAACGCACCGGTGTCGGTGCAGTCGATGACGACGACGCGTACGTCGGACATCGGTGCCACGCTGCAGCAGATCGCGGAGCTGACGGCGTCGGGCTGTCAGATCGTGCGGGTGGCGTGCCCGACGCAGGACGACGCGGACGCACTGTCGACGATCGCGAAGAAGTCGCAGATCCCGGTGATCGCGGACATCCACTTCCAGCCGAAGTACGTGTTCGCGGCGATCGACGCGGGCTGCGCGGCGGTCCGGGTGAACCCGGGCAACATCAAGCAGTTCGACGACAAGGTCAAGGAGATCGCGAAGGCCGCGGGAGACGCGGGCACCCCGATCCGTATCGGTGTGAACGCCGGCTCGCTGGACGCGCGGCTCCTGAAGAAGTACGGCAAGGCGACACCGGAGGCTCTGGTGGAGTCGGCGCTGTGGGAGGCGTCCCTCTTCGAGGAGCACGGCTTCCGGGACATCAAGATCTCGGTCAAGCACAACGACCCGGTCATCATGGTGAACGCCTACCGCCAGCTGGCCGCGCAGTCGGACTACCCCCTGCACCTGGGCGTGACGGAGGCGGGGCCGGCGTTCCAGGGGACGATCAAGTCCGCGGTGGCGTTCGGCGCGCTGCTCTCCGAGGGGATCGGCGACACGATCCGGGTGTCGCTTTCGGCTCCTCCGGCGGAGGAGGTCAAGGTCGGTCTGCAGATCCTCGAAGCCCTGAACCTGAAGCAGCGGCGTCTGGAGATCGTGTCGTGCCCGTCGTGCGGCCGCGCGCAGGTGGACGTGTACAAGCTGGCGGACCAGGTGAGCGCGGGCCTGGAGGGCATGGAGGTCCCGCTGCGGGTCGCCGTGATGGGCTGCGTCGTGAACGGCCCCGGTGAGGCCCGCGAGGCGGACCTGGGTGTGGCGTCCGGCAACGGCAAGGGGCAGATCTTCGTGAAGGGCGAGGTCATCAAGACCGTCCCGGAGTCGAAGATCGTGGAGACCCTCATCGAGGAAGCCATGAAGATCGCCGAGCAGATGGAGAAGGACGGCATCGCCTCGGGCGAGCCCAAGGTCTCCATCGCCGGCTGACCTCCCGCCTCTTCGTGCCCCGCAGGCCGGGCCCTGCGGGGCACAGCTGTGTCCCACCGGCCGTCGCCCGTACGGGGCGGCACCCCGCAGTCTTGTTCGGTACAGTGCGGACATCAGCAGACCGTTCGGTGAGGCCCCAGTGTTGACGCAGACCACCACCCGGGTTCTCGACCCCGGCGAACTCCCCGCCGCGCTCGCGATCCTCGAGAGCGAACCCGTGGACAACGCGTTCGTCACCTCCCGCGTCCAGATCGCCGGACTCGACCCCTGGCGTCTCGGCGGCGAGATGTGGGGCTGGTACGCCGACGGCCGGCTGCGCTCGCTCTGCTACGCCGGGGCCAACCTCGTGCCCATCTGCGCCACCCCCGAGGCCATCAGGGCCTTCGCCGACCGTGCCCGGCGGGCCGGCCGCCGCTGCTCCTCGATCGTCGGGCCGGCAGGCCCCACGGCCCAGCTGTGGCGCCTGCTCGAACCGAGCTGGGGCCCCGCCCGTGAGGTCCGCCCCCACCAGCCGCTCATGGTGACCGAGCGCCCCTCGGCCGAGGTGGTGCCCGACCCGCTCGTGCGCAGGGTCCGCAAGGAGGAGATGGACGTCCTCATGCCGGCCTGCGTGGCCATGTTCACCGAGGAGGTCGGCGTCTCCCCGCTGGCGGGGGACGGCGGGCTCCTCTACCAGGCGCGGGTCGCCGAACTGATCACCACCGGCCGGTCCTTCGCCCGCATAGAGGACGGCAAGGTGCTCTTCAAGGCGGAGATCGGCGCGGTCACCCCCCGCGCCTGCCAGATCCAGGGAGTCTGGGTCGCACCCGAGGCCCGGGGCCGGGGCCTCTCCGAAACGGGCATGGCGGCCGTTCTGCGCCACGCGCTCAGCGAGGTGGCACCGGTCGTCAGCCTCTATGTGAACGACTACAACACCGCCGCACGCAGGGCCTACAGCCGCGTCGGCTTCCGCGAGGCGGGCGCGTTCATGAGCGTGCTGTTCTGACCGGACGGCCCGGCCAGTAGGGTTCCCGCATGGCAGCAGCAACCCCCATGTCCCCCTGGGGCTCCGGGACCCCCGACATCGTGGTCGGACCGCTCGACCTCGCCGCCCGCGTCGACGAGGCACTCGCCGTGCAGGCGCTGGCCTTCGGCCTCACCCAGGACGAGATCGACGTACGCCGCCACATCGTGCTGCGGCACCTCGACCATCCGCAGGCCCGTGCTCTCGGAGCCACCGCCGCCGACGGGCGGCTCGTCGGATTCGTCTACGGGCTGCCGAACGACCGGGCGCACTGGTGGTCCACCGTCGTCGAACCGTATCTGCGGGCCACCGGGTCCCAGGGCTGGCTCGACGACTCGTTCGTGATCACCGAACTCCACGTCCATCCGGAGTTCCAGCAGCGCGGCATCGGCCGGTGCCTGATCACCACCGTCACGGACACCGTCGGCCTGCCCCGCTCCATCCTCTCCGCGATCGACACGGAGAGCCCCGCCCGTGGCCTCTACCGCGCCCTCGGTTACCAGGACCTCGCCCGGCAGGTGCTCTTCCCGAGCGCGCCCAAGCCGTACGCGGTGATGGGCGCGCCCCTGCCGTTGCGCCGCGGCTGAGGCCCTCCCGCACGCGGGGGGTGTGCGTGCTCGGCCCCGCGGCCGCCGCCCCCGTGTGCCGGACGGCCCCGTGAATCGATTTCCGCCCGCACGGGCCCCCCGGCTAACCTCGGGCTCACCACCCTTCCGAGCAGGAGTTCACCATGGCCCAGGTCCAGCGCATGTCCCGATTGATGGTCAAGACACTGCGCGACGACCCGGCGGACGCCGAGACGCTCAACCACAAGCTCCTCGTCCGCGCCGGTTACGTACGCCGCACCGCGGCCGGCATCTGGTCCTGGCTGCCGCTCGGCAAGAAGGTCCTGGAGAACATCACCCGCGTCGTCCGCGAGGAGATGGACGCCATCGGCGGCCAGGAGGTCCTGCTCCCCGCGCTGCTGCCCAAGGAGGCCTACGAGGCGAGCGGCCGGTACGACGAATACGGCGACCTGCTGTTCCGGCTCAAGGACCGCAAGGGTGCCGACTACCTCCTCGGCCCCACCCACGAGGAGATCTTCACCCAGGTCGTCAAGGACATGTGTTCGTCCTACAAGGACCTGCCCGTGATCCTCTACCAGATCCAGACCAAGTACCGCGACGAGGCCCGCCCCCGCGCCGGTGTGCTGCGCGGCCGCGAGTTCCAGATGAAGGACTCGTACTCCTTCGACACCACCGACGAGGGCCTGGCCGAGGCCTACCGGCTGCACCGTGCCGCGTACATCCGGATCTTCGAGCGCCTCGGCCTCGACCACCGCATCGTCTCCGCCGTCTCCGGTGCCATGGGCGGCTCCGCCTCCGAGGAGTTCCTCGCCCCCGCGCCCGCCGGCGAGGACACCTTCGTCGACTGCCCGAACTGCGACTACGCCGCCAACACCGAGGCGGTGACCTTCAAGGCCACCGCTGCCGACGCCTCGGCGACCGGCCCGGTCGAGGAGCTGGACACCCCCGACACCCCGACGATCGAGACCCTCGCCGCCCATCTCGGCGTCCCTGCCTCCGCGACCCTGAAGAACCTGCTGGTCAAGGTGGACGGCGAGATCGTGGCCGTCGGTGTGCCCGGCGACCGAGAGGTCGACCTCGGCAAGCTCG
Organism: Streptomyces sp. NPDC014623; assembly: GCF_043088245.1. Lineage (NCBI taxonomy): Bacteria > Bacillati > Actinomycetota > Actinomycetes > Kitasatosporales > Streptomycetaceae > Streptomyces > Streptomyces sp. NPDC014623. The sequence continues at coordinate 53,600 of NZ_JBIBZU010000018.1, read as the reverse complement.
GCGAGCACCTCGCCCCCGCAGTCGTCGAACTCGTCACCGCCGAGGACTTCGTGGGCCGCCCCGACCTGGTGCGCGGCTACGTCGGCCCGCAGGGCCTGGAGAAGGTCCGCTACATCGCGGACCCCCGCGTCGCCGACGGCACCGCCTGGATCACGGGTGCCAACAAGGAGGGCAAGCACGCGAAGAACGTCGTCGCGGGCCGTGACTTCGAGGTCGACGACCACCTCGACGTCGTCGTCGTCGAGGCGGGCGACCCCTGCCCCAACTGCGGCACCGGCCTCCAGGTCGACCGTGCCATCGAGATCGGCCACATCTTCCAGCTCGGGCGCAAGTACGCCGACATCTTCTCCCTCGACGTCCTCGGCCAGCAGGGCAAGCCGGTCCGCGTCACGATGGGCTCGTACGGCATCGGTGTCTCCCGTGCGGTTGCCGCCCTCGCCGAGCAGACCGCCGACGACAAGGGCCTGTGCTGGCCCCGCGAGATCGCCCCGGCCGACGTGCACGTCGTCGCCGCCGGCAAGGCGCTCCAGACCGAGCTGGCCCTCGACGTCTCCGAGAAGCTCGGCGCCGCGGGCCTGCGCGTCCTGGTCGACGACCGTGCGGGCGTCTCGCCGGGCGTGAAGTTCACCGACTCCGAGCTCATCGGAGTCCCGAAGATCCTTGTCGCCGGACGCCGTTCGGCCGAGGGCGTCCTGGAGCTGAAGGACCGCCGCACGGGCGAGCGCGAGGAGCTCACCGTCGACGAGGCGATCGCCCGCCTGACCGACCAGGGCTGACCGGCCGCACGGCAAGGGGGACCCCGCGCGGTGCGCGGGGTCCCCCTTGCCGTGGGACTAGAGCCAGCCCGCGAACTCCAGCGACAGCTCGCCGTCCTGGGTGCGCCCCGCCTCCAGCGCACGCGTGCCGGACTCGACGGCCCGGAACAGCGTCCAGCCACGCAGCCGCGCATGGTCGACCTCCAGCGAGTCGGCGAGCTTCTTGACCCGGCGGCGGGCCGTCGCGGCACCGCCGGGTGAGGCGATCAGGTCCTCGACCCGGTCCCGCACCAGCCGTGCCAGGTCGTACGCCCGCTCGCCGGTCAGCGGCTCCGGGCCGACCGCCAGCCACGGGGCACGCTCACCCGACAGGACCTTGCTCTGCCGGAAGTTGCCGTGCAGCAGGAAGAGTTCGGGGGAGTCCTGGACCAGCTCCTCGCGGGCGGTGAGGGCCGCCGAGACGAGAGGTTCGAGCGCGCCGTCCCGGGCCGCGGCGGCCCGCATGGGCCCCACCTGCCGGGCGGTGCGCTCCACGACGGTCTCGAAGCCGTGGCCGGCCGGAGGCTCGACCCACAGCCGCCGCACCGTGCCGGCGGCCTCCAGCAGGGCCTTCGCCTCGGGAAGGGAACGCAGCGACACCTCGTGGTGCAGCCGTTCCAGCAGGAGGGCCCCCTCGGGCACTCCGGCGTCCGGAGCGGGGAGGAGCTCGGCGGCCCCCCAGCCGTTCCAGTGCGCGAGCGCCGCCCGCTCGAGCGCGGGAGCGGCTCCGGGCGGCGCGATCTTCAGCACGGCGGACGTGCCGTCCGCCCGGCGTACCAGGAGGACGAGGCTGCTGCGTCCGCCGGGGGCACACACCCGGTCGAGGGAGACCGAGTGGGCGGACAGCGCCCTGTCGGTGAGTGCGGGGAGCTGTCCGAGCCACTCCGCGGCGGCTGCGTCCCCGCACGTCTCGCCGAGCGCTCGCACCAGACGCTGCGGCGGTTCGAAACCCATACGTGCCTTGTTCCCTTTCGGAGTGTGCCCGGTCGCTCAGTGCGTGACGCCCGTGGCGCCCGCCTCCGCCGTGCCGTCCGGCGGCGCGGCCTTCTCGGTGAGCCCAGGAAAGGCTACGCCGGTGCCACGCCAGCGCACCGCACGCACCGCGGCCTCCCGCAGCGCGGCCGCGGCATCCTGCCGCGCCGGCCCCGGGGCGGCCCGTACGAGGTCGGAGTACACGCCCGCGACCCGGTCCTCCAGCACGGCGGCGAGCCGCATCGCGGTCGCCGGATCCCGCACCGCGAAGGGCAGGGTGTACGCCGCGTGCGCCGCCACCGGAGTCCCTCCCAGATCGCGCACCGTCCGGGTGAGCGCGTCACGCCGGGCCCGGTGGGCGTCGCCGGCGGCCGTCGCGTCGCTGCGGCGGCTGTCTTCCAGCCGGCCGCCCAGCACCCCGTAGCCGTACACCGCGGCGTGTTCGGCGGCGAGGGCGGCCTGGGCGGCCCGCAGGGTGCCCTCCGTGTCGCCGGTTCGGGCCTTCTGCCTCATGCGGGGATCTCCTTGGCCAGTTCGGTCAGCAGATACGCGTGGGCCGCACCGGCGGCGGCGACCGAGGCCAGCAGCCTGGCCAGTTCCGGTTCGGCGGTCAGCAGGGCCGCCGCGCGGCCGTCCGCCACCCGCCGCTCCTCGGCAGCCAGCTCGCTCAGGGCCGCCCGGGCGTCCGGGGCGCCCACCGGCGGCGTGGGGGCGGGCGAGCCACCCGGGGCCTTCACCCGCCCGCCCAGGGCCGCCAGGTGTTCCCGCACCGCGGCTCCCATCGGCGCGAGCCCCGCTTCCGTCACCGGGTGGGCGGCAGCGACCTGTTCGTAGCGGGAGAGCAGCGAGGCACTGTCACGGGCGGCCGCCGCCCGCAGCGCCTCCGCCCGGAGTGCGGTGGCCCTGGCATCCGTACCACCAGGGGCCGTTCGTGTCCCAGGGCCGCCCCCGCAGCCCGTCAGCACCGCACCCAGGCCGAATGCTCCCGTGGCGGTGAGCGCACTTCTGCGCGTCGTCCCCGTGCGGCGCACTTGTCTCCTTCAGCCTGGTTTTTGACAGTTTCTGACCTGAAGTGATCACCGAAGGTGAGCGTACCCGCGTGCGGGCGGCAGGCGGACGGCAACACCCCTGCGGACCGGATACCCTTTGACCTGACACGCGACGATCCCCACAACAGCACACGCGGCCGAGGAGTCACCCGGATGAGCACCACCCAGAGCGACAGGCTGCGCGAACTGCTGGAGCCGCTCGTCGGCGCCAAGGAGCTGGACCTCGAGGAGATCGAGGTGTCCCGGGCGGGCCGCCGCCGGGTGCTGAGGGTCATCGTGGATTCCGAGGACGGCGTGGAGCTCGACACCTGCGCGGAACTCAGCCGCAGCATCTCCGAGACGCTGGACGAGACCGACGCCATGGGTGAGGGCGAGTACGTCCTCGAAGTGAGCTCTCCGGGCGCCGACCGCCCGTTGACCGAGCACCGCCACTACGTACGTGCCACCGGCCGGCTGGTCAGGCTCACCCTGAGCGAGGGCGGCGAACTGGTGGCCCGCATCCTCGCGGTCGACGACGAAGGGCTCGATCTGGAAGTGCCCGGCGTCAAGGGCCGCAAGCCCACGTCGCGCCGTGTCGCCTTCGGCGAGATCGCCAAGGCGCGCGTGGAGATCGAATTCAACCGCAAGGACAAGAAGGAAGAGGAGGCGTAGCCGTGGACATCGATGTGAAGCTTCTGAAGGGCTTGGCGCAGGACAAGGAGATCCCCTTCGACGTGCTCGTCGGGGCGATCGAGTCGGCCCTCCTCATCGCGTACCACCGCACCGAGGGCAGCCACCGGCGCGCGCGCGTCGAGCTGGACGCCGGCGGCCATGTCACGGTGTGGGCGAAGGACGACCCGGCCGAGCTCGAGGAGGGCCAGGAGCCCAAGGAGTTCGACGACACGCCGTCCGGCTTCGGCCGTATCGCGGCGACCACCGCCAAGCAGGTCATCCTGCAGCGGCTGCGCGACGCCGAGGACGACAGGACCTTCGGTGAGTACGCGGGCCACGAGGGTGACGTCGTCACCGGCCTGGTCCAGCAGGGCAAGGACCCGAAGAACGTCCTGGTCGACATCGGCAAGCTGGAAGCGATCCTGCCGGTGCAGGAGCAGGTGCCGGGTGAGGAGTACACCCACGGCCTGCGACTGCGTACGTACGTCGTGCGGGTGGCCAAGGGGGTGCGCGGTCCGTCCGTGACGCTCTCGCGCACCCACCCGAACCTGGTGAAGAAGCTCTTCGCGCTGGAGGTTCCGGAGATCGCGGACGGCTCGGTCGTCATCGAGGCCATCGCCCGCGAGGCGGGCCATCGCACCAAGATCGCCGTGCGCTCCACCCGGGCCGGTCTCAATCCGAAGGGTGCCTGCATCGGCCCGATGGGCAGCCGTGTACGCAACGTCATGGCCGAACTGCACGGCGAGAAGATCGACATCGTGGACTGGTCGGACGACCCCGCCGAGATGGTCGCCAACGCGCTGTCACCCGCCCGGGTCAGCAAGGTCGAGGTCGTCGATCCGGGGACGCGCTCCGCGCGGGTGACCGTGCCCGACTACCAGCTGTCGCTGGCGATCGGCAAGGAGGGGCAGAACGCCCGCCTGGCCGCCCGTCTCACCGGCTGGCGCATCGACATCCGCCCGGACACCGAGACCGAGGCCGAACGGGACGTGGCCGACCGTGAGCGCGCCGAGCGCGCCCGGGAACGCTCCGAGCGCGGCTGACCCGCCGGCCCGGACCGCGCAGGCGTCCGGACCGGCTCCGGAGGGAACGGGCCGGGCCCGGAAGGAATAGATCGAGGCGCCGAGGCGCTGAGATCACGACAACATCCGTTCGATTTTTGCCCCCAGGGGGTGAGGTCGGTGCGGGGAGGTAGACTTAGCCGTGTCTGGCCGGACGCACGCCCGTGCTTGCCCCGAGCGAACCTGTGTGGGATGCCGGGAGCGAGCGGCCAAGAGCGAGCTGCTGCGCATCGTGGTGGACGAGGGAGAAGTTGTCCCTGATCCACGCGGTACGCTGCCCGGCCGGGGTGCGTACGTGCACCCCACCTCCGTCTGTCTGGATCTGGCGGTTCGCCGCCGGGCCTTCCCCCGGGCCTTCAAGGCCAAGGGGCCGTTCGATTCCGCGGCACTGCAGCGGTTCGTCGAGCGGGTGACACCGTAAGAAAGTGAACGGCACGGGTCCCCGTGCGGTCAGGTACCTCGCGAGTTGGAAGTAGGTCGAGATTGCGATGAGCACTCGATGAGTACGCGATGAGTACGCCCATGAAGTAGCGACGGTCCGGCGGTAACCCGGACCTAAAAGGAGCGAAGTGGCTAAGGTCCGGGTATACGAACTCGCCAAGGAGTTCGGCGTGGAGAGCAAGGTCGTCATGGCCAAGCTCCAAGAACTCGGTGAGTTCGTCCGTTCGGCGTCCTCGACGATCGAGGCGCCGGTCGTGCGCAAATTGACTGACGCACTGCAGGGTCCCGGCGGCAACGCCGGCAAGTCCGCTGCAAAGCCTGGCGCGCCTCGCAAGGCCGCCCCCGCAAAGCCCGCAGCGCCCTCCCCGGCCGCCGCGGCACGTCCTGCTGCCCCCAAGCCCGGCGCACCGGCCCCCAAGCCGGCCGCTGCCGAGGCCCCGGCGAGCAGCACCCCCGCGGCGCCCTCCGCGCCGTCCGCAGGCCCCCGTCCGGGCCCCCGGCCCGCGCCGAAGCCGGCCCCGGTCACCCCGGTGCCCGCCGCGGAGTTCTCCGCTCCGGCCCCGGCCCAGCAGCCGGCCGCGCCGCAGCAGCAGCCCCAGGCCCCGCGTCCGACGGGCGCCACCCCCGGGCCGCGTCCCGCCCGTCCGGCTCCGGCCGGCGGTCAGCGTGACGGCGGTCAGCGCGACGGCGGCCAGCGTGGCGGCGAGCGTGGCGGAGACCGTCCCGCACGTCCCGCAGGCCAGGGCGCACCGCGTCCCGGCGGCTCCCGTCCGGCCGGCCCCCGTCCGGGCAACAACCCCTTCACCTCCGGCGGTTCCACCGGCATGGCGCGCCCCCAGGCGCCCCGTCCCGGCGGTGCCCCGCGCCCCGGTGGCGGTCAGGAGCGCCCCGGCGCCCCGCGCCCCCAGGGTGGCCCCGGCGGCGCCCCGCGCCCGCAGGGTCAGGGCGGCGGCGCACGTCCGACCCCGGGCGGCATGCCCCGTCCGCAGGCTCCCCGTCCGGGCGGCGCCCCCTCGGGTAACCGTCCGAACCCCGGCATGATGCCGCAGCGTCCCGCTGCGGGCCCGCGTCCCGGTGGTGGCCCCGGCGGCGGCCGTGGTCCCGGCGCCGGCGGCGGTCGTCCCGGTGGCGGCGGTCGTCCCGGTGGCGGCGGCTTCGCAGGCCGTCCGGCCGGTCCCGGTGGCGGTGGCGGCGGCTTCGCAGGCCGTCCCGGTGGTCCCGGTGGCGGTGGCGGCGCAGGCCGTCCCGGTGGTGGCGGCGGCTTCGGCGGTCGTCCCGGCTTCGGTGGACGTCCCGGCGGCCCCGGTGCCCGTGGCGGCACGCAGGGTGCGTTCGGCCGTCCCGGCGGCCCCGCGCGCCGTGGCCGCAAGTCGAAGCGTCAGAGGCGCCAGGAGTACGAGGCCATGCAGGCCCCGTCGGTGGGCGGCGTCATGCTGCCTCGCGGCAACGGGCAGGCCGTCCGGCTGTCGCGCGGTGCGTCCCTGACCGACTTCGCGGAGAAGATCAACGCCAACCCGGCGTCGCTCGTCGCCGTGATGATGAACCTCGGCGAGATGGTCACCGCCACGCAGTCCGTCTCCGACGAGACGCTGCGGCTCCTCGCGGACGAGATGAACTACGTCCTGGAGATCGTCAGCCCGGAGGAGGAGGACCGCGAGCTGCTCGAGTCCTTCGACATCGAGTTCGGTGAGGACGAGGGCGGCGAAGAGGCCCTGGTCTCCCGTCCGCCGGTCGTGACCGTCATGGGTCACGTCGACCACGGTAAGACCCGACTGCTGGACGCGATCCGCAAGACGAACGTCATCGCGGGCGAGGCCGGCGGCATCACGCAGCACATCGGTGCGTACCAGGTCTCCTCCGAGGTCAACGGCGAGGACCGCCGCATCACCTTCATCGACACCCCGGGTCACGAGGCGTTCACCGCCATGCGTGCACGTGGTGCGAAGTCCACCGACATCGCGATCCTCGTGGTGGCGGCGAACGACGGTGTGATGCCCCAGACGATCGAGGCGCTGAACCACGCCAAGGCGGCCGAGGTGCCGATCGTGGTCGCGGTCAACAAGATCGACGTCGAGGGTGCCGACCCGACCAAGGTGCGCGGTCAGCTCACCGAGTTCGGTCTGGTGGCCGAGGAGTACGGCGGCGACACGATGTTCGTCGACATCTCCGCCAAGCAGGGCCTCAACATCGAGGCACTGCTGGAGGCCGTCGTCCTCACCGCCGACGCCTCGCTCGACCTGCGGGCCAACCCGGAGCAGGACGCGCAGGGTATTGCGATCGAGTCCCACCTCGACCGCGGCCGCGGTGCCGTCTCGACCGTCCTGGTCCAGCGAGGCACGCTGCGCATCGGCGACACGATGGTCGTCGGCGACGCGTACGGCCGTGTCCGGGCGATGCTCGACGACAACGGTCAGAACGTCCAGGAAGCGGGTCCCTCGACCCCCGTCCTGGTGCTGGGTCTCACCAACGTCCCGGGTGCCGGCGACAACTTCCTGGTCGTCGACGAGGACCGTACGGCCCGTCAGATCGCCGAGAAGCGCGCCGCCCGTGAGCGCAACGCCAACTTCGCCCGCAAGGGTGTCCGGTTCTCCCTGGAGAACCTGGACGAGGCGCTCAAGGCCGGTCTGGTCCAGGAGCTCAACCTCATCATCAAGGGCGACGCGTCCGGTTCGGTGGAGGCTCTCGAGTCCTCGCTGCTCCAGCTCGACGTCGGTGAAGAGGTCGACATCCGGATCCTGCACCGCGGTGTGGGTGCGGTCACCGAGTCGGACATCAACCTGGCGACCGGCTCCGACGCCATCGTGATCGGCTTCAACGTGCGCGCCGCAGGGCGTGCCGAGCAGATGGCCGAGCGCGAGGGCGTGGACGTCCGGTACTACTCGGTCATCTACCAGGCGATCGAAGAGATCGAAGCGGCCCTCAAGGGCATGCTCAAGCCGGAGTACGAAGAGGTCGAGCTCGGCACGGCGGAGATCCGCGAGATCTTCCGCTCGTCCAAGCTGGGCAACATCGCCGGTGTGCTGGTCCGCTCCGGCGAGGTCAAGCGCAACACCAAGGCGCGCCTGCTGCGCGATGGCAAGGTCATCGCGGAGAACCTCAACATCTCCGGTCTGCGTCGCTTCAAGGACGACGTCACCGAGATCCGCGAAGGCTTCGAGGGCGGTATCAACCTCGGAAACTTCAACGACATCAAGATCGACGACGTCATCGCGACGTACGAGATGCGCGAGAAGCCGCGAGGCTGATCAACGGGGGTTCCCGGGGGGAGGCCCCCGGGCTCTCCTCCACAGTCGGGGCCGGTCGACGGGTCGTATTTCCGTCGATCGGCCCCGGCCGTTCCGTGTACGGTTCTGGTGTCCCTGCCAAGTGATGGCGGGGCATGACCCCGAACCGGCGGGACATCCGGACACACATGTATGTGGGGACTCTGTCCTTCGATCTGCTCCTGGGCGACGTACGGTCGCTGAAGGAGAAGCGCTCCATCGTCCGCCCGATCGTCGCCGAGCTCCACCGCAAGTTCGCGGTGAGTGTCGCGGAGACGGGAGGCCAGGACCTCTACCGCAGGGCCGAGATCGGTCTTGCCATGGTCTCCGGGGACACCGGACACCTCACAGACGTACTCGACCGGTGCGAGCGCATGATCGCGGACCGGCCGGAAGTGGAGCTGCTGTCCGTACGACGGCGGCTGCACAGCGACGCAGACGAATGAGCAAGGCTTAAGGAGACGGACCAGTGGCCGACAACGCGCGGGCGAAGAAGCTGGCGGACCTCATCCAGGTGGTGGTCGCCGAGAAACTGCAGCGCGGTATCAAGGACCCGCGCCTGGGCACGCACGTGACCATCACGGACACCCGTGTCACCGGCGACCTGCGGGAGGCCACGGTCTTCTACACGGTTTACGGCGACGACGAGGAGCGGGCCAGCGCGGCCGCCGGGCTGGAGAGCGCCAAGGGCATCCTGCGCTCCGCGGTCGGTGCCGCGGCGGGGACGAAGTTCACCCCGACCCTGGCCTTCGTGGCCGACGCCCTGCCGGACAACGCCAAGGCGATCGAGGACCTGCTCGACCGGGCACGCGCCTCGGACGCCAAGGTCCGGGAGGCTTCCTCCGGTGCCACGTACGCCGGCGAGGCGGACCCGTACCGCAAGCCGGAGGACGAGTCCGACGAGAACGGCGAGGGCTCACCTTCCGCATGACACAGCAGAACAGGACGCCGGACGGCCTCGTCATCGTCGACAAGCCGTCCGGCTTCACCTCGCACGACGTCGTGGCCAAGATGCGCGGCATCGCCCGCACCCGGCGTGTCGGCCACGCCGGCACGCTGGATCCCATGGCGACCGGCGTCCTCGTACTCGGCGTCGAGAGGGCGACCAAGCTGCTCGGCCATCTCGCGCTGACCGAGAAGGAGTACCTGGGGACGATCCGGCTCGGCCAGAACACCGTCACCGACGACGCGGAGGGTGAGATCACCTCGTCCGCCGACGCCTCGGGAGTGACGCGTGAGGGCATCGACGCCGGGGTCGCCGCCCTGACCGGCGCGATCATGCAGGTGCCCTCCAAGGTCAGCGCCATCAAGATCGACGGCAAGAGGTCCTACGCCCGGGTGCGTGGCGGTGAGGAGTTCGAGATCCCGGCCAGGCCGGTGACCATCTCGTCCTTCCAGGTCTACGACGTCCGCGAGGCGGTCGCCGCGGACGGCGCCCCGGTCGTCGACCTGGTCATCTCCGTCGTGTGCTCCTCGGGGACGTACATCCGCGCCCTGGCCCGCGACCTCGGCGCCGGGCTCGGCGTCGGCGGACACCTGACCGCGCTGCGGCGCACCCGTGTCGGGCCGTACGGCCTCGACGCGGCGCGCACACTCGACCAGCACCAGCAGGAACTGACCGTGATGCCGGTGGCCGAAGCGGCCGCCTCGGCCTTCCCGCGCTGGGACGTGGACGAGAAGCGCGCCAAGCTCCTGCTCAACGGCGTACGGCTGGAGATGCCGTCCTACCCGCCGGGTCCGGTCGGGGTCTTCGGCCCCGACGGGGCGTTCCTGGTGCTCGTCGAGGAGCAGAAGGGCAAGGCCAAGAGCCTCGCCGTCTTCGCCTGACGAGGGCCTCCCGGTGGGTCCGGCCCATCGTGGAGCGGGCAGCCCCCGGTGTGTGCCCGCTCCACGATCCCCCTCCCACGAGCAACCCTGTCCGCACGGACCCGCCGTCTCACCCCGACGGGCGGGCGCTCGGAGTGACCGGGGGGTGTGAGGGGGGCGCTTTCCCCCGTGCGGCACCGGTGTCGATCACCGGGGACCTACTGTTCGGAGCATGGGCAGCGGGGACCGGTCGAAGCTTGTGAGAATCTGCGATCAGGCCGGCCGGCCGCGGGGGACCGGGTTCGTCGCGGACGACCGGGGCACGGTCGTCACCAGCCATCAGGCCGTCGCCCGCTGTGCGTACCTCACACTGCACGCCGCCGACGGCCGCAGCTGCCCCGTAGGCCCCGAGGACATCACCGCGCTGCCCGCCCTGGGCCTCGCCCTGCTGCGCACCGGCGGCCCCGGGGCCCTGGGGGTGGATCCGCTTCCCGTCGCCGTGCGCGAGCAGCTCGGCACGGGCACCTATGTGCGGATCGCCGCCCACGGCTGGCGCGAGGCACGGGTGCTGGGGACGACTCCGGCGACGTACTCCGAGGGCGGACGCGACCATCCGGTCGGCGACGCGCTGGAGCTCGCCCTCGGCACGGACGGGCGCGACGCGCTGCGCTCCGGCGGGGCCGCCGTCGGCGGGCCCGTGACGGACCCGCGCACGGGGGCGGTCCTGGGGGTGCTCTCGACCGCGCTGAGCGCCGGGCGCGAGACCGCCGGGCTCGCCGTTCCGCTCGTCCTCCAGGGCGCCCCGGGCCCGCTGGCCGAGGTGCTCCGGCGCAACGCGAGCGGCGTCCCGGGGTACGGCTGCGACCTCAACCTCGCGGGGGCGCTGCAGCTGACCGCCACCTCGCTCGGCCACGCCGACGGCCGCCCCTGTGGCGCGGCGGCCGTCGAACGCCCCGGCGTCAGCGCCGAGTTCACCGCCTTCGAGACCGGCACCAGGCCCGTGCTCGGCCTGGTCGGCGCCCCGGGGACCGGCCGGACCACGGAGCTGGCCGCTCTGGCGGCCCGCCGGGCCCGCGGGGCCGTGCCCGCCCTGACCCTGTGGCTGCGCGGAGCCGACCTGCTGGCCGATGACACCTCGGTCACCGACGCGATGGCCCGGACACTGCGGCGCTCCGGGAGGATCGTCACCGCGGCCGGTGCCCGTGGCGACATGGAAACCGCGACCCCCGAACGGGTGGCCCGCCTCGCCGCGGCGTCCGGGCGCCCGCTCCTGGTCGTCGTGGACGGCCCGGAGGAGATGCCGCCCCTGCTGGCCCACCGGCTCGCCGCGTGGACCGGTGCGACGGCCGGGTGGCTCCTGGCCCACGGGGTGCGGATGGCCGTCGCCTGCCGCCCCGAGCACTGGGAGACCGCCGGGGCGCTGTACCCCACGGGCGCTCTGCACCGGCCGGAGCGGCAGGAGGGGCCTGCCCGGGGGCTGCCCCCCGCTGTCCGCCTCGGCGACCTCACGGCGGAACAGGCCGAGCGGGCGGGGGAGCGGTACGGCATCCCGCCCGCCACGGTCGCGCCGGACCACGACCGGCACCCCCTCACCCTGCGCCTCCTCGCCGAGGTCCGGGAGGCGCTGCCCCCCGATGTGCCCGGCAGACCCGGCACGGAAGAGGTCTTCGCCGCCCACCTCGATCTCACCTGCCTCCGGATCGCCGTACGGATCGGGGCCCGGGCCGAACCCCCGCTCCGGGGCACTGCGGTCCGCAGACTGGCGGCGAAGGTGGCCGGCCAGGTCCACGAGGCCGCCAGGCGCTGCCTCGGGCCGGGCCAGGGCGAGCTGGACCGGGCGGCGTTCGAGGAGATCTTCCCCTGGCGCACGGGGTGGGCCCCGGCGGTCCTCACCGAGGGGCTGCTGGTCCCGGCGGGCGCGGGGTACCGCTTCGCCCACGAGGAGCTGGGGGACTGGGTGCAGGGTGCGCACCTGGACCTGGACGCGGCACTGCACGCGCTGGTCCACCGCTGGCACGCGAAGGGGGCGCCCCCGCCCGCTCCGGAGGGCCCGGCGGCCTCCCGCAACCTCCCTGTGCCGCGCCATCGCATCGGTCCGGTGCTCCAGGCGGTGCTCCTGCTGGGGAAGCGGCAGGGGCACGCGGCGCAGGCACACCGGATGGCGGACCTGATCGAGGCGATGGACCGCCTGCCCGGCGGGCCCGGCGCGCCGGAGCGGCTCGTCGAAGCGTCCTGGTGGGCGGCGCACCTGCTCCGGGAGAGCCTGCTCAGGGTGCCGGACGCCCGCCCCTGTCTCGGGGTGCTGCGGGTACTCGCCGGACGGATCACCCGGCGTTCCCTGTCCGGCGGCGGCCCGGCCGCACTCGGCCCCTACGCCGAATTCGGACCGTGGTTCTGGTGCCGGATCAGGCTGCCCGAGGAGGACCGGATCGACCTGCTGCGCCGGCTCCTGCCCGCGGACGGCTCTCCCCGCACGGGCGGAGGCGAACGATTCCTGGACGCCGTGTCCCGGCGCCTGGCCGCCCGGCCCACGACCGTCCAGGCACTGCTGTGCCGCTGGTTCACCGACGAGAGCCCCCTGCCCGCCGAGGAGGGCGTGCCGGTGCGGCTCACCGTGGCCGCCGCCGCGCAGGCCCTCCTGTACGCCCGCCGGAACCTCGCCCTCGACGACCTGGCCGAGGCGCTGGCCGACACCGCCCACCCCCGCGCCGGTGAACTGCTGGCCGCCCTGGCCGAGGACGAGCCGGCCGCCTTCTGCCGGGCCGTGGAACGGTGGGCGGGCGACGAGGACCGGCCGGAGCGGCGGGCCGCCGCGGCCGTCCACGCCGCACTCGCCGCCGCCCGCCCCCTCCCCGGCTCCGGCCGCGCCCTGCTGCGAAGCGCGGCGCTCACCCTGCTGGCCCGGCCGGACGACAGGACTCTGCACGCCCTGGCGCTCACCGTGCTCGTACGGGATCCGGAGACGGAGGACCGCTACCTGCCGCAGGCCCTGCGCGTCTTCGCCGCCGGAGACCCGCGGCTCCCGCTGGCCCTGCTCACGGAGGTGTTCCCCGAGCACCCCGGGCCGGTACTCGCCGCGCTGCGCTCCCGGCTGGCCCTGCCCGGTGACGCCGCCGACGGCGTCCTGCGGGAACTGGCCTCCCTGGACGCCCCCGCCCTGGCGCTGCACGCCCCGGGTCTCGTACGCCATTACGTCGAGAGCCGTAACCGCTCCGGCGAGGACGCCGGGGCGCAGACCGCCGCCTACGTGGACCTCAGGCTGGAGCACGGCCCGGCCGCCCGGGCACTGCTGCTGCCCCTGATGGCCGGGCTGCTGAAGGCCCGCCCCGCACCACCACCCGTACGCGCCGCGCTGGCACAGGTGCTCGCCGCGCCGGGGAGCACCGCTTCGAGGGCGCTGCGGACCGAGCTGCTGGAGATCCTGCTGGATTTCGAACAGGACACGGGAAAGGACCCGGAGGTTCTCGGCGCCCTGCTGCGGGCGGCCGCAGCGGGTTCCGGCCTCCGCCCCGAAACCCGCACCCGGGCTCTGGTGCACCGCACCGGGACACTGCTCGTACGGACACCCGGGGGTGCGGCGCGCTTCGACCACGGGCTGGCCGAACTCGCCCGGGAGGTTCCCGGATTCGGGGCCCTGGTCACCCGGTGGCTGGCGGACGCCCCGCAGGAGTGGGCCGCGGTGGTGGGCCCCGGCCTCCGCCGGGCGATGGAGGCACCGGACGGGGCGCGGCCCGGCATCCCGATGCCGATGCAGTCCGTGGGGTGTGAGCATGGCAGTCTTAGACCTGCGTAATGGACACACACGTACACAGGTTCGGGCGAGGAGCGGTCACAGTGCACTGCTGGCGTGGCTTGGAGGACATCCCTGAGGGCTGGGGACGCAGCGTCGTCACCATCGGCTCCTACGACGGGGTGCACCGCGGGCACCAGCTGATCATCGGCCGTGCCGTGGAGCGGGCGCGTGAGCTCGGCGTGCCCTCCGTCGTCGTCACCTTCGACCCGCACCCCAGCGAGGTCGTCCGCCCCGGCTCGCACCCCCCGCTGCTCGCACCGCACCACCGGCGTGCCGAGCTCATGGCCGGACTGGGGGTGGACGCGGTGCTGATCCTGCCGTTCACCGCCGGCTTCTCGCAGCTCTCGCCCACCGACTTCATCGTGAAGGTGCTCGTCGACAAGCTGCACGCGAAGCTGGTCATCGAAGGGCCCAACTTCCGCTTCGGGCACCGGGCCGCGGGCGACGTCACGTTCCTCGCCGAGCTCGGCCCGACGTACGGCTACGGCGTCGAGGTCATCGACCTCTACGTGAGCGGTGACGCGGGGGGCGGCGAGCCGTTCTCCTCCACGCTCACCCGCCGTCTGATCGCCGAGGGCGACGTCGCGGGGGCCGCGGAGATCCTCGGCCGCCCGCACCGTGTCGAGGGCGTCGTGGTGCGTGGCGCCCAGCGAGGACGCGAGCTGGGCTTCCCCACGGCGAACGTGGAAACGCTGCCGCACACCGCGATCCCCGCCGACGGCGTGTACGCGGGCTGGCTCACGGTGGACGGCGAGGCGATGCCCGCCGCGATCTCCGTGGGCACGAACCCGCAGTTCGACGGCACCGAGCGGACCGTCGAGGCGTACGCGATCGACCGTGTCGGCCTCGACCTGTACGGACTGCATGTGGCGGTGGACTTCCTCGCCTACGTACGCGGCATGCTGAAGTTCGAGTCGGTCGACGACCTGCTCGTGGCGATGGCCGCCGATGTGAAGCGGTCCAGCGAGCTGATCGCGGCGTACGAACGGACCTGACGCCCTCCTGTGGTGCGCACGACGGCGCCGGGGCATGGTCGGATGCAGAGGGCCGAGCCGGGAGGATGCGCACGTGCGTGAACTGCTGTCCGAACTCCGTGACTGGCATGCGGCCGGTACGCCGTTCGCCCTGGCCACCGTCGTCGCCGTGCGGGGCAGCGCGCCCCGGGGCCCCGGATCCGCGATGGCGGTGACCGCCGCCGGTGCGGTGGCGGGCAGCGTCTCCGGGGGGTGCGTGGAGAGCGACGTGTACGAGACCGCCACCGAGGCACTCGGCACGGGCCGGACGCAGCTGCGCACGTACGGCATCAGCGACGACGAGGCCTTCGGCGTCGGACTGACCTGCGGCGGCACGATCGAGGTCCTGGTGCAACCGTGCGTCACGGCGGAAGACCGGGCCCTGCTGCGGGAGCTGGCCGACACCGTCACCTCCGGGGAACCCGTGGCGCTCGCCACCGTGGTGTCCCCAGCCGCGTCGGCTGGCCGACACCGGATGGTCCTGGCCGGCCGTGTCAGCGGATCGCTCGGCGACGAAGGGCTCGACGCCGCCGTCACCGACGACGCACGCGGACTGCTCGCCCAGGGCGCCACCGCCGGCATCCGGTACGGCCCGCACGGCGAGCGCCGGATGGAGGAGGTCACCGTGTTCGTCCAGACCTTCGCCCCCGCCCCCCGCATGCTCGTCTTCGGAGCCATCGACCACGCGGCGGCCACCGCGAGGATCGGGGCCTTCCTCGGCTATCGGGTGACGGTGTGCGACGCCCGTCCCGCCTTCGCCACCCGGGAGCGCTTCCCGACAGCGGACGAGGTCGTCTGCGCCTGGCCGCACACCTATCTGGAAACGACCCCGGTGGACGCGCGCACGGTCGTCTGCGTCCTGACCCACGACCCGAGATTCGACGTGCCCCTGCTCGCCGCCGCGCTGCGCACACCCGCCGCGTACATCGGCGTGATGGGCAGCCGGCGCACCCACGCCGACCGGACCGCCCGGCTGCGGGAGGCCGGGGTGGACGAGGCGGCACTGGACCGCCTCGCCTCACCCGTCGGCCTCGACCTGGGAGCCCGCACACCGGAGGAGACGGCCGTCTCCATCGCCGCCGAGATCATCCAGCACCGCTGGGGCGGCACGGGCCGCCCTCTGGGCGAGCTGACGGGCACGATCCACCATGCCCCGGAACCCTGGTCCCGACCGGCCTGATCGCCGCTCTAGGAGAGGCCCGCCCCCGCCGCCCAGTGACAGGCGACCTGGGCCCGGCCGTCCCCGTCCAGGACAGGCAGGTCCTTCGTGCGGCACGCGTCCGCGACCCCCGCACGCTCCGCCTCGCCCGAGGCGAGTACCTGGCAGCGCGCGTGGAAGCGGCACCCTGACGGGACCTTCGAGGGGTCCGGCGGTTCGCCCGTCAGGATCACCGGCTCGCCGTCCGCCTCCGGAAGCACGGACAGCAGCGCCTGGGTGTACGGGTGACGTGGAGCCGTGAGGATCTGTTCCACGTCACCCGTCTCCACGATCCGTCCGAGATACATCACCGCCACCCGGTCGGCGATGTTCCACGCCAGCCCCAGATCATGGGTCACCACCAGCGCCGACAGGCCCAGTTCGTCACGCAGCCGCAGCAGCAGTGCCAGGATCTCGCCGCGCACGGACGCGTCCAGCGAGGCCACCGGTTCGTCCGCGACGATGAGCTCCGGTTCCAGGACCAGCGCGCCCGCGATGACGACACGCTGGCGCTGGCCGCCGGACAGCTCGTGCGGATACCGCAGGAAGAACCGATCCGGAGGCCGCAGTCCCGCCCGCGCCAGCGCCCCGGACACGGCCGCCCGCTCGTCGCCCGCGTAACCGTGGATGCGCAGGCCCTCCGCCACAGCGTCGTACACCGTGTGGCGGGGGTTGAGGGAACCGCTGGGGTCCTGGAGCACCAGCTGCACCCGTTTGCGGTACGCCTTGAGCGCCCGGCCGGCGTAGTCGAGGGGCTCGCCCCCGAAGGTGACCCGGCCGGACGTGGGCGGCACCAGACCCAGCAGGGACCGGGCCAGCGTCGTCTTCCCGCAGCCCGACTCGCCGACCAGGGCGACGATCTCACCGGGACGGATGTCGAGGTCGACCCCGTCGACCGCCCGCGCGGTCGCCGCCCCGCGCCGCCCGGGGAAGGCGACCTTCAGCGCCTGGGCGCTGAGCAGGGGGGCCGGGGGAGTGGTCGTCATGAGGTGCTCCTTGCTTCCCCGGCACCGTCGTGCGGGCCGGGCGTCACGGGGGCTTGCGGCCCCACCAGCACACAGGCCGCCCGCCGGGACGGGCCGGCCGGACGCAGTTCCTGGTCCTCGGTGGCGCAGGAGTCCAGTGCCGCCGGGCAGCGCGGATGGAACGTACAGCCGGAGGGCAGTGCCGACGGATCCGGCGGATCACCCGGCAGGCCGCGCGGCGCGCGCCGCGACGCGAGGTCGCCGATGCGCGGGAAGGCGGCCGACAGGGCGCTGCCGTAGGGGTGCCTGGCCTTCTCGTACACCTGCTTGGCGGGGCCCTCCTCGACGACCCGGCCGGCATACATCACCGACAGCCGGTCGCAGGTGTCCGAGAGCACCGCCAGATCGTGGCTGATCATGATCAGGCCGAGGTCCTGATCGCTGACGAGCTGTTCGATCAGCCGTAGGATCTGCGCCTGGATCATCACGTCGAGGGCAGTGGTGGGCTCGTCGGCGATGATCAGCCGAGGATCGCAGGCCAGCGCCATGGCGATCATCACGCGCTGGCGCTGACCGCCGGACAGCTCGTGCGGATAGGCGTCCGCGCGCGCGGCCGGAAGTCCCACCTGTTCCAGCAGCTCACCGGCGCGCCGACGGGCGGCCGCCGGGGTTCCCCTGCCGTGCAGCAGGATCGGTTCGGCGATCTGGTCCCCGATGCGGTGCACGGCGTTCAGCGAGTGCATCGCGCCCTGGAAGACGATCGACGCACCGGCCCAGCGCACGGCGCGCAGCCGTCCCCACTTCATGGTGAGGACGTCCTCACCGTCCAGCAGGATCTCGCCGCTCAGGGTCGCGGTGGCGGGCAGCAGTCTCAGCAGGGCGAGCGCGAGTGTCGACTTCCCGCAGCCGGACTCCCCGGCGATGCCCAGCTTCCGGCCCGCCTCGACCCGCAGATCGACCCCCCGTACGGCGGGGACGGCCGAGGCCCCGGAGCCGTAGGTGACATGCAGGTTCCGGACGTCGAGCAACGGCTGCCCGGTCCCCGGCTCCGTAACGCTCTCGGTTTTCACGGCGGTCAACGGGACACCCCCAGCTTGGGGTTGAGCACGGTCTCGATGGTGCGGCCGCACAGCGTGAACGCGAGGGCGACGACCGCGATGGCGAGTCCGGGCGGAGCGAGGTACCACCAGTTGCCGGAGCTGACGGCTCCGGCCTCACGGGCGTCCTGGAGCAGCCCGCCCCAGGAGACGATCGTGGGATCGCCGAGCCCGAGGAAGGCGAGGGTCGCCTCGGTGAGGATGGCGGTGGAGATGACCAGTGTGGTCTGCGCGAGCACCAGCGGCATCACGTTGGGCAGCACATGGCGGGACATGATGTGGCGGTGCCCGCCGCCGAGCGCCTTGGAGCGCTCGATGTACGGGCGTGACTCCACCGACAGCGTCTGCGCGCGCACGAGCCGAGCGGTGGTCGGCCAGGTCGTCACCCCGATGGCGAGGACCGTCGTCCAGAGGGACCGCGAGAGCACCGTGGCCAGTGCGATGGCGAGCACCAGCGTCGGCATCACCAGGAACCAGTCCGTGATCCGCATGACCACATTGCCGTACCAGCCCTTGAAGTGACCGGCCGTGATGCCCACCAGGGTCCCGATGGCCACCGAGAGGAAGGCGGCGAGCAGGCCGACGGTCAGCGAGACCCGTGTCCCCCACACCAGCAGGGCGAGCAGGCTGCGGCCGAACTGGTCGGTGCCGAGCGGGAACCCGGCGCTCGGCGACTCCAGCGGGCCGCCCGGCGCGGCGGTGACACTCAGCGAACCCGCGCCCACCAGCAGCGGGGCGGCCAGCGCGGTCAGGGCGATCAGCGCGAGCACGGCGAGTCCGGCCAGGCCGGCCCGGTGGCCGCGGTACTGCCGCCAGAAACGGGCCGCCGCATGACGCCGGCGGGCCCAGGTCAGCGCACGCGGGCCGAGGGCCGGCGCGGCGTCGGTCGTGGTCGTCATCGGCCCACCCGGGGATCGAGGAGCGGATAGATCACATCGGCGAGCGTGTTCATCAGGATCACCGCGGCGGCGAAGATGAAGAACAACGCCTGCACCAGTGGCAGATCGGGCACGCTCAGCGCCTGGTAGAACAGCCCGCCCAGGCCGGGCCAGGAGAACACCGTCTCCACGAGGATGGCGCCGGCCACCGTGTTGCCCAGATTGACGAAGAGCAGCGTCACGGTCGGCAGCATCGCGTTCGGGACGGCGTGCCGGCGGCGTACGAGGTCGTCGCGCAGGCCCTTCGCGCGGGCCGTCGTCAGATAGTCGCTGCCCATCTCGTCGAGCAGCGAGGAGCGCATCACCAGCAGGGTGCGCGCGTACTCGACGGCGACGAGGGTGACGACCGGCAGCACGAGGTGATGGGCCACGTCGAGGACGTGGGCGACCCCGCTCCCGCTGCCGGACTCCATACCTCCGGTCGGGAACATGCCGGGGAGGGGCCCGATACCGACCGACAGGGTGATGATCAGGAGCAGACCCAGCCAGAACGAGGGCACCGAGTACAGCGTCAGCGCGAAGGCCGTGTGGAAGCGGTCACCGGCCGATCCGTTGCGCCAGGCGGACCTGGCGCCCAGCCAGATGCCGATCGCCGTGTAGATCACGAACGCGGTGCCGGTGAGCAGTAGCGTCGCGGGAAGGGCCTCGGTGATCTTGTCCATCACGGGAGCACGGAACTGGTACGACGTGCCGAAGTCCCCGGTCAGGGCCTTGCCGCAGTATTCGGTGAACTGCTGCCAGAGCGGCAGGTCCAGACCGAATTCCTTGCGCATCGCGGCGATCTGCTCGGTCGACACCTGCCGGCCGCCGGTCATCTGCTTGACCGGGTCGCCGGGGATCAGACGGAACAGGAAGAAGCTGGTGACGAGCACGGCGAACAGCGAGACGGCCGCACCGGCCAGCTTGCCCGCCGCGTAACGGAGGTACGCGGTCGTGCTGCGGGCGCGTGGACCGCGGACCGACGGCCCGGCCGGAGCCGGGTCGTCGGTCCGTACGCCGTCCACGCCCGCCGCGCCCTTCAGGAGCGCGGGAGTGCTTTCTGTGCTCATGGACTATTCACGGTCTTCCGCGGTGGAACGACGACGCATGGCGAACAGCAGCCCGCCACCGGCGAGGACGACTACGGCGGCACCGACACCGACGAGGACTCCGGTGGAGCTGCCGCTGTCACCGGACGGGCCGCCCGACGCACCGGCGGCCGGGACCGCCGACCACCAGCTCCAGTAACCGTCCTGACCGTAGATGTTCCCCGCGTCCGAGGGCATGGTCGTGATCGACTTGATGTGGTCGGTGCGGTAGGCCTCGACGGCATTCGGGTACGCCATGACATTCATGTACCCCGTGTCGTACAGCCGCGACTCCATCTGCTTCACGAGGTCGGCCCGTTTGGCGGGGTCGTATTCCGCCAACTGCTTCGCGTAGAGCTCGTCGTACTGCTTGTCGCAGATGAAGTTGTCGGTCTGCGCGGTCTCCTTCGGCTTGGCCGGCAGCGCGGCGCAGGTGTGGATCGACATGACGAAGTCGGGATCAGGGTTGACGGACCAGCCGTCGAAAGCGAGGTCGTACTCACCGGCGTACCAGGGGTCGGAGACGTTGTCGCGGCAGTCGACCTTCAGGCCGATGCCGAGGTCGCCCCACCATTCCTGGAGGTACTTGCCGATCGCCTTGTCGTTGGGGTCCGTGGCGTGGCACAGGATGCGGAAGTCGAGCGGTTTGCCGTCCTTGCCGGTCCGCTTGCCGGCGCTGTTCTTCCGGTAGCCCGCCTCGTCGAGGAGGGCGGCGGCCTTCGCCGGGTCGTGGGCGAGCTTCTGTCCGGCCGACGGCTTCCAGAAGTACGAGTCGTAACGTGGCGGGATGTAGCCTTCGCCCTCCACGGCGTACCCCTGGAAGACCTTGTCGATGATGGTGGTGCGGTCCATGGCCATGAACAGGGCCTGACGGACCTTCTGGTCCAGCAGCGCCGGATGCCCGTCGCCGAACTTCTTGCCGTCCTCGGTCCGGGCGCCGGGATTGACCGCCAGCGCGTAGAAGCGCCGGCCGGGTGCGTCGTTCACCTTGATGTTGTCGGCGGTCTTCAGCGACGCGGCCTGAGCGGGGGTCAGGCTGGGGCTGCCGGCGACGAAGGAGACTTCACCCTTTCGGAGGGCGGCGACGGCTGCGTCCTGGTCCTTGTAGTACCGGAAGACGAGCTCGTCGAACTTGGGCGCGCCCCGCCAGAAGTCCTTGTTGGCCTCCAGCTTCACATAACTGTCGACCTTGTAGTCCGTCAGGATGAACGGCCCGTTGCCGACGATCGGGAACTTCGTGTCGTTGTTGAACTTCGAGAAGTCGCCGACCTTCTCCCAGACGTGCTTGGGGACGATGGGCACGTCCAGCGCCGTCATCGTGGCCTGAGGCTTCTTCAGCTCTATGACCAGCTTGTCCGGACTGGGTGCGGTCACCTTCCTGAAGTTGGAGACGAAGCTGCCGTTGGAGGTCGCGGCTCCTTCGTCGGTCATCATCGTGTTGAAGGTCCACGCGGCGTCCTCGGCGGTGGCCTTCTCGCCGTCCGACCACTTCGAGTCGGACCGGATGGTGTACGTCCACGTCAGCTTGTCCGCAGAGGTCTCCCACTCGGTGGCGAGCCCGGGGACCGTGTGGCTGTCCTTGGCGTCGTAGTTGGTGAGGTAGTCGTACATCAGCCGGTGGATGCTCGTGGAGAGCAACCGCTGCGCGAGGAACGGGCTCAGGGAGTCGACGCTCTGCGCGACCGCGACCGTGAGGGTCGATTTCCCGTCGGCGGCCTGCGCCTCCTGAGGGGCGGCCGTGAGCGGGTTTCCGGGTACGACCGATCCGGCGGCGAGCGCCAGGGAGGCGGCTCCGGAGACGAGAAGGATACGCAGGCGGCCGCGTGGGCGGGAGGAGCGTGATGGAAATCTTGTGACCATGAACGTGGACCTCGCGTCATGACTCGCACGGTGAAGGCGGGAAGACCTCTGGTTCGCCAGCTGGTGAAGCGAAGGTCTATCAGCGGCGGTCGAGCCGCGTCAACGGTCCGCCAAACCGCGTGTGGTCTGCGGGAATGCGGTGAGGGCCCACACCGGGTGAACGGTGCGGGCCCTCATTGGTCCAGACCTCTACTGCCTCACTGCTGAGGCGCGGGCGGCGGCTGCGGAGGGTGCTGCTGCCGGGCTCCCGGCGGAACAGGACCTTGCAGTTCCGGCTGCCCGGGCTGATGTGCCTGGCCACCGTGGTGGGCGGGCGGCGGAGGCGGCCCGGCCGGACTCCCGCCGGACTGGGCCTGGGAGGGCGGCGTCTGCTGCCAGGCGTTGTTCTGCGCACCCTGAGCGGGATACGGCGGGTACGGCTGCTGCGGCGCCACGGCCTGCTGGTGCGGGGCGGCCTGCTGGGGAGGCTGCTGGCCGCCGTACGGGGGCTGGCCGCCGTACGGCGGCTGCGGCTGGGCGGGGTACGGCGACTGCCCCGGGTACTGCTGTCCGGGATACGGCTGTCCGGGCTGAGGCTGCGGCGCGTACTGCTGTGGGCCGGGCACCTGCTGGCCCGGCATCGGCGGGGCGAACTGCGGCGGGTTGCCGCCGTCCGTCGTCCACAGCCCCTGCTGCTGCTGGGCCCGCTGGAAGTCCTCCGCGACGAGCGCGGAGAGATTGAAGTACGCCTCGCGGGTCTTCGGCCGCATCATGTCGAGGTCCACCTCGGCGCCGGCCGCCAGGTGCTCGTCGAACGGCACGACCACCACGCCGCGGCAGCGGGTCTCGAAGTGCTGCACGATGTCGTCGACCTTGATCATCTTCCCGGTCTCGCGGACACCGGAGATGACGGTCAGGGAACGCTGCACCAATTCCGCGTAGCCGTGCGCCGACAGCCAGTCCAGCGTGGTGGACGCGCTGGAGGCACCGTCGACGGACGGCGTCGAGATGATGATCAGCTGGTCGGCGAGGTCCAGGACACCGCGCATCGCGCTGTACAGCAGGCCGGTGCCCGAGTCGGTGAGGATGATCGGGTACTGCTTGCCCAGGACGTCGATCGCCCGGCGGTAGTCCTCGTCGTTGAAGGTCGTGGAGACAGCCGGGTCCACGTCGTTGGCGAGGATCTCCAGACCGGAGGGCGCCTGCGAGGTGAAACGGCGGATGTCCATGTACGAGTTGAGGTACGGGATCGCCTGGACCAGATCGCGGATGGTGGCCCCGGTCTCGCGGCGCACCCGCCGGCCGAGCGTGCCGGCGTCGGGGTTGGCGTCGATGGCCAGGATCTTGTCCTGCCGTTCGGTGGCCAGGGTCGAGCCGAGTGCGGTGGTCGTCGTGGTCTTGCCGACTCCGCCCTTGAGGCTGATGACCGCGATGCGGTAGCACGACAGCACCGGCGTACGGATCAGCTCCAGCTTGCGCTGCCGCTCGATCTCCTCCTTCTTTCCGCCCAGCTTGAAGCGGGAGGCGGCGGACGGGGTCCGGCTGCTCTTGGCCTTCTGCTTGCCCCGGACCAGCCGGTCCGACGACAGCTCCACGGCGGCCGTGTAGCCGAGCGGAGCGCCCGGCACGGAGCGCTCGCGCTGGTCATGGGTGACCGGCGTCGGCCAGGCCGACCCGGTGCGGGGGTCCACAGGCGGAGCCTGGGGGGCGGGTGGCTGGGGCTGGTACGCCTCGGGCCGCTGCGGCGCGGGCGGACCAGGCGGGGCCTGGGCCGCCTGCTGGGACACCTGCGGAGGGAGCGGGGCCCCCTGCGCGGGGAACTGCGGCTGCCGGCCGGCCTGCGGGGCCGGAAACCCGTAACCGCCCTGCTGCGGTGCGGCCGGGGGCAGCGGGGGCGCGCCTCCCTGGGCCGGGGGCAGCTGCGGCGGCGTCCGGGGGAATCCGTAACCGTCCTGCTGCGGTGTCTGGGGGAACCCGTAACCCCCCTGAGGAGCATGCGCGTCGGGCTGAACCGGCTGCTGCGGCCCCTGCGGGGAGGGCTGCGCGTGCGGCGGGGACGGTTGTGCGTGCGGCGGGAACGACTGCGCGGGCGGCAGCGGGAACGACTGTGCGGGCGCGGGCGGCGGCGGAGTCTGCGGGAACCCGTGACCCCCCGGCGCTTCTGCAGCCGGGGCGGTCCCGGGCTGCTGCGCGGGCCACTGCGGCGCGGACTGCGGTACACCCGGCTGTTGCGCGGCGGGCTGGAAGGCGGGCGGCAGGGGCGGAAGGGCACCCTGCGCGGGCGGCGCCGGTGCCCAGGGAGCCGGAGCGTCCGACGGCACGGCGGCCCGGGGCGCACCTGCGGCCGCCGCCGCGTCGGGGGACGGCGCCCCGGCCGGCGGTGCGCCGGACGAGGCTGTGCCCGTCACGGAGTCCGCAGGCTCGTCCGCCTTCTCCTCGACCGGCCAGTCGTCCGTCTCCGGCTCCTCGCCGGTCGCCCTTGCGGGGCCCTGCGGGGCGTCCGCCTCCGGGACGCCGGTCTCGTCGTCCTCGTCGTCCTCGTCGGGACCCGTTTCGCCGACCGGACCGGCCGGGTTCGCGCCCTCGTCCTCGGAGGCTGTGGCCGAAGGGGAGGGAGCGGCGGAATCACCGGAACCGGACGCAGGGGCCCCGGCGTCGGCGGCTTCGCGCTCCGCGATCTCCTGCTTCAGCGCGGCGGGTGAGAACCGCATGGTGGCGCCGCTCTCCACACCGCCGTCACCGAACGGGCCGGACGCGCCGCTCACGGCTCCGGGCTCCCCGGAGCTTGCCGCGGGGGCGGCCGGAGCCGGTGCCGCGGGAGTGGGCGCGAAAGACGGCGAGGGCGGTTCGGAGGAGGCCGACGCGGCTTCGGACGACGCTGCCGGAGGCGGCGGCCAGCCGGGCTCGAAGCCGCCGGTGGACCGCGGTCCCGGTACGGACAGCGGTGCCCCCTGCGGCGGCGGCGCCAGATGTGACCCCGCTCCTCCCGACGAGTCACCCGGCGCGTTCTGCGTGTACCAGGCGGGAGGGGTGTAGTCGATGGTGAACTCACCCGTCATCTCGGCGGGATCCGCGTCGGACGACTCGTCGACGGGCGTGTTCCATCCCCCGCTGATCTCGTCCCGATCGCCGTTCACTTTGCCTCCTGGTGTGGTCGAGCACCCTTGTGCCGTGGTGGGTGGGGGCGACCGTTCCCGTTGACCGGTCCGCCCGGCTCTCCCCCTTGCGACGCGCAGTGCCTGCCCGCAGGTTCCTCTGCCGCGCCCCCACCCACCCTAATCGCCATGGGCCGCACTACGGCAGGCTGTACCGCCCTGGGAGGACTGTCCCGTGGGTCACGCCCGGCCACCGAGCGGAACGGGCACGGCAGGACACGACGGGAACGGGCGGTTCGCCGTGCGCCGGAACACAACCGGACACGAGGAAGGGGCGGCAGTCACCGACAGCCGCCCCCGCAACGTGCGGTGGTCTACTTGAGGTCGAATTCACCGTCCCGCGCGCCCAGTACGAACGCGCGCCACTCGGCCTCCGTGTAACGCAGTACGGTCTCCGGGTCCAGCGACGAGCGCATGGCGACCGCGCCCCCCGGAAGATGGGCGATCTCGACCCGTTCCTCGACGTCCTCCGTACCGGGTGCGCTCAGCCACTCAACATCCGAGATGTCGAGAGCGTAGAGCTCGTCCTTTTCCTGCTGGGTGCCCATGCGCACGTCCCTTCGGTCGAACCGTGTCGTTCCCCGCCATGATCCTGAAATGCGGCGCGGTCCGGGCGCAAACGAGACAGGATTCAGTCCATCCTGCGAGCAGTGCCCAGCAACCCGGTCTCGACATCCGTCGCGCTCGTCATCACCCAGTGGCGTTCGCGGCCCGCCACCCAGAGCGTGACACCGTCCGCCAGGGTGGGCAGAGCCTCGCTCTCGGTCCGTGCGAGCCCCAGGATCCGGCCGATCTGCTCCGCCTCCGCGGGCGACACCCGCTGAACACCCACGAGCGTCGCCGCCCGCATCAACCGAGGCGCCACCGGGCTCAGATAGGGAAGCAGCGTCAGTACCGACTGCCAGGGCGAGGACACCACCCGGCCGCGAGGCGGACGCATGCCGCAGTCGCGCACCACCACCACCGGGCTGCCGACGGTCGCTCCGGTCGGCGGGACCCGGCCCACGTCATGCAGCGAGACGCACTCGAGGCCGGCGCCCGCGGCCTGCGCCAGCGTGGTCCACGCCTGGGTGCGCCCCGTCTCGACCGCCACCCGCGCGCCGGTGGCGGCCGCGCGCAGTGCCAGCACCTGTGCCGTCCACAGACCGCCGATCAGCAGGACGTCGTACGGCGCGGGCCGGTGGAAGCCGATCATCTGCGGACGGCCTTCGGCGTCGTCGCCGATGATCACCCCGTCGTCACCCACCGGCAACGACAGTGCGCCCAGGTGATCCGCCGCCAGGGTGTGGCCCGCATGACGGGGGCCCAGCAGCCCCCGCCTCGGAGCGATGCGCTTCGTCACTGTGCGCCTCCCAGCGGGAGCGTCGCCAGGACGCCCGGCAGCTGTTCGCGGTCCAGCCGTACGAGGCCCACCTCGGCGTGCCGTGCGGCTTGCTCCAATGTCCTTCGTACGCCGACCAGTTCGGTGTCGGAACCGCCGGTGACCCGTACGTGGCCGCACACGGACACGTGGCCCTGGTGCGCACCGCGGCGCACCGTCAGGCTGACCGTCGTCGCGTACGCGGGCACCGAGGTCAGCAGCGCGACGAGCCGCGGGAGCGGCGTGGCCCCCCGGCCCAGTTCGGGCCAGCGGTCCACCGCGTAGGCGGTGTGCCAGCGGTCGTCGCAGCGCCAGACCCGCGTCGTCTCCGCCGTCCGCCGCTGCGGTGCGGCATCCGGGCGCCCGGCGCGCGCCGACAGGATGGGATTGGCGCACGCGGACGTCGCCACGGCGGAGTTCAGCTCCTCCTGGTCCAGCACCGAGGCCCGGAACCCGGCGCCGGTGATCCGGCTCGCCACATGGTCCGCGACCCGCACCAGGCAGCGCTGGGCCCCTCCGATTCCGCCACCGCGGGCCTCCACGGCCTCCCGGCACAGTTCGGGGTCCAGTTTCACCGCCACCCAGGTCATCCGAAGCGCGGGAGCCCCGGTCCGGTCCTGGAGGGGGGCGTACGAGAGCCGGGCCACCGACCGCTCCGGCAGGTGCGGCGCCGGAGCGGGCCGTACCTGCTGCACGAGCTGCGCGGACTCCAGGACGATGTCGTCCACCGCGAGCGCGTCGCCCAGGAGGGACAACGGGAGCGCCCGGGCTCCCCTCGCCTGGCGGAGCGACTCACCGCTCGCCTCGACCCGTACGACCGCGGTCAGGAACGTGCCGTCCCCGACCATGCCCACCGTGCGGCGGGCGCCGTCCACGTAGATGTACGGAGCGAATCCGGGCACGTTCTCCGCCACGGGAGCCAGCTGGGGCTCCGTATCGGCGGGGGCCGCCACGGCCGTCCGCCTGCGACGGCGGAGGGACGACACCGTCGACAGCCAGTCCTGCACGGCCCGGCCCCGGCGGCGTACCACCGCGAGGAGGATCAGCAGACAAGCGATCACGCCGGCGGGAATCAGCCACACACCACCGAGTGCGGCGCCCACCACGGCGACGGCCAGGGCCGCCTCGACGAGCACCATCCGACGCAGCGCGGGACCGACGCGTCCGGTCCTGGAGATCGAATGGAGAGTGGTGGCCGCAGGGGCGCCCGCCGACTGCTGGGGAGCCGTTCCGTCCGGCCCGTTGCTGCGTTGCCTCCGGGAAGGGCCGGGCGTTCGGTGGGTGGACCGCCTTACGCGTTCCCCCGTCGCTGCACCCATCGCCGCGTTGCCCCCTCGTGTCCGTATTCACCGTCTTTTTCACGGGCGTTGACCGGGCGATCACCCTACCTGAGCGGTGAGAGCCAAGTGCCAACAGGCATAGTAGGGGTGCCGGTCGGCGGCAGCGGTTCACGGCCGGTGTGGGAACCTGGTCGCCCACAGGGGAGAAGGGGCAGCGCGCACATGGCATCACGGCGGGACGAACTCAATGCCTACACCTTCGCGAAGCGGAGGTTGGTCGCACAGTTCCTGCAGCCCCACCCGTCCGGCTCGGAAGAGGGCGCGCCCCGCCCTCTTCGGGCGGTGGTGCCCGGAGCGATCGTCGGCGTGGTCGTCCTGGCGGTGTTCGGAGCCTGGGGCATGTTCAAACCCGTAGCACCCCAGAACTGGGACACCCCCTACGAGAACGTCATCATCGCCAGCAAGTCCACCACCCGCTACGTGGTGTTGAAGACCGACGGCAAGACCCAGCTCCACCCGGTGCTGAACATGTCCAGCGCCAAGCTCCTCCTCGCACCCGACAAGGGCAAGGTCGTCAACGTCGACGAGTCGGTCCTCGACAGCGGCGAGATCCCGCACGGGGCGACCCTCGGTATCCCGTACGCCCCGGACCGCCTGCCCGACAAGGGCGAAGCGGGCTCCACGAAGCGCTGGGCCGTCTGCGAACGGCCCGGCGAGGGCGGCCGGGCCATCCAGAAGGCCGCGTTCGTCTTCGCGGAGCGCGAGCAGAAGAAGACCGAGGGTGCGGGCAGGCTGCGGGGCGGCGAGGTGATGTACGTCGAAGGCCCGGGCCCGGACCGGACGCGCTACATCGTGGACGCCACGGGCAAGGCGTATCCGGTGGAGAACGACGAGCTGCTGCTGCGCACCCTGGTCGACCAGGACCGTGACCCCCAGCGGGTGTCCGCCGACTGGCTCGCCACGCTGCACATGGGGGACGAGGTCACCTTCCCTGCCATCGAGGGAACTCCCGGTACCGACGCGGGTGTTCCCGGGAAGCTGAAGTCCGAGGACAACAAGGTGGGTATGGTCCTCGCCGCGCCCTCCGGTACGAGGACCCAGCAGTACGTGGTCCTGCCGGGGAGGGTCGCCCCCGTGTCCGACTTCGTCGCCAAGCTCCTGCTCAGCAGCAGCGCCCTGGTCGGCCTCGAGCAGGACGGCAGGGCGAAGCCCGTCAGCGCCGGAGCATTCGAACCCGGTGAGGCGTTCGGGCAGGAGAAGGACTGGCCCGCGAGCGAGGCCGCCCCCGTCAACTCCGCGAGCGCGAAGAGCGGAAGCCGTAACACCGTGTGCAACGTCCTGCGCGACGTCTCGGAGAAGAGCGGTGCCGGCACACTCAGCACCTGGGCGGGCAAGAGCTTTCCCGCCGCGCTCCCCACCGGCTCGAGCAGTGCCTACGTCACCCCCGGCTCCGGTCAGCTCTTCCGGCAGTTCAAGGGGTCCAGCCCCGGGGCCGGCCCCTTGTTCCTGGTGACCGACACCGGCCTGCGCTATGCCATGCAGTCCAACGGTGACAGCGCGCAGGACGACGCCGGTATCGGTGAGTCCGGCACGAAGGAGGAAAGGGAGCGGAGCCGGCAGGAAGGGCAGCAGGCACAGAACCGGCTCGGGTACAAGGACGTCGATCCCGCACCCGTCCCCGCCGCCTGGTCCGCCTTCCTGCCGACAGGCCCCCGCCTGTCTACGGGCGCAGCCCGCCAGCCGCAGGGTTCGTGAGGAGCGACACGTGACCACGGAACCTTCGTACCGGCGGCGCCTTCTGACAGCCGCGGCCGCCACCGCCGTTCTCCTCGTCTCACTGCCGGTGCTGCCCGCAGCCGCGGACGACTCCACCCAGTGCACCTTCCCCTCGAAGAAGTACGCGGGCCGTCCGTGGGCACTGCAGCGCGTGCTGATGGACGAACTGTGGGAGCAGTCCACGGGCAAGGGGGTGCGGGTGGCCGTCATCGACACCGGCGTCGACGTCAAGAACCCTCAGCTCACGAAGGCCGTGGACACCGGGAGCGGCCGCAACTACCTGCCGAAGGACCTCAAGGACGACAACGGCGGCACGATCGAGCGCGGCAAGGAGAACGGCACCACCGACCTGGTCGGTCACGGCACCAAGGTCGCCGGCATCATCGCCGCACGCGAGGCGAAGGGCACCGGTTTCACCGGCCTGGCCCCGGACGCGACGATCATCCCGATCCAGCAGAACGACGCCGAGGGCCACGGGACGGCGGAGAAGCTGGCAGAAGCCATCGACTACGCCGCCGGGCAGGGTGGGGCGGACGTCATCAACATCTCCCAGGACACGGCTGACGCGGTGAAGCCCACGCCCCTGCTGGAGCAGGCGGTACAGGCCGCCCTGGCCAAGGAGATCGTGGTGGTCGCCTCGGCCGGCAACGACGGGCTGGGTGGCAACATCAAGAAGACCTACCCGGCCTCGTACGAGGGCGTCCTGTCCGTGGGCGCGTCGGACCGCAACAACGAGCGGGCCGCCTTCTCCCAGTCCGGCGACGTGAGCGTCTCGGCTCCGGGCGTGGACATCATCTCGACGGTCCCCGGCGGGGGGCACTGCTCCGACAACGGCACCAGCTTCTCGGCACCGTACGTCGCCGGGGTCGCGGCCCTCATCAAGGCCAAGCACAAGGACTGGACGCAGGAGCAGATCGTCGCCCAGATCGAGCAGACGGCGGAACGCTCCGTCGCGGGCAAGGACCACCTGGTCGGCTGGGGCGTCGTCGACCCCGTGCGTGCGCTGACCGAGGACGACAAGCCCATCGAGAAGCCGGTGGCACACGAAGGACTGAACAAGGGTGAGGCGCCGGTCGCCGCCACGGTCCACCTGGGCGAGACCGCCGACGAACGCAACGCCCGGCTCGCGACCTACGTCGTGGTGGGCGGAGGGGTTCTGGTCGCCGCCATAGCGGGAACGGCCGTGGCCGTGCGCGACAGACAGAGACTGCAGGGGCGGCCGGGCGGTATGTGACGCCGGAAGTTACGTGATGGACAAGACAGTTGGTGCTGTCAGGGCCGTTGGCTAGAGTGATCTGATGAGTCCAGTGCTGTTCACGCGGGTGCGATAGCAACGCGAAACGGACTGAGCAAACGGGGAAAACGGGGAAGGGCAGCAACGTGACCGAAGGCGAAGGGGATCTCCGGCGCGGGGTAGGCGCCCTGGAGAAGTTCCAGAAGCGCGTGAACGCGCTGTTGACGGACCTCGAGAGTTCACCGGCCAGCAAGTCGAAGGTCGCGGCGCAAACGGTGTCGCGCACCGCTTTCAGTGGCCAGAACACGTGCTTCGCGGAAGCGGATGGGCTTTACACCCAGTACAACCGGGTCCACGAGTCACTCGTCACGCTCTCGAAGTCCCTGAGTGACCGGATCGAGTACCTGAACCTCGGCGTGCACGCGGCAGCGGTCGGCTTCGACAACGTGGACGAGGACACGCGGCGGCGGTTCTACGAGATCCAGATGGATCTGGACGCGGAGCGGGAGCGGGCTCAGGGCGAGAAGACCGCCGAGCCTGAGCAGCCGCGCTCCGACAGTAAGACCGGCTCCGCCTACGACGACCTGGGTGACAGCTGATGAGCGACGAGAAGCAGCCGGAACTGAGTCCTGCGGAACAACAGAAACAGGACAAGGCCGGCGTTCAGATTCAGCTGGGCCAGACGGACATCGCTCGTCTCGTGGATCAGGGCCTGTTCAACCCGGGGGGTGCCGGCTCCCCGGGGCCGGGGCGGACGTCCTTCGAGAACCACCAGCTCAACGCGATGATCGACCTGATCGAGAAGTCCAAGCCGGAGGACCTCGAGGAGGCGGGCAAAGCGCTCTGGAAGGCCAGGGACGCGATCAAGGACGCGGCGAAGGAACTGAAGGACTTCATCGCCGACGTCGACTGGCACGGCGAGTCCGGAATCGCCTTCCGGGACTGGGGCAGGGGTTTGGTCGCCCATGCCGAGAAGCTGAGCGACTTCGCGGATGTGGCCGGGACGCAGATCACGGTCGCGGGCACGGGCCTCGCCTCCGTGCGCAGCTCCCTCCCGCCCCGGGACAACCGTGCTGTCCGCAAGTCCCCGGATGAGATCGAGACCCCGAAGCGGATCGAGGGCAACGCCGAGTACGAGGCGGCGTTGAAGGTCGAGAAGGACCGTCAGGAGGCCATCAACCAGGCGAACCGGCTGGCTTCGTACTACGCGGTCTCGGAGGAGAGGCTGGCGGCGCAGGAGCCGCCGCGGTTCGATAAGACGCTTGATGTTGATATGCCCAGGCCGTCGGAGGGAAAGCGCGGGCTGGAGGAGCCGGGCGCCGCATCGCCGACGGGTTCCGGGTCGTCCGGCAGGGCGGACGCTGGAGGCGTGACGGCACATACGACGACTGGCGGCCGAGGGTCTTCAGCGAGCGACCATGGCTACGAGACGCCTGTGGCGGTGGCGCCTGTCCTGGACAGGGGCACATCGACAGAGATCAATAGCGTCGCCACCCCGACGGCCCCGGTGAATACTCCCCCCGTCACGCCTTCTCCGGCTCCGACCACGAGCCCTGCCCCTGGAGGCCCTGTTCCTCCCATGGCTACGGGCTTCGTCAGTCCCGTGACAGGTAGCTCGCGGGGGCCTCAGGCGGCAACTAACGCACCCAGGGCTGTCGGCCAGGCCGGTGGTGTCAGAACAAGTGGTCCCATGAGTGGTGGCCCCGCTGCGAACGGCCGCACCGGATCCCCGGTAGGGCGTCCTGCCCCCGTGAGCGGAGGCTCGTCCTCCGGTGTTTCCGGACGTGCGGGCGGCGGGCCGCAGCCCCCTGCCGCCGGCCAGTCCGGCGCCACGGGCGGCAGGCCCATGGCCGCAGGTCATGCGGGCACGTCTGGAGGTGCCGGCCCACGTGCCGGCCGAGCGAGTGGCATCGTCGGTGGAACTCCCCAGCGTCCCGTCCCGGGCGCCGGTGCCACTGGGGGAGCCCGTGGTGTTCCGCGCGGCACGGTCATCGGAGCCGGCGGAGCGGCCCGAGCGGGCGGTCCGACAGACGGCGTAGGCCAGCGGGGGGTCGTCGGAACCGGAGGCAGCGCTCCTCGCCCTGGTGGGCGCGGTATGCCCAGCACCAACGGCGTGGTGGGCACACCTCGCGGAGGCGCTGCGCGACCTGGTGCAGGTGCGAAGGGCTTCACTGCCGGAGGCTCGGGTCTTGTGCGTGGTCCTGCGGGCCGGAGGGACTCCGGAGACGAGGACCAGGATGACGGCACGCCTCGCCCGGACTACCTGACGGAAGACAGAGAGACGTGGGAGGCCGGCCGGCGTGGAACCGCACCGCCGGTGATCGAGTAGGTACGCGGGAGATTCGGAAGTCAGGATGTCAGCAAGAATGAACCAGACCCGGAAGCGCCGTACGCCTCTCGGACTGAGAGGGCGCCTGCTCGGCACGATGGCCGTGGCCGCTGCCTGGAGTGTGGGATTCGCTGGGGCTGCTCCCGCCGCAGTCGCCGTGGATGCGCAGTCGAAGCAGTGGTACCTCGAATCCATGCGTGCCGAAGAGATGTGGAAGACGACTACCGGCGAGGGCATCAAGATTGCTGTCATTGACACCGGGGTTAACTCTTCGACGCCCTCGCTGAAGGGACAGGTACTCAAAGGGCTTGATGCCACAGGTGCCGACGGGGACGAAACCGACGATTACAACGGCCACGGCACCACCATGGCTGAGCTGATCGTTGGCACTGGCCGGGGCGGGGGCCTGAAAGGCCTCGCTCCCGGAGCGAAGGTCATCCCGATGAGAGTCGCCGACACTCAATTCCAGAACGAGAACTCGGTCAACACGTACGATACTGCAGACTCAATTCGGGCCGCTGCTGACAGCGATGCGCAGATCATCAGCATGTCGTTCGGCAGTGAATTCACCATGGATCGAGAGATTCGAGCGGCAGAATACGCGCATAGCAAGGGGAAGTTGTTTTTTTCGGCTGTTGGTAACGAAGCCCAAAAAGGTAACAAGCCGATCTATCCAGCAGCGTATCCAGAAGTTGTCGGTGTCGGAGCGACCGACCGTCAGGGCAAGGTGTCCGAGACATCCCAGCACGGTGACTTCGTGGATATCGCTGCACCCGGTGACGATCTTCCTTTCTGGTGCGACGAGAATTTCGAACGTTATTGCCAGGGAAATGGCGGAACCAGCTCTGCCACGGCCATCACCTCAGCCGCCGCCGCCCTGATCTGGTCCGCCCACCCGGACTGGACCGCCAACCAGGTCCTCAACGTCCTCTTCGACACCGCTGGGCGAGGTGACTGGGAGAAGGGCACGCTCAGCAACTACCTCGGCCACGGCATCATTCGCCCGGCCGTCAACATCCTCAAGGGCACAGGCGATCCCGGTGACCCGGACATCAGCCCTCTCACCAAGGAGAAGACGTCCGGCTCCGCAGGCTCGGCCGCCCCGTCTGCACCAGCCTCGTCACAGCCTGAGAAGGAGACCGAGGCTGACGGCGCCGCCGTGGCAGGCTCCAGCACGGAGAGGCACGACGACAGCCAACTGGGCCTGATCCTCGGCGGGGCAGCAGTGGTCCTCGTGCTCGGCGGCGCCGCTTTCGCGCTCGTCCGCAAGCGCCGCGCTGCCTGACTGACCGAAGTTCCTCATATGCACCCCCGGCGGTGACGCCGGACCGAACAAGAGCACAAGGAAGGAAGCCAGCACCATGGCAGATCAGAAGCTTTCAGATGAGATGCTCCTCAAGCTCGAGGGCGAGCTCACCAAGCGATTCGACTCCGTGAGGGGCCAGCTGAAGACGCTGCAGGCGACGATCGACAGCCTGGAAGGCGCGTGGAAGGGTATCGGCGCCAACGCCTTCAACTCCAAGCAGGCTGACATCAACCTGAAGATGGGCAACATCGCCACCCGCCTGGTGAACTTCCAGGAAGCCATCAAGGCGGCCCGGACCATCTCGGGCAACACCGAGGACGAGATCCGGCAGGCCCTCCAGGGCGTGGACGTGGTCGCCGGTCACTCGGAAGGCTCGCAGGCCAAGACCTCGGCCATCAACGCTCTCTGAAACTTGCTGTACCCGTACCACCGCGTACGGACTATCACTTCGAACCAGATTGAACTGGAGGACCGTATGCCGACCAACGACGGCACGATGGTTGTCACTTACGCAAGCCTGGAGCAGGCTGCCGGGGACATCGACCGGCAGAGCAGGCAGCTTCAGGAAGACCTTGCGTCGATCAAGCGCATGGTAGCCAGCGTGTCCGAGCTCTGGGTGGGCGAGGCCAAGTCGGCGTACGACGCGGCGCAGGCCGGCTGGGACCGCGACGCCACGGGGATCCAGACCGCCCTGGCCGAGATCTCCCGCAAGGTGCGCGACGCCGGTACCGCCTACCAGGCCGGCGACAAGCGGGCGAGGGCCAACTTCGAGTAGGCCTCGCCGAAGAGCAAACGGGTCAGGGTGGGCATGCACGGGAGGTGCCCACCCTGACCCGTTTCGTGTGCTGGAAGCGCTCGCGCTCAGTCGGCCGAGGATCTACGGCTCAGGTCGCTGGTCCTGTAACAGGGCCCACCACCAGGCGATGCCGGCGATCGGCAGAGGCTGGTCCGCTTCCCGTTCCTGGAAGGGGGAGGCGGCGCTGCCGACCGGAAGATCAGCGGGATCTTCCGGATTGACGTAGCGGCTGGTGGTGAGGGACCAGTCGTAGTCGGCGCGGATCCAGAAGTCGCAGTCCGCGATCCACCGGCGGAGTTCGGGACCGGCGGCACGCAGGATCTGGTCGCGGAGGCGGAGGTAGAGGGTCATGGCGCGGGTGTGCATCCTGGCGGTCTCGCTCACCGCTTCGTCGATGGAGCACTTCCACTCGTACGCGATGAGGTCGACGATGTTCCCGTATCCCTCTTGGCTGCGCCGGCGCTCCTTGTGGTACGAGATCAGGTCGTTGGACCAGCCGATGATCGCGGCGAACACCTCGACGAACGCGCGAACGTCGTGGCGCTCGTACTCCGCCGCAGGGAGGTCGTATCCGTGGATGATCTCGCTGAGTGTCGAGAAGATCTTGACCCCGGAGGAGTCGAGCCGGACCGTCAGGTGGTCGGAAAGGCTGGGGATCCGCCCGTGGGCGCTGTTGGCGGCCATCCAGATCTGGCCCTGGAGGTAGGCACGGAAGCTGGCGGCCCAGCGGGCGGTCTGCACGGGTGTGGTCAAGTCGTCGAGCCGCAGGCGCAACTCGCGTAGAGCGGCACTGTAACTGTCGTCGACGGGAGCCGCCCAGGGGACTTCGACGACGCGCTGGAGCTTGGTGACGATGAGCAGGGTGGCGTCCGGAGATGCCGCGACCGGCCCCTCGTCGCAGAACTCGTCGTCGAACGCGAACAACCACATCAGGAAGTCCGACGTCCACTGCAAGGCCGCGGGACGCCCGGCGGGGGCGCCGCGGCCGGTGATCTCCCCCACGGAGATGCGCTGCAACCGTTCACGTTGTGTCCGGTCGGCGTAGAGGCCGAACCGATCGAGCCAGGCGGCCGAGCGCTCGTCGATCTCACGCCAACTCGGGTGAATCCCCGAGGGGAGCGGAACCCACAGCTGAGGGATCTTCGGCGTTGGAGCTGGGGAGATCATCTACCGCCCTTTCACACGTACTGCGCCATTCCTCTGAGTCCCGGAAGTTAGCAAGGGCCACGACTGACGGGTACGGCAGTTTCCAGCCTGCCTGGCCTACGGGCCACTGTCTTCCCTCTCATGGGCACTGGGTATCCGTATGCCTCTTCGCCACCTGTGAAGAGGCAAAACGGCGGCTGGTCGCACCGATTTCCCGGTTCATCGTTCACATCGCGTCGCTGGCCTGAAAGTGCCTTTTGTCAGCTCGGATTCACCGATTCGGGGATGGATCACCGGATCTCACCTACGCCGGT
The DNA here is from genome assembly GCF_043088245.1 of Streptomyces sp. NPDC014623. Lineage (NCBI taxonomy): Bacteria > Bacillati > Actinomycetota > Actinomycetes > Kitasatosporales > Streptomycetaceae > Streptomyces > Streptomyces sp. NPDC014623. Next base: position 16,957 of record NZ_JBIBZU010000018.1, on the reverse strand, counting down.
TCCCGTTCCTGCTGGTCCACCGCAGCCGTGGCCTGGCTGACCATGCTGGACAGTTCGCCATGGCTCCACTCCGCGTCCGCGGTCACGGACATCAACTGGAACGCCGAAAAGGCGCCGGCCCCCGCCGTCCCGGAGAGAACGGCGTGCGCCGCGACGAAAGCCGAACCGGAGATCTCGGGTGCCGAAGGATTGAACGATTCACACCCCCTGTGGATCCGGTCCGCCTCGATGCGGCCCATGGCGACGAGGGCGACAGCCAGGACAATAAGAATCACGTGCAGCGTAAGCACATCGGTCTCTTTTCATATGTCCCGGGCCGCGGACCCGGTCTGCCAGGGCTTCGAGGGCGGTGGAACCCGTGCGGTCGCTCTCGGCGGCCCTGCCGGGAACCTTCCGCGGCTCGTCGCGGAGCGTGGTGGCGTCGCTCCGGCCATGGCCGCGAACAGTCGTCCCCCTGGCCGCACGACCCGGGTGGATGTTCACCGTGACCGTGAAACCACCGCCCCCTGTCGTGGTGGCCGTGAGGTTCTTCCTCAGGCCGCGCTCCGGAGCGTCGTCGAACTGCCCCTGGTCCGCTTCTTCCTGCCGGGAGACGGGCGGTGGCCCGCCGCGTGGGGGAAGGAAGGAGGGGGCGGCGCGTACCGACCGTGCACCGGTGGGGCCGCGCCGCCCCGTCACTGCCGTACGCCCTACCGGTCCCCGGCCATGAGCCCGGACTGCACCAGCGGATTCCCGCGTCGCCGGGTGACGAAGACCCCGCGCCCCGGAGGCATCGGGCGCGGCCGTACGTTGCCCAGGATGTCCCCCTCGATGGGATCGCCGGACAGCATCACGCCCTGCGCGCCCAGTTCGAGGATGCGCTGCAGGAAGGGCTCGTACAGCGCGCGGCCCGCCCCCGCCGTGCTGCGGGCGATGATGAACCGGACGCCGACGTCGCGGGAGAAGGGCAGCATCTCCGTGAGCTTGGCCAGCGGGTTCCCGCTGGAGGTGGAGACCAGGTCGTAGTCGTCGACGACCACGTACACCGAGGGACCGCTCCACCAGCTGCGGTCACGCAGCTCCTGGGCCGTGACATCGGGCGAGGGCGTACGGCGCTTCATCAGGTCGTACAGGGCGTCCGTGTGGTGCTCCATGTTGTTGGACATGGGCACGTACTCCGCCAGGTGCGTCGCGGGCGTGACGTCCAGGAGCGCTCGCCTGTTGTCGATGACGAAGAACTTGGCGGCGTTCCCCTCGTACCGCTCGGTCAGCTGCTTGATGAGCAGGCGCAGCAGATTGGACTTGCCGGACTCGCTCTCGCCGAACACCAGGAAGAACGGGTCCCGCTCGAAGTCGAGGAAGACCGGCTCCAGATTGTTCTCGTCGATACCGAACGCGATGCCCCGTTCCGGCTGCGCGTCACCCGCGGGCAGCTCGTGGGCCGGGAGTTCGCGGGGCAGCAGCCGGACAGCCGGTGCGGGAGCCGCGGTCCAGTGCCGGGCGACCTCCTGGTTCATGGCCGCCGTGGCCTCGGAGAGGTCGCTGTCGGAGTTGATGCCGTCGATCCGCGGTACCGCGGCCATGAAGTGCAGCTTCTCCGGCGTGAGACCGCGCCCGGGCACGCCTGCGGGCACGTTGACCGCGGCCTTGCGGTCCAGCTCGGAGTCCATGACGTCACCGAGCCGCAGCTCCAGCCGGTTCATCAGGTGGTCCTTCAGGTTGGCCCGGACCTCCATGGAACGCGACGCCGTGACGATCAGGTGGATGCCGTACCCGAGGCCGCGCTGCGCGATGTCGATCGCCGCCGCTTCCAGGGCCTCGTAGTCCGTCCGGAAGTTGCCCCACCCGTCGATGATCAGGAAGACGTCGCCCCACGGCTGGTCCGTCACCGAGATCTCGCCGCGCGCCCGCATCCTGCGGAAGGTGGCGATGGAGTCGACGCCCGCGCTGCGGAAGTACTCCTCGCGGCGGGCCATGATCCCGTACACCTCGGCGACCGTACGGCGCACCCGTTCGGGGTCGAGCCGGGACGCGATCCCCCCGACGTGGGGCAGGCCGGAGACCGAGGCCATGCCGCCACCACCGAAGTCGAGCCCGTAGAACTGGACCTCCTGAGGTGTGTGGGTCAGGGCGAAGCCCGCGATGAGCGTGCGCAGGAGCGTGGACTTGCCCGACTGCGGGCCGCCGGTGATCTGCATGTGGCCCGCCGCGCCGGAGAAGTCCCGGTAGAGGGTGTCGCGGCGCTGCTCGTAGGGCTTGTCGACCACACCCAGCGGCACGACGAGGCGCCCCGAGCCCTCGAACCCGGGCTGGGTCAGGCCGCGGCCCTCGACCGCGGAGAGCCCCGGCAGGAGCTCGTCCAGCGACGGCGGATTGTCCAGCGGGGGCAGCCACACCTGGTGCGCGGAGGCGCCCCGGCCCTCCAGCCGGCGCACGATCACGTCGAGCACCGTGTCGGCCAGGGCGTCGTCCTGGGCCTGACGCGCCTCGGGCACGCCGGTCTGCGCACTCGGCTGCACGTAGCGCACCGGCACCGGAGCCGCGGTGAACACCACGGGCCTGCGGTCCACCGGCAGAGGCCCGGACGACGCGGCCGGCTGGGCGCCCGAGCGGTACACCCCGGAGACGTACGCCGCCTTGAAGCGCACCATCTCGTCGGTGCCGTACTTCAGATAGCCCGATCCGGGGACGTTGGGCAGGTGGTAGGCGTCGGGCACCCCCAGCGCGGCCCGGGACTCGCCCGCGGAGAACGTACGCAGACCGACCCGGTACGAAAGGTAGGTCTCCAGACCGCGCAGCCGCCCCTCTTCGAGACGCTGCGACGCCAGCAGCAGGTGGACGCCCAGTGAACGGCCGATACGCCCGATCTGCACGAACATCTCGATGAAGTCCGGCTTGGCCGTGAGCAGCTCGCTGAACTCGTCGATGACCAGGACGAGGGAGGGAACGGGCTGCAGCGGAGCACCCGCCGCCCGCGCCTTCTCGTAGTCGTGGATGTTGGCGTAGTTGCCCGCGTCGCGCAGCATCTCCTGGCGACGGTTGAGCTCACCGCTGATGGAGTCGCCCATGCGGTCCACCAGCGTCAGGTCGTCCGCGAGGTTGGTGATCACCGCGGCCACGTGGGGCATCTGCGCCATGCCGGCGAAGGTGGCACCACCCTTGAAGTCCGCGAGGACGAAGTTCAGCGTCTCCGAGGTGTGGGTGACGGCGAGACCCAGAACGAGCGTACGGAGCAGCTCGGACTTGCCGGAACCGGTGGCGCCGACACACAGGCCGTGCGGGCCCATGCCCTCCTGTGCCGCCTCCTTGAGGTCCAGCATCACGGGTGCGCCGTCCTCACCCACGCCGATCGGCACCCGGAGCCGCTCGGCCTGCGAGCGGGCCCGCCAGGTCCGGCTCACGTCGACCGACGCGGCGTCACCGAGATTCAGCAGGTCGGTGAACTCCAGATTGGCGAGCAGCGGCTCGTCGTCGTCCCCGCCCGTGGCCACATGGAGCGGGGCCAGCTGCCGCGCCAGCGCCTCCGCGGCCTCGTGGCTCAGCAGATCGGGGAGACCGTCGTACACCAGGCCGTGCCCCGACTCCAGCTGCAGTGACTTGGGGTCCACCACGATGGAGAGGCCGCCGCGCGCTCCGTTGACCTGTCCCGTGACGATCTCGACGACCGTCACACCCTGAAGGCCCTCGGCCGACGCGAGCGCGGACGTCGCGGGTACGGACTCGCCGTCGAGCACGACGACGACGTGCGGCTGGTCGAGGAGCGGCTGCCCGCCCGGCTGGAAGCGGGGCCGGCCGTCGAGGTGTCCCGCGAGCAGTTCCTCGAGCTCCGCGACGCTCGTGCTGATCAGGCGGCGGCTGCCGGCGCCGTCGATGGAACCGCGCGCCTGGACGTGCGGGAGCCACTTCGTCCAGTCCCAGCGCGGAGCGGCGTCCCGGCCGGCCGCGACGGCGATGACCAGGTCCTCGGGGGAGTGCAGGGAGGCGAGTGCCCCGACCATCGCGCGGGCCGTGGCACGCGCGGACTCCGCCTCGCCGCTGATCGTCAGGTGGTAGAAGGCACGGAGCGAGACCGCCATCGGCAGGCCGTCCAGCGTGCTGTGGGTCGTCAGGAACTGCTGCATCGCCCCGGCGGTCAGCGGCTCCAGCTCATCGACCGGCGCGGTGTCGGGCGCGACGAGCGGCGTTGCGAGTTCCTGGCTGCCCAGGCCGATGCGCACATGCGCGAAGTCCGCGTCCCCGATACGGCGCTCCCACACCCGGCTGCCCTCCGCGACCAGCGCCCACAACTGATCCGGCGACGGGTGGAGATAGAACTGCGCGTCGCGCTGCTGCCGGGCGGTCCTCAGTACGGCGCGCCTGGTCTGCGTCAGGTACTTCAAGTAGTCGCGCCGCATGTCCGCGAGCTGGCCCTGGGTGCCACGCCGGAAACGGATGATCATCGCAATGGCCATCGCGATCGTCGACGCGATCATGATCATGCCCATGATCCGCATGATCGGGTTCGGCGTCATGAAGAAGAAGACGACGGAGCCGCCCATGCCGAGCATCGGCAGCAGCTGCATCATCACCCCCTCCTGCTGCCCGCGAGGCAACTCGGGCGGAGGTTGCAACTGCACCTGCTCGCCCGGAATTTCGGAGGGGAGGGCCCGCGGTGGGCGCTTGACGACGATCTGGCTCACAGCTCACCAATTCCCTTGCCGGACGGAACTGTTCCTATCGGCGCCCCCGTGGCGACGGGTTCCGTCCGCGGGTGGATCCTACTGGCGAGCCCCGTGACCCGAGGGCGGTAGGGTGTCGCGACGCGTGTACGCATCCGCTAACTACCGCAAAAAAATGGGTCATTCGGGACGCGGGCGGAGCCCGTGACCCAGGGTGCGTTTTCAGGAGATTCCAGCAGAACCATGAGGGGGAGCAGCACGTGACTATGACGGCCCGAACGGCGGCTACCGGATCCGGGCGGCCGGGTCCCGGAGTACCGGCCGGCAACGGAACCGGATTCTGCCGGGTCACGGTCGTCGCGCCGGACAGCCGCGTCGACGTGGCGCTGCCCGAGGACATCCCCGTAGCCGACCTCTACCCGGAGATCCTCCGGCTGTCGGGCCAGAGCCCGGCCCAGGGTGCTCCGGTCGGGTACCACCTGGTGCGCCGTGACGGCACCGTCCTCGACAGCGGGCGCACGCTGGCCGACCAGCGCATCCTCGACGGCGAGCTGCTCTCCCTGAGGCCCTTCTCGGAGTCGCTGCCCCCCGCGGTCTTCGACGACGTCTCCGACGCCGTCGCCACCGCCGTCGCCCGGGACCGCACCCTCTGGGGTGACGGCCTCATGCGCTCGGCCGGTCTCTTCGGCGGGTCCGTCCTGCTGGTCCTGCTCGGCTTCGTGCTGTGGACCTCCGACGTCCGGCACGACATGCACGGCCTGCCGGGCATCCTGGCCGCCGTCACCGCTCTGCTCCTTCTCGCGCTGGCGTGCGTACGCGCCCGTATCTACGCGGACCGCGGCTCGTCCATCGCGCTGGGCACCGGCGCGCTCACCAACGCCGCGGTCGCCGGTGCCGGACTCCTGCCGCTCAGCGAGGGCCAGGGCATCGGCAGGCTCCAGTTCCTGCTCGCCTGCGCCGCCGTGCTGGTGGTGTCGGTGATCCTCATGATCGCCGCCCCCGAAGGCGACGGAACCTTCGTCGCGTTCGTGTTCGCCTCCGCCATCGGCGTACTCGTGACCTTCATCGCGATCATGACCGGCATGGCACCGTCCGAGACCGCGGCCGTCTGCGCGCCCCTCTCGGTGGGGCTCCTCGGCTTCCTGCCCGGACTCTCCACCCGCTTCGCCCGCCTCCCGATCGGCTTCGAGCCTCCCCGCACCACCGTCGGCGACTACGGGACGTCCGAACCGGCGCCGCAGGGCCCCGTCGACGCCGGCCGCATCGCCGCCCAGGCGCGGCGCGGCCACGAACTGCTCCTCGGCCTGGTCGGCGGCTGCGCGCTGGTGGCCGTGGGCGCCGCCGCGGTGCTCGGCTTCTCGGACAGCGTCTGGGGCCAGCTTCTCGCGCTCGTCACCGGGGCCGCGATGCTGATGCGCGCCCATCTGTTCCGCTACACCGCCCAGGTCGGCTGCGCCCTGGGGGCCGGCCTCGCCGCACTCGTGCTCCTCGGCCTCGGGCTGTCGCTCAACCCGCCGGTCCGGCTGATCCGCGAGGCGCTGACCGGCGACAGTGCGGGACTCGACATCCGTACGATCTGGCTCACCGCCGCGGTGGCAGGCGTCGCCGCGCTGATCACCGCCATAGGGCTGATCGTGCCGCGCAAGGGAGTCACCCCGTTCTGGGGGCGCTTCCTGGAGGTCGCCGAAGCGTGCGTACTCCTGACGCTGCTGCCGCTGTGCCTCGCCGTTTTCGACGTCTACCACTCGATCCGGGCGCTCACCAGCTGACGCCCGTCGGAGGCGCCCCGGGGGGCTGGTACTCTGGCCAGTGGCCGTTTGTGTACGCGTCCCCGGATCATCCTGGGGGCTGCGCTCATCGGACCTTCGCCTCCGAGTCGTGGAAGCTCCCCTGAGATCAAGACCAGGGGCACTCGTGGGCGCATCGAACATCAAGAGGAGTACGCGTGCCGCTCGACGCCGCTACGAAGAAGCAGATCATGTCCGAGTTCGCCCAGAAGGAGGGTGACACCGGATCCCCCGAGGTCCAGGTCGCCATGCTCTCCCGCCGGATCTCGGACCTGACGGAGCACCTCAAGACGCACAAGCACGACCACCACTCCCGTCGTGGTCTGCTGATCCTGGTCGGCCAGCGTCGCCGCCTCCTGCAGTACCTCGCCAAGAAGGACATCCAGCGCTTCCGTGCGCTCGTCGACCGCCTCGGCATCCGCCGTGGCGCGGCCGGCGGCGCCAAGTAAAGACGCTGTTGAAGGGAGCGGTGCCCAATTCCAGGGGACCGCTCCCTTTGCCGTACGTGCGGTACCGGGCCCCGGCTCAGTAACCTGGACGTACAACACCAGACGAGGAGAGGCGCCCCACGGCCGCCGCCGGTCCTCGGTAGTGGCCCCCGGGACAACGCCCGGGAGCTTCGATCGAAGACCGGCCCCGCACACACGGTGCGCTTCTCCGCACCGTCCTGCGCCACACGGGCGCCAGGACGAAAGACGACGAGTATGGAGAAATCACTAGTGGAGAACGAGACCCACTACGCCGAGGCCGTTATCGACAACGGAACCTTCGGCACCCGCACCATCCGCTTCGAGACGGGCCGCCTGGCCAAGCAGGCCGCCGGCTCCGCCGTCGCGTACCTGGACGACGACACCATGGTGCTGTCGGCCACCACCGCTTCCAAGCGGCCCAAGGACCAGCTCGACTTCTTCCCCCTCACGGTGGACGTCGAGGAGCGGCAGTACGCGGCCGGCAAGATCCCCGGCTCCTTCTTCCGCCGTGAGGGCCGGCCCTCCGAGGACGCGATCCTCACCTGCCGCCTGATCGACCGCCCGCTGCGCCCCTCCTTCAAGAAGGGCCTGCGCAACGAGATCCAGATCGTCGAGACGATCATGGCTCTCAACCCCGACCACCTGTACGACGTGGTGGCGATCAACGCCGCCTCCGCGTCCACGATCCTGGCGGGCCTGCCCTTCTCCGGCCCGATCGGCGCCACCCGCGTCGCCCTGATCAAGGGCCAGTGGGTCGCCTTCCCGACGCACACCGAGCTCGAGGACGCCGTCTTCGACATGGTCGTCGCCGGCCGCGTCCTCGACGACGGCGACGTCGCGATCATGATGGTCGAGGCCGAGGCCACCGAGAAGACCATCCAGCTCGTCAAGGACGGCGCCGAGGCCCCGACCGAAGAGGTCGTCGCCGCCGGTCTCGAGGCTGCGAAGCCCTTCATCAAGGCGCTCTGCAAGGCCCAGTCCGACCTCGCCGCCAAGGCCGCCAAGCCCACCGGCGAGTTCCCGGTCTTCCTCGACTACCAGGACGACGTCCTGGAGGCGCTCAGCAAGGCCGTCAGCACCGAGCTCGCCAAGGCGCTCACCATCGCCGGCAAGCAGGAGCGCGAGGCGGAGCTGGACCGCATCAAGGAGATCGCGGGCGAGAAGCTGCTCCCGGCCTTCGAGGGCCGCGAGAAGGAGATCTCGGGTGCCTACCGCGCGCTGACCAAGAAGCTGGTCCGCGAGCGCGTCATCAAGGACAAGGTCCGCATCGACGGCCGCGGCGTCACGGACATCCGTACGCTCGCCGCCGAGGTCGAGGCCATCCCGCGCGTGCACGGCTCGGCGCTCTTCGAGCGTGGCGAGACCCAGATCCTGGGCGTCACCACCCTCAACATGCTCCGCATGGAGCAGCAGCTGGACACCCTCTCCCCGGTGACCCGCAAGCGCTACATGCACAACTACAACTTCCCGCCGTACTCCGTCGGTGAGACCGGCCGCGTGGGCTCGCCCAAGCGCCGCGAGATCGGCCACGGCGCGCTCGCCGAGCGCGCCATCGTGCCGGTGCTGCCCTCGCGTGAGGAGTTCCCCTACGCGATCCGCCAGGTCTCCGAGGCGCTGGGCTCCAACGGCTCGACGTCCATGGGCTCGGTCTGCGCCTCCACCATGTCGCTGCTGAACGCCGGTGTGCCCCTCAAGGCCGCCGTCGCCGGTATCGCCATGGGCCTGATCTCGCAGGAGATCGACGGCAAGACCCACTACGTCGCCCTCACCGACATCCTCGGTGCGGAGGACGCCTTCGGCGACATGGACTTCAAGGTCGCCGGTACGAAGCAGTTCGTGACCGCGCTCCAGCTCGACACCAAGCTCGACGGCATCCCCGCCTCGGTGCTGGCCGCCGCGCTGAAGCAGGCCCGTGACGCACGTCTGCACATCCTGGACGTCATGAACGAGGCCATCGACGTCCCGGACGAGATGTCCCCGAACGCCCCGCGGATCATCACCGTCAAGATCCCCGTGGACAAGATCGGTGAGGTCATCGGCCCCAAGGGCAAGATGATCAACCAGATCCAGGAGGACACCGGCGCCGACATCACGATCGAGGACGACGGCACCATCTACATCGGTGCCCAGCAGGGCTCGCAGGCCGAGGCCGCCCGCGCCACGATCAACGCCATCGCCAACCCGACCATGCCGGAGGTCGGCGAGCGCTACCTGGGCACGGTCGTCAAGACCACCACCTTCGGTGCGTTCGTCTCCCTGATGCCCGGCAAGGACGGTCTGCTGCACATCTCGCAGATCCGCAAGCTCGCCGGTGGCAAGCGTGTGGAGAACGTCGAGGACGTGCTCGCCGTCGGTGCCAAGGTCCAGGTCGAGATCGCGGAGATCGACTCCCGCGGCAAGCTCTCCCTGATCCCCGTGATCGAGGGCGAAGAGGCCGACGAGAAGAAGGACGACACCGACAAGTGACGTCCCGTAGTTCCGTGACGACGGCCCGCCCCTCCTCGGAGGGGCGGGCCGTCGCCCGTACCCAAACGCTTCTCAAGGGCAGCAACGGCATCGGCACGGTACGCCGTACCGTCCTTCCCGGCGGTCTCCGTGTCGTCACCGAGACGCTGCCCTCCGTACGCTCCGCCACCTTCGGGATCTGGGCCAACGTCGGTTCACGCGACGAGACGCCCGCCCTGAACGGCGCGACGCACTACCTCGAACACCTCCTCTTCAAGGGCACGGCCGGGCGCAGTGCCCTCGACATCTCGTCCGTGATCGACGCGGTCGGCGGCGAGATGAACGCCTTCACGGCGAAGGAGTACACCTGTTACTACGCGCGGGTCCTGGACACCGACCTGCCGCTGGCCATCGACGTCGTCTGCGACATGCTGACCGGCTCGCTGATCACCCCCGAGGACGTGGACGCCGAGCGCGGCGTCATCCTCGAGGAGATCGCGATGACGGAGGACGACCCGGGCGACTGCGTGCACGACCTCTTCGCGCACACCATGCTCGGCGACACCCCGCTGGGCCGCCCGGTCCTCGGCACCGTCGACACGGTCAACGCGCTGAACCGCGGCCAGATCGCCCGCTTCTACAAGAAGCACTACGACCCCACGCACCTGGTCGTCGCCGCCGCGGGCAACGTCGACCACGCCACGGTCGTGCGGCAGGTCCGCAAGGCGTTCGAGCGCGCCGGCGCCCTGAGCCGCACCGACGCCGTACCCACGGCGCCGCGCCAGGGCTCCCGCACCCTGCGCGCCACGGGCCGCGTCGAGCTGCTGAACCGCAAGACGGAGCAGGCCCACATCGTCCTCGGCGTGCCCGGCCTGGCCAGGACGGACGAGCGCCGCTGGGCGCTCGGCGTCCTGAACACCGCGCTCGGCGGCGGCATGAGCTCCCGCCTCTTCCAGGAGGTCAGGGAGAAGCGCGGCCTCGCCTACAGCGTGTACTCGTACACCTCGGGCTTCGCGGACTGCGGGCTCTTCGGTGTGTACGCGGGCTGCCGGCCGAGCCAGGTGCACGACGTCCTCAAGATCTGCCGCGACGAGCTCGACCGCGTGGCGACGGACGGCCTCGATGACGAGGAGATCGGCCGCGCCGTCGGCCAGCTCGCCGGTTCCACCGTCCTCGGTCTGGAGGACACGGGCGCGCTCATGAACCGCATCGGCAAGAGCGAACTCTGCTGGGGCGAGCAGATGTCCGTCGATGACATGCTGGCCAAGATCGCGGCGGTCACCCCCGACGAGGTGCGGTCCGTGGCGGCCGACGTCCTCGGACAGCGGGCCTCGCTCTCGGTCATCGGCCCGCTGAAGGACAAGCAGGCGGACCGCCTCCAGGAAGCGATCTCCTGACCACCCCGTAAGGAAAGAGCACATGAGCAAGCTGCGCGTAGCCGTTCTCGGCGCCAAGGGACGCATCGGATCCGAGGCCGCCCGGGCCGTGGAGGCCGCCGACGACATGGAGCTGGTGGCCGCGCTCGGCCGTGGCGACGAGCTGGAGACCCTCACGGACAACGGGGCCCAGGTGGTCGTCGAGCTGACCACACCCGGGTCGGTGATGGACAACCTCGACTTCTGCGTCCGGCACGGGATCCACTCCGTGGTCGGTACCACGGGCTGGACCGACGAACGGCTCGCGCAGCTGAACGCCTGGCTCTCCGGTTCTCCGGAGACCGGTGTGCTCATCGCGCCGAACTTCTCCATCGGCGCGGTCCTCACGATGAAGTTCGCGGAACGGGCCGCCCGCTACTTCGAGTCCGTCGAGGTCATAGAGCTCCACCACCCGAACAAGGCGGACGCCCCCTCCGGCACGGCCACCCGCACCGCGCAGCTCATCGCCGCGGCCCGCGAGAAGGCCGGAGCGGCGCCGCAGCCCGACGCCACCGTCACCGCACTGGACGGAGCCCGCGGCGCGGACGTCGACGGTGTCCCGGTCCACTCGGTCCGGCTCCGCGGTCTTCTCGCCCACCAGGAGGTCCTGCTGGGGGGTGAGGGCGAGACCCTCACCCTGCGCCATGACTCGCTGCACCACAGCAGCTTCATGCCGGGCATCCTGCTCGGCGCCCGCCGCGTGGTGACCACTCCCGGCCTCACTTTCGGCCTGGAACACTTCCTCGACCTGAACTGACTGGGCCCGACCCCATGCGCGCAAAGCTCACCTACGTCATCACCGCTGCCGTCCTGGTCTTCTACTTCGTCCTGGCCGGCAGCCGGGGCGTCCTGCTCATCCGGCACGGGACCCTGCTCACGGTCACCTTCGGTGTGGCGGTGCTGATCCTGCCGGTGATCGGCATCTGGTTCCTCTGGAAGAACACCCAGTTCGTGCGGCGGGCCAACGCCCTGGCCGCCGAACTGGACGCGGAGGGCGGCCTCCCCGTGGACGAGCTGGTGCGGACCCCGTCCGGACGTGTCGACCGCGACTCCGCCGACGCCGTGTTCGCGCGGCGCAGGGAGGAGACGGAGGACAGCCCGGACGACTGGCGCTGCTGGTTCCGGCTGGCGGTCGCCTACCAGGACGCGAGGGACACCCCACGTGCCCGTAAGGCGATGCAGCGCGCCATCGCCCTGCACAGGGACAAGCCGGTGCGCGCCTGAGCGGCGCGCACCGGCTTGTGAGGGGCCGCGGGGCCTCGGCCCGTCAGTCCGTGCGGTATTCGTCGTCCCAGGCCTCGACCGAGTCCGTGGCACGCTCGAACGCCTCGGTGCGGGCCAGGAAGTCCGCGTTGTGGTCGGTGACCAGCGGCGCCAGCGGCTCGCCGTCCTTGCGCACCACGATCAGTGCCTGTCCCTGGACGGTGCGCGGGAAACCGAGCCACTTCACGGGCTGCTGCACCGTGCGGACCGCTGCGGTGTCCTCCCACCGCACGGTCGTCGTACGGAAGAAGCCCACCCGGCGTACGCCGTACCTGCTCACCCAGGCACCGACCCGCAGCAGCCGCAGCGCGACCGCGATCACCACACCGGCAAGAGCGAAACACAGGCCGGCACCGGAGAGCGATCCGGCGAACGTGATGATCGTCGCGGCGAGCAGCACGAAAGAGGCCAGCAGCAGCAGGGTGGCCGCCGCCGCGACCCGCCACGGGCCGGGACGGTAGGGCCGCCGCCAGCTGTCGTGGTCGTCGAACGGAAGTGCGATGTCCTCTGCGTCCGCGTCGAATACGCGGTCGGCCGTCAGAAAGGGCAGGGGCACGACTGATCCTCACTCACAAGCACGCTCGATTGCTGTGCCCGGTGAGGCTACCGAGCGGCCCCCCGGCCGACCACCCCAGGGGGCTCGTACGGGTCAGCGGCGCTGGGAGGCCTCGGACGTCTGGCTGTGGGACGGCGTCCGCTCGGTGTCGAGAGCGGGCAGGCCGAAGAGCAGCGATCCGGCGAAGCCGGCGATCAGCGTCAGCCCCACGAGGGACCGGCCGGCCAGCTGGGAGCGGCTGGCACGCTGGCGGGGAGGCGGAGTGACATTACTGCGGAACCGGTCGGCCTCGGCAACGAACGAGAACGGGACGGATTCACGCCGGCGGAACATGAGGAAACTCTCCTTGAACTCTGTGACGGGTGCTGCTAATGAGTCAGACGTACGAGAGGCCCGATCGGTGCCCCGAATCGCCGAACCCATCCAAGATTTCCCGCTGACGGGTGTCCTCTCCGAGGCCCGTAGAGTGGACGCCGCCCGAGCGACGCCATTGGAAGGACCCCCGCCGGTGACCGACACCCCCGAGCCCACGAAGGCCCACTTCCGCAGCGATGTCACCGTTGACCTGGTGAAATCAGCGGCCAGCGACTCCGACGTGCTGTTCGCAGCCCGTGTGTCCACGGCCGGGGAGCAGTCCCTGGAAGAGGTCGCCAAGGACCCCGAGCGCTCGAAGGGGCTCATCAACTTCCTGATGCGGGACCGGCACGGCAGCCCGTTCGAGCACAACTCGATGACCTTCTTCATCAGCGCCCCGATCTTCGTGTTCCGCGAGTTCATGCGGCACCGTGTGGGCTGGTCCTACAACGAGGAATCGGGTCGCTACAGGGAGCTCGAGCCGGTCTTCTACGTCCCGGGGGAGTCCCGCAAGCTCATCCAGCAGGGCCGCCCCGGCAAGTACGAGTTCGTCGAGGGGACTCCGGAGCAGCACGAGCTCACGAGCCGCGCCATGGAGGACTCCTACCGCCAGGCGTACGACGCCTACCAGGAGATGCTCGCCGCCGGGGTCGCCCGTGAGGTCGCCCGGGCCGTGCTCCCCGTCGGCCTGTTCTCCACGATGTACGCCACCTGCAACGCACGCTCACTGATGCACTTCCTCGGCCTGCGCACGCAGCACGAGCTGGCCAAGGTGCCGTCCTTCCCGCAGCGCGAGATCGAGATGGTCGGCGAGCAGATGGAACAGCACTGGCGGAGCCTGATGCCGCTCACTCATGCCGCTTTCAACAAGAACGGACGGGTGGCCCCGTAAGCAGTGTCCGTATTGCGGCGTTTGGTGAAGTTCATCTAGGCTGATCAAACGGACCCGGCACTGCCTGAACCCCCGAGCAGGCAGTGCCGGGCTCCTCTTCCTCGTCCCCCGAGGGAGCGCGACGCTCCGAGCAGCGAGTAGCGTGTTACCCATGGCTCCGATCTCCACTCCGCAGACCCCCTTCGGGAGGGTCCTCACCGCTATGGTCACGCCCTTCACGGCGGACGGCGCACTCGACCTCGACGGCGCCCAGCGGCTCGCCGCCCACCTGGTGGACGCAGGCAATGACGGCCTGGTCGTCAACGGCACCACGGGCGAGTCCCCGACCACCAGCGACGCGGAGAAAGACCAGCTCGTACGGGCTGTGCTGGAAGCCGTGGGGGACCGGGCCCACGTCATCGCCGGCGTCGGAACCAACGACACGCGGCACAGCATCGAGCTGGCCCGCACCGCCGAGCGCAGCGGCGCCCACGGCCTCCTCGCCGTCACCCCGTACTACAACAAGCCGCCGCAGGAGGGTCTCCTCCGGCACTTCGGCGCCATCGCGGACTCCACCGGCCTCCCGGTGATGCTGTACGACATTCCGGGCCGCAGCGGTGTGCCGATCGACACAGAGACGCTCGTACGCCTCGCCGAGCACCCCAGGATCGTCGCCAACAAGGATGCCAAGGGCGATCTGGGCCGTTCCAGCTGGGCCATCGCCCAGTCAGGCCTTGCCTGGTACTCCGGTGACGACATGCTCAACCTCCCGCTGCTCTCGGTCGGCGCCGTCGGTCTCGTCTCCGTCGTCGGCCACGTCGTCACCCCGGAGCTGTGCGCCCTCATCGAGGCGCACCTCGGCGGCGACGTGCAGAAGGCCACGGAGATCCACCAGAAGCTGCTCCCGGTCTTCACCGGGATGTTCCGCACCCAGGGCGTCATCACCACCAAGGCGGCGCTCACCCTGCAGGGCCTGCCGGCCGGCCCGCTGCGCCTCCCCCTGGTGGAGCTCTCCGCACAGGAGACGGCTCAGCTCAAGATCGATCTGGCCGCCGGCGGGGTACAGCTCTGAACTACGGACTTCACAACTGAATACGCGAGGACACTCGCGGCGGAAACACCACCTGATAACAGCAAGTGCACGAATGACATGCGCGCCACGTGCCCTCAGCGGTACGTGGCGCGCGTGGTAAGGAGAGTCTTTTGAGTCATCCGCATCCTGAACTCGGTACCCCGCCGAAGCTCCCCAAGGGCGGCCTGCGGGTCACCCCGCTGGGCGGCCTGGGCGAAATCGGCCGCAACATGACGGTCTTCGAGTACGGCGGCCGCCTGCTCATCGTCGACTGCGGTGTGCTCTTCCCCGAGGAGGAGCAGCCCGGCATCGACCTGATCCTGCCGGACTTCACCACCATCCGGGACCGCCTGGACGACATCGAGGGCATCGTCCTCACGCACGGCCACGAGGACCACATCGGTGGTGTCCCGTACCTGCTGCGTCTGAAGCCGGACATCCCCCTGATCGGATCGAAGCTGACCCTCGCGCTCATCGAGGCCAAGCTCCAGGAGCACCGCATCCGTCCCTACACCCTCGAGGTGGCCGAGGGGCAGCGGGAGCGCATCGGCGTGTTCGACTGCGAGTTCATCGCGGTCAACCACTCCATCCCGGATGCTCTCGCCGTCGCCATCCGGACCCCCGCGGGTCTGGCCGTCGCGACCGGTGACTTCAAGATGGACCAGCTTCCGCTGGACGGCCGGCTCACCGACCTGCACGCCTTCGCGAGGCTGAGCGAGGAAGGCATCGACCTCCTTCTCTCCGACTCGACGAACGCGGAGGTCCCCGGATTCGTCCCGCCGGAGCGGGACATCTCCAACGTCCTGCGCACGGTGTTCGCCAATGCGCAGAAGCGCATCATCGTGGCCAGCTTCGCCAGTCACGTCCATCGCATCCAGCAGATCCTGGACGCCGCCCACGAATACGGCCGCCGGGTCGCTTTCGTCGGACGCTCGATGGTGCGCAACATGGGGATCGCCCGTGACCTGGGCTATCTGAAGGTGCCCGCCGGACTGGTCGTCGACGTCAAGACCCTCGACGACCTGCCCGACGACGAGGTCGTACTGGTCTGCACGGGTTCCCAGGGCGAGCCGATGGCCGCCCTCTCCCGCATGGCCAACCGGGACCACCAGATCCGTATCGTTCCCGGCGACACGGTGATCCTGGCGTCGTCCCTGATCCCGGGCAACGAGAACGCGGTCTACCGCGTGATCAACGGCCTGACCCGCTGGGGCGCGAACGTCGTCCACAAGGGCAACGCCAAGGTTCACGTCTCGGGCCACGCCTCGGCCGGCGAGCTGCTGTACTTCTACAACATCTGCAAGCCGAAGAACCTGATGCCGGTGCACGGCGAATGGCGCCACCTCAGGGCCAACGCCGAACTCGGTGCGCTGACCGGTGTACCGAAGGACCACATCGTCATCGCCGAGGACGGCGTGGTCGTCGACCTCGTGGACGGCAAGGCGAAGATCGTCGGCAAGGTCCAGGCCGGCTACGTGTACGTCGACGGCCTTTCGGTCGGTGATGTCACCGAGACCTCTCTCAAGGACCGTCGCATCCTCGGTGACGAGGGAATCATCTCGGTCTTCATCGTGGTCGACAGCTCGTCCGGCAAGATCGTGGGCGGCCCCCACATCCAGGCCCGCGGCTCCGGCATCGACGACGGCGCGTTCACCGCCGTGGTGCCCAAGGTCGAGGAGGCCATCAACAAGTCGGCTCAGGACGGGGTGATGGAGCCGCACCAGCTCCAGCAACTGGTCCGGCGCACGGTCGGCAAGTGGGTGTCGGACACCTACCGCCGGCGTCCGATGATCCTTCCGGTCGTCGTCGAGGTCTGACCCGACGATTGCGGCCAGGCCGCGGACCTGGAGCGGGGCGCCTCGATTTGCATCGAGGCGCCCCGCTCCAGTACGTTTACTGTTCCGCCTGAACGAGAAGCCCTCCGCGCACATCTGTGCCGGGAGCCCTTCGACGAGGCGGAAAATCTGACTCAGCACCTCTGATAAAGTCAGGTCAGCCGAAAGGCAAAGGCCACTCCACAGGCCACCGGAATCACATTCGGACCGGAAACGGAACGGAAAAGAGTCTGGTAAAGTCGGAACCGCCGG
>NZ_JBIBZU010000017.1:0-194358 GCF_043088245.1 Streptomyces sp. NPDC014623 | reverse complement strand
ACGAGTGGCCGTCCTCGTCCGTCAGCCGGGCGCCCTGCGCCCGGTCGAACACCGCGGGCCAGCTGCGGCAGTAGCTCCGTACTTCCGATTCGAGGGTTTCGAAGACACTCAGGGCATGCGGGGTGGTCGTCCTCATGACGCGCTCCTAGTGCTGCGAGTAGCCGAGTGCTGGGCTCCGAGCGACAGGATGGGGGGCTGGGCCAGCGGCCCGATGCGGTACAGGTGTTCGGACTCGTGCGCATCGGGGAAGAGTCGTGCGGGAAACAGCAGCTCACGTTCCAGTTGCGCCCCGTGCCGCTCGGCGAACGAGAGGAACAGCCGGTGTGACGCCTCGTTCTCCGCACTGATCGTCGTCTCCAGGTGCTCGAGAACGCCCTGGGACCTCAGGCGGGCGGCGAGGTGATCCAGCATGGCGCCGGCGAGGCCACGACCGCGCCGGTCCCGGTCCACGGCGATCTGCCAGATGACGAGCGTGCCGGGCAGTTCGGGGCGGATGTATCCCGTCGCGAAGGCGACGGCCTCGCCCCCTTCGCCGCGGGCGACCACGGAGGTCGCGGCGAAGTCACGGCACCACAGCACGTAGCTGTAGGAAGAATTCACGTCGAGCACACGGGAGTCGCGTGCGATACGCCACGCCGACGCCCCGTCCTCGACCGTGGGCTCTCCCATGCGTTCCGTCAGCCCCACCATGATTCCGCACCTCCGTCTCACCGCAGTGCACCAGGCAGGGAGTTTTCCCGCCGGAAGCGCGTGAATACCCTTCGGGTAATCACGTCGACCATCGAATTGTGCAGCCAATTCACCGCCGGGAAAGACGCCCTTCGAAATGCGGATTCAGGATAGCAGTCTGCGGACTCCCCGACACCGTCGATTTCGTTCCGCTTTCATGGACCCTGCCGGATCACACCAGGTAGACAGCCTTTCCAGGGCCCCGGGTACGGTCGGCATCCCATACCGAATACGCTGCTGAACGTAGTCCACCGTTTCGCTGCGGTGCGGCCGCCAATCGGGTGATACATCACTGTCGCACACCCGACCGCATCAGCATCCGGCCACCCCCGTGGCGACCACCGGAACACGGGAAGAAAAGCCACTTGGCACCCTTGATCAGAAACGCTCGGATTCAGCTTGATTTCGATAGGACCCCTGATGGAGAGCATCGACCGGCGAGCGCTTTTCCATTCACTCCTGAAGGCACTCCTGTCTGACATGAGCGCGGATATGTGTACCTCCGGCCGGCGGGAGCTTCGTGGTCAGGTGCCGAGGAGCCCGGTGCACCGTGGCGGCCCGAGGGCGGCCGCATCGTTGCGGTCGCTCCCGCCGTCGCCCCGCGGCGGCCCGGTCGCATGAGGAGTACACCGCCTGCCACGGAGTCGGTCGCGCCGGGCACTCCGCCGGCGAACTGCCGCACGGCCTGCACCGGGCGACGCGACGCCGCCTCCTCCGCAGGCCGAAGCGCACGAGAGCGCGGGCGGAGCCCCGCACGCGCCGGAGTCCGGTTTCGCCTCGCCCCGGCGACCCGGTCACGTGAACGAGGGACCGGCGCTTCCAGGCGGCCATGCGCAGCAAGTCCTCCACCGCATACGAATTGTTCCGATATGCGCTCTTCCGCGAGGCCCCTTAGCCTGCTCGTACTGCTGAGTAGTCGACGGCCGGCCCGGCCGGCGGAGGGCGAGCTTCCATGGCTGAGCGACGTGTGGGCTCCGGATTGCTGGGCGAACTGTCAGCCGAGTTCGCGGGCACGATGATCCTCATCCTCTTCGGGTGCGGTGTCGTGGCCCAGGTGGCGGCAGGCGGGGCCCTGACAGATCCGCCCGGCGGTCTCGGGGACCACGACAGCATCGCCTGGGCCTGGGGTCTCGGTGTCACTCTCGGGGTCTATGTGGCGGCACGGCTCAGTGGCGCCCATCTCAATCCCGCGGTGACGGTCGCCCTCGCCGCGTTCAAGGGGTTCCCGTGGAGCAAGGTGGCCCCGTACGCCCTTGCCCAGACGGCCGGGGCGTTCGTGGCCGCGCTCCTCGTGCGCTGGAACTACAGCGAGGCGCTGGCGAAGGCCGACCCCGGACACACCGTCAAGACGCAGACGGTGTTCTCCACGCTCCCCGCCAACGGCAATCCCGCTCTGCCGGTTCACGAATGGGGCGCCTTCCGCGACCAGGTCATCGGCACCGCCATCCTCCTGCTGCTGATCATGGCCGTCACCGACGTGCTGAACACTCCGCCTGGCGCGAATCTGGCCCCGTTCGTCATCGGCCTGATCGTCGTCGCCATCGGAATGGCATGGGGAACCAACGCGGGCTACGCGATCAACCCGGCTCGTGACCTCGGCCCCCGGCTGGCGAGCTTCATCACCGGGTACGGCGGAGCATGGCGGGACCAGTACGGGAACCTGTACTTCTGGGTGCCCATCGTGGGCCCACTGGTCGGCGGACTGCTCGGCGCGGGTCTGTACAAGGGGCTCGTCGGCCGGTTCCTGCCGTCCGCGGAACCCGAACCGCCGGGGCGGGTCCCGGCGACCGATGACTGACGGCACCGGCCGGAGAGGTGACACATCATGGCGGACTTCATCGGCGCGGTGGATCAGGGAACCACGAGTACCCGATTCATGGTTTTCGACCACGGCGGCAACGAAGTCGCCAAGCACCAGCTGGAGCATGCCCAGATCCTCCCTCGCTCCGGCTGGGTGGAACACGACCCGGTGGAGATCTGGGAGCGCACCAACTCGGTGATGCAGAACGCCCTCCGGTACGGCGGCCTGTCGCCGGAAGACCTGGCGGCGATCGGAATCACCAACCAGCGTGAGACCACGGTGGTCTGGGACCCGCGCAACGGGCGGCCCTACTACAACGCGATCGTCTGGCAGGACACCCGGACGGACACCATCGCGGCGAACCTCGAACGCACGGGCCGCGGTGATGTCATCCGCCACAAGGCCGGACTGCCGCCGGCCACCTACTTCTCCGCCGGCAAGATCCAGTGGATTCTGGAGAACGTCGACGGTGTGCGGGAAGCAGCGGAGAGGGGCCACGCCCTCTTCGGCAACACGGACGCCTGGGTCCTGTGGAACCTGACCGGCGGCCCCGACGGCGGCATCCACGCCACCGACGTGACCAATGCGAGCCGCACCATGCTGATGGACCTGGAGACCCTCGACTGGGACGACGAACTCCTGGGCTTCTTCGGCGTCCCCCGGGCGATGCTGCCCGTCATCAACCCCTCGTCGCACCCGGATGCCTTCGGCGCGACACGGACCTCCCGGCCGTTGCGCACCGCCGTTCCCATCGGCGGAGTCCTCGGCGACCAGCAGGCCGCCACGGTCGGGCAGGTCTGCTTCTCACCCGGCGAGGCCAAGAACACCTACGGCACGGGCAACTTCCTGCTGCTCAACACCGGCACGGAGCTGGTCCGCTCCCAGCACGGTCTCCTCACCACCGTGGCGTACCGGTTCGGCGACGACCCCGTCGTCTACGCGCTGGAAGGATCCATCGCGGTGACCGGATCCGCGGTGCAGTGGCTGCGCGACCAGATGAAGATCATCAAGACGGCGGCCGAGAGCGAAGATCTCGCCCGTACCGTCCAGGACAACGGTGGCATGTACTTCGTCCCCGCCTTCTCGGGCCTGTTCGCCCCTTACTGGCGGTCCGACGCCCGAGGAGCGATCGTCGGCCTGGCCAGGTACAACGACAACGCCCACCTGGCACGGGCCACCCTGGAAGCCATCTGCTACCAGAGCCGCGATGTGGTCGAAGCCATGGAACAGGACTCCGGCGTCCACCTCGACGTCCTCAAGGTCGACGGTGGTGTCACCGCGAACGACCTCTGCATGCAGATCCAGGCCGACGTCCTCGGCGTCTCCGTCAGCCGCCCCGTCGTCGCGGAGACGACTGCGCTCGGCGCCGCCTACGCGGCGGGTCTGGCAACGGGCTTCTGGCGGAGCACCGACGAGCTGCGGACGCACTGGGACGAGTCGAAACGCTGGTCCCCCCAGTGGTCCGACGAACAACGCGCGGCCGGTTACGCGGACTGGAAGAGAGCCGTGGAGCGCACCCTCGACTGGGTGAACGTCCCCTGATCACTGCTGGATCCCGGTGAACGGCCCGGCCCGGGGCCGGGCTCCGCCCCAGGATCAGCCCACCAGATCCGGCGCGCGCAGCATCTCGGGCGGGATGCCCCAGGCGTCGACGAGGGGAACCGCGAGGGGCCGGACCTTACGGCAGAGCTCGTTCACCTCTCGGCTGATCGCCTTGGAGCGCTGGACGGTCAGCCGGCCGTGCTCCATGAACCAGGCCCGGTCCGCCTCGATCGTCGACAGGGCGAAGAGGTCGCACAGCAGGCCCAGCGCGACTTTGTTGCCGCTCTCGGGCAGCGCACGCACCCTGTCGACGAACGCCTCCAGCACCAGCCGCTCCATATGCGCGTGGGCAACCGCGATGACGTGGTCCTGCACCTGCGAGAAGACGGCACCGGGATCGCGCTTCTGGTCGATCCCGCGCTTGAGCCGGCGGGCCACGCCGGCAAGCATGTGCTCCTCACGGTACCGGAGCATGGCGAGCTGGTATTCCGAGTCGAGCAGGCCGGCTTCCTGGTCCCACTCGTCGCCACCGGGCAGCAGGTCGCGTACCCGCTCCAGCAGTTTGTGGGCCGATGTCTTCTCGATGACCGTCTCGACGGCGAGGCCGGTGACGTAGCGGACCATGCCGAGCTGGTCCAGGTCCTCGAACTCGTTCGCGTAATGGGTGAGCAGGCCCTTGGCGACGAGCTGCAGCAGGACGTGGTTGTCGCCCTCGAAGGTGGTGAAGATGTCGCTGTCGCCCTTGAGGGCGGCGAACCGGTTGACGGTGAGGTAGCCGGCACCGCCGCACGCCTCCCGGCACTCCTGGACGACCCGGGTGGCGTGCCAGGTGGCGAGCGCCTTGGTGCCGGCGGCCCGTGCTTCCAGCCGGCGCCGTGCGGGGGCGTCGTCCTCGACGCCGGAGAAGGCTTCGTGCAGGTGCGTGCGCACGACGTCCTGCGCGAAGTGCAGCGCGTACGTGCGCGCGATGAGCGGCAGGAGCCGCCGCTGATGCAGACCGTAGTCGAGGAGCAGTTGCTCCTCCGTCTCCGGGGCCGCTTCGAACTGCCGGCGCCGTACGGCGTACTTCGTGGCGATCGCGAGGGCTACCTTGGCGGCGTTGACCCCGGCGCCGCCGACGCTGACCCGGCCCTGCACCAGCGTGCCGAGCATGGTGAAGAAGCGCCGGTCGGGGTTCTCGATCGAGCTCTCGTAGACGCCTTCGGCGGTGACGTCGGCGAACCGGTTGAGCAGCGCCTCGCGCGGCACCCGCACACCGTCGAACCAGATGCGCCCGTTGTCCACACCGTTGAGACCCATCTTGCGGCCGTCGTCCTCGATCCGGACGCCGGGCGCCACCTCACCGCCGACCCGGATCGGCACGACGAACGCGTGCACCCCCTCGGACTTCCCGCCCACCTCCAGCTGGGCGAAGACGACCGCCAGCTCGGCATGGCGGGCCGCGTTGCCGATGTAGTCCTTGCGCGACTGATCGCCCTGGGTGGTGATGACGAACTCCTGGCCGGCGGCGTCATACTTCGCGCGGGTGCCGAGTGCCTGGACGTTGGAGCCGTGCCCGGTCTCGGTCATCGCGAAGCATCCCATCAGCTGCCCGGTGATCAGGTCCGGCAGATAGGCGTCGTGATGGCGCTCGGTGCCCAGATGCAGGATCGCGCCGCCGAAGAGCCCGAACTGCACGCCGACCTTCACCAGCACCGACAGGTCACCGAAGGCAAGCGTCTCGAACGCGGCGATCGAGGCCCCGATGTCGCCGCCCCCGCCGTACTTGCCAGGGAAACCCATTCCGGTCTGCCCCGTCGCGGCCATCTCGACCACGAGCTCACGCACCCGTTCGCGGAACGCGTCGATGCCGAGCTCGTCGGCGTCCTCGAGGACGGAGGCATGCGTCACCAGGTTCGTCCGGACGAGGTCGCGGATCTCGGCGTACTCGCCGTCGAGCACCTCGGTCAGTGCCCGGACGTCGACCTCGGGCTGCACGTAACCGCTCGCAGCAGTAGATGTGTTGTCAGTAGCCATGCTGTTGCGCTACCCCGCCCGGGGACGATCAAGCGGTCGACCGGGGCTTTCGGGGCCGTACGGGGGAACGCGGCATGGCCACCGAGTGCGCGCGTCCGACAGCTGGTGCGAACAGGGCGCCGCGACCGTCGGCTTCCGCACCGAGGCGGCCTCTCGAGGGGACCGCCCGAGGAGACGGAGGAGTGGGCACGCGCGGTACCGACGTCGCTCGACACGGTCTTCGGGCGGGTTCCGTCCAACAGCGGCAGGACGAGCCCGAGCACGTCGACGACGACCTGAGCCGTGCCGGGACCCGCTGTGTCGCGCCGCAGCAGGTCTGTCCCCGCCGGGGCCTCCAGCCGCCTCGTGCAAGCTCAGCGGCGTGGCAGCGGCGGGCCTCGAGGGTTTGCACCATACGGGGCGGACGCAGGGCTGACCGGGCGTGTGCGGAAGCGGTCTCTGCCCCACAGAGCTATGCATGGAAGGCGGTGCCCTGCGACTCGGCGGACTACATGAATCGCGGCTACGAGGGTGCTCGGCCCATCCGCCTCATCAAGGAGTTCTCGTGACCTTCAATCCGCTCGAACAGCGTGGTATCCCGCTGGACCGCCAGGTGCGCAATTGGCGTGAACTGAACGTCAAGCCGATCGACCCGGACCGCTGCGACCCCTACACCCGGTGCCGGATCATCACGATGAACGGCATCGAGGTCGAAGCGATCCTGTTCAGCCACCAGCTGGCACGTCACTGTCCGGACCCCGAGATCAAGCGGCAGCTGGCCAGCACCCGCTACATCGAGGCGCAGCAGCAGAAGGTGGTCAACTGGCTCCTGCCGGGAGTGTCGTCGGTGCTGGAGACGACGATCGCCTACGAGCAGGTCGCGGTGGACCTCACGGCCTGGGTCGCGCGCATGGAACCGGACCCGTACCTGAAGCAGGCGTACCAGTTCGGTGTGCTGGAGGACTTCGACCACCTGTACCGGTACGCGAACCTGTACGAGATGATCGAGCACCGCAAGGCGGAGTCGATCGTGGACGGGCTGACCGAGGTCATGCCCGGACGGCCGACCAAGTACCACCACCGCCACCCGGTGGACAACGTCCGCGACCCGTACGCGAAGGACGGGACGAACCCGCTGTCCAAGCTCCACGCGCTGACGATCATGTCGACGGAGCAGCAGACGATGAACTTCTACATGAACACCGGCCCCACCTACATGGAGCCGATCGCCCGCCAGCTCTACCAGGAGATCGGTCTCATCGAGGAGGAGCACGTCACCCACTACGAGTCCCTGGTCGACCCGGGCGAGACGTGGTGGGAGCAGCTGGTCAACCACGAGTACAACGAATGCTACCTCTACCACTCCTTCATGGAGCAGGAGAGCGATGCCAGGGTGAAGGCGGTCTGGGAGCTGCACCTGAACATGGAGCTCGAGCACCTCCGCATCGCCTGCGACCTCATGCGGCGCCACGACGGCCGCGACCCGGAGTCCGTGCTCGCTCCCGAGCTGCCCGACGTGCTCACCTTCGAACCGAACAAGGCGTATCTGCGGGAGCTGCTGGAGACCCAGATGGATCTGACGACCCTGGGTGCCGGATACGTGCGCGAGGCACATGAGCGGTTCGAGGCGCTGCAGGAGCAGATCCACGGCGGTGAGGAGCCGCCGAGCGAGCGGGTCATCGCTGAGCACGACGCCATGTTCGGCCGTGAGTACCGCGTGCAGTCCGAAGGCGAGCACCCCGACCCCGCCATGCGCGAGAAGTGAGCCCCGGCATGTCCGAACTCCAGACCCCGCACGCTGGTGACGACCGGTCCCAGGACGCCGACGTCGTGGCGCTGCTGATGCGCCAGCACGGCGACATCCGCAACCTTTTCGACGAGGTCGAGGCCGCCTCCGGCGGGGAACGCCGCGAGGCGTTCCGCCGCCTGGTGCGCCTCCTCGCCGTCCACGAGACCGCGGAGGAGGAAGTCGTCCATCCCTTCGCCCGACGCGGCTTCCCGGGCGGCGAGCAGGTCGTCGAGGACCGACTCGCCGAGGAGCGGGCCGCCAAGGAGACCCTGGCCACGCTCGACGGCCTCGACACCGACGACCCCACGTTCATGCCCCGCCTGGTGAAACTGCGCATGGACGTCCAGGAACACGCCCGCGCCGAGGAACGCTACGAGTTCACCCATATCCGCCGCAGCACCGATGTCACGAACCTCGCCGCGATGGCCAAGGCCGTCAAGGCCGCCGAAGCCATGGCCCCGACCCGGCCCCACCCAGGAGTCGAGTCCGGCGGCGCCAACATGGTTCTCGGCCCGGTAGCCGCGCTGATGGACCGCACCAGGGACGCCGTCCGCAAGGCAATGGGCAAGGACGGCTGACCATTCTGCCGGCCCGGTCGCGAGGCCGGGCCGGCAGGAGCACCGCAGTGAGGGACGTGCGGTGGTCGACAGGGCTCCGACAGGAGTTCCGGACCGACGGAGAACAACGCCGGCCCAGGCGGACGAGGGCGTACCCGGCCGGTTCGGCCACTCGCCGCGCTGACCGTGCCTTCGGGCGCGAAGGAAAAACCTCGTTCATGACCAGGGAGAAGGCAGGCCGGAGTCCATCGCGGACCAGACCGTGCAGGAACTCGGTGGCGTGGGAAGTGTTCTGGTGCGTCAGCGGCGCGATCATGGTGAGATCGGTCGCTTGAATGGGGCTCCACGAGTCCGGCGACGGGTCATCGGCCCAGCGGCAGGGCCGGCTCAGAAGTATCGTCCAGCTCACGTTCAGCCATGTCTTCGCCGAGGAAGTCGTGCTCTGGCCTGTGCTTCGCCGTCTGTCTTCCGACGGGCACGAACTCTTCCGGCTACGGACTGATTCACATGCGTTTCTCCTTGCGGTCCAGCACGGCCCGCACGAGCATCGAGGCCGCCGCCAGAGCGAGCAGAACTGTCCCTGCGACGACGTCGAAGACCTGAGCTCCGTCGAAAACCGCGGTGTTCTGCAGGCCGAGCAGCCAGGGCGAAGCGACCAGCCAGGCTCCGCTCAGGAAGATCACCCGGTCCGACCACTTGCCGGCATGCCCGCTGAGCCGGGCCAACGCCACCAGCAGTACGAGCATCGCGATGCCGACCTCGCTGCGGTGGATGTCTTTGGCCGCATCCGGGGATTCACTGACGATCCACGGCGCGACGCATAGAGCGATGCCCGCGAGAAACATCAGGCCACTGATGATCTGCTCGCGCCAGCCGTGAAGCAGCACAATCCGGTTGGCCGACCGGGAAGGTAGTGATGCCGCGTTGTGGGCCATGGGTAGGCCTCCTCACACATGGGCAGCGGAGAACTACAGCATCTCTCATTATCGGGTTTTCAGCCCGGTCGGGCGATGCGGCAATTGTGGGCATATGCTTTGGTCCCAGAGGCTCGTAAGAGCCTGCGGGGTGAAGGGCGCGAAGCCGTCGCAGGACGCGCCGACGGGCAACGCCACGGCCATGCACCGGTGGCGCAGCAGATGGCGAGCGTTGTGGGCGGCGCGCTCTCCCTGGGGCTACGGCCACTCCTTCGAGCGGGTCACTGCCTGCCCGCCCCTGCGGTGAGGGCGGGCAGGAGCAAGGCGCGGAGGTGAACGACGCTGCGCACATCGAACCTCCCCTGGTACGCCTCGTACGCCCCGTTCGTGGGCAGAAGGCGAAGACGCGGAAGAGGAAGAACATTCCGAGGACGAGGAAGGGCCTGACGGTCCCACCGCACCACGACCTCTGCAGGGATGGGAAGGATGGCCACCAAGAAAACGCTGCGGGCGGCCGCTGCGTGGCGCGTGACATCACGGTCCGCGGAGCCGGCCGGCGGCGACCGCTTCATGCGTTCGGGAGACGTCATCGGGCACGAGTTCACCGGCTGTGGCCGGTGCTGGTACTGCACCCACGCCCAGTGGTCCCTGTGCGACAACACCCACACCGGTCCAGGAACCGGGCAGGCCCTCTTCGGCGCCGGCACGGCCGCGCCGTTCGTGTCGGATTCCGTGCCGACGGGCTGGATGGGTGCGGACCTGGCGGGTGTGGAACCCGGTGACGTCGTCGCTGTCCAGGGCTGCGGAGCGGTCGGCCAGAGGGCGGCCCGCGCCGTGATCCTGCTCGGCGCTGAACGCGTGATCCCCATCGACCGGGTCCCCGAACGGCTGGAGATGACCGCACGTCACGTCGGTGGTGAAGGCATCGGTTCCGCCAGCACCGACGTCGGGGCCGAACTACGTGAACGAACCGGCGGCCGGGGCCCGGACGTGTGCATCGAAGCGGTGGGCACGGGAGCGCACAGCGACAGCCCGCTGCACCTCTACGAACAGGTCGAACAGCAGCTACGGCTTCAGACGGACCGTCCGGCCGCAGTCCGGCAGGCCATACACGCCTGCCGGAAGGGCGGCACGGTCTTCATCCTGGGAGTGTTCGCCGGCGCGGTGGACAGGTTGCCCCTCGGAGCAGTGATCAACAAAGGGCTGGCTGACCGTACGGGGCGCCCAGCAGCACGGCCGGCGCTACATCCCGATGCTGCTGGAACGCATGGCGGCCGGACAGCTGAGTACGTCCCGTCCGGCGGCGCACACCGTTGCACTGGACGAGGCTCCTACGGCGTACGACATGTTCACACACAAGTCCGACGGCTGCGTCCGTGCCGTCATCCGACCGGACGGCTGAGCCGTGGCGCTGCGACTGTTGCACGGCTGCCGGGTCGATGAGGAGGCGGTCGTGTGCTCCGGGACCCAGGAGCGGCAGACGCGGCCCCTCCCCCACGACGAGGCGTGACGTCCCGTCGTGCATGCGAGTCAGAATCAGAACGAACCGATGGAGAACACCGCTGTGGATCACGAGGCAAGCAAGGAAGACACCCGACTGCACAGGGTCGGCAAAGCGTTCCGGCGGGTGAACAGGGCCTATTCGCCGCACGAGGAACGGCGTCTCGGCGGGCATCTCGGGGCCGTCGTCGCATTCGGCGTGTACACGGCTGCCTGGGCCGCGGTGATCGCCACGCGGAGGACGAGGCTCCCGGAGCGGCACGACCCGCAGGACATCCTGCTGACGGCGACCGCCGTGTTCCGTCTGAGCCGCCTGCTCAGCAAGGGGTCCGTCACGGGCCCGCTCCGGGCGCCGTTCACACGCTACGAGTCCGCGACAGGTCCTGCTGAAGTGAGCGAGAGCCCCCGTGGGGGCGGCATCAGGTCGACCGCGGGTGAACTGGTCACCTGTCCGTTCTGTATGAGTGTCTGGCTGACAACGACCTTCGCCGGGGCTCAGCTGTTGTGGCCGCGAGCCACACGGACCGTGACGGGCGGTCTGACCGCTCTGGCGGTGGCCGACACCATGCAGTTGGGCTACGACTGCCTGCTGCAGAAGAACGCGGAGTGAGGCGGATGCCGTACGCGGGATTACGGACAGGGACGGCCGGCCGGGCAGCCGGTTCGCTCGCCGCTGTCGCGTCGCCCCGTCAGAAGGGCGGCTCGGCGAGTCTCCCTTCCCGTGATCCCGCGTACGCAGCGACGCGCAGGGACCGCAGGCGGTCGACGGGGTGAAAGCCCGGCAGTGAGTTGCGGTAGGGGTCGAACGCCGTTCCGCCCGGGCGTCGCGGGGACGGGTCCGGGCCCTGGAGGGTGAGACGGCCCAGGGGCAGCCAGGCCGCGGCCATGCCGACACAGAGCACGAACTCCACCGGTCGCCGGGTTACGGCTGCTCCCACCGTCGCGGGGTCGGCGGGGAGCCGTGGAGTTCCCGGCACGGGGAAAACGGCCGGTACTCCTCGGCGCCCGCCGACCACGTAGGACACGAGAGCGGAGTACGGGCCGCTCGTGGCCGACGTGCGAGGGAGCGGTACGTGGCGGGTCCACCGGCCACGGCCGCTGCTCGTCAGGAGGAGTTCCAGGCAGCGTCCGGGCCCGTCGGCGTCTTCCACCCGCAGCGCGAGGCCCATGCCGTCGGGCAGCGGACGCGGCAGTCCGGCAGCGCGGGACCAGCGTGCCGTCACGGCGTAGGAGCCCGGGGCATCGAGCCACGGAACCCCCCAGGAGGTCTCGTGACCGGGTACGACAAGACGCCCCGCGACGATCACCCCGGAGGGGTGCAGGGCCGGTCGGTGGCCGCGGCGACGGGCGACGGTCCGCGCCACTCGGTAGGCGCGGCGTTCGAGGAGGTTCATCCAGCTGTCCGTTCCATTGCAAGAGGCGATGAATGCGGTTCCGCCCGTTCGCGGGAGGTGAGGGTGCGGGCATCGGCGTGGGCCGGGGGCGCGGCCGAATGCCGCGGTTCGTGGGCTCGCCGGCGTGCGAGAGGGCAGACGTACCGGTGGTCAGAAACAGAACGTACCGGAAGGCATTCTCATGAACCCACCGGCCCATCTGCGCCCCGACCCGCTGGAGCGGCCTGAACCACGCAGGTCCATGGCGGTGTGCGGAGTGATCGGGGCGGCGGTCATGGCCGCCGTCGACGAGATCGTCTTCCACCAGATCCTGGGGTGGCACCACTTCTACGACCGCTCCACCAGTCGGGTGGGCCTGCTGTCGGACGGATTGCTGCACACAGGTGAACTGCTGGCCCTGGTCGCCGGATTCTTCCTCTATGCGGATCTTCGCCGCCGGGGCACTCTGGCCCCGGCCCACGCGTGGGCCGGCCTCTTCCTGGGGCTGGGAGCCTTTCAGCTCTTCGACGGCATCGTCGACCACAAGCTGCTGCGCCTGCACCAGGTCCGCTACGGGGTGGACGTCGCCCCGTACGACTGGGCCTGGAACCTCGCCGGCGTGGCTCTGCTCCTGACCGGCCTTCTCCTGACCCGCCGCGCGGCACGCCTCGGCCGGGCAGGACAGACGACGTGATACTCGCTCACATCCACCCCGGCACGGCCGCAGGACCTGGCCCGTGGGAGATCGCATCCGCGGTGGGCGCGCTCCTGGCGGTTGTCGCCTACGGGCTGGCCGCAGGCCGTCTGTGGCGCAGGGGGGACGCCTGGCCCTGGTGGCGACCGGTGTTCTTCACCACCGGATGCGGCTCGGTGGCCTGGGCCGGGACGGGCCCGCTGCCCGGCGGGCCGTTCACCGCCCACATGGCCGAGCACCTGATCCTGGGTATGGCGGCTCCGCTGCTGCTCGTCCTGGCCCGCCCCCTCACGCTGGCCCTGCGCGCCTCGCCACCCGGTGCCGTCCGCCGCGGCCTCCTGTCCCTCGCACATTCCCGCCCCGCCCGCTTGCTGGTCCACCCGCTCCTGGCGGCTCTGCTCGATGCCGCGGGACTGTGGCTGCTGTACCGCACCGGGTTGTACGCGCACACGCACCACCGCCCGCTGCTGCACGCGGTGGTGCATGCACACGTCCTGACCGCCGGGCTGCTCTTCACCTTCGCCGTCTGCCAGGTCGACCCGGTGCGCCGCCGCCGGCGGCCGGCCTTGCGCGGGACGGCCCTGCTGGCCGTCGGCGTCGCGCACGCCGTGCTCGCCAAGACCCTATACGCGGCACCGCCGCCCGGCACCGCCCCCACCACTGCCGACCTGCGTACCGGCGCCCAAGTGATGTACTACGGCGGTGACCTGGTGGAAGTCGCGCTCGGGGCCGTACTCGCCGCCTCCTGGTACCGGGCCACCGGACGCGCCTGGGCGCGCCGTCGCCGGCACCGGCCGGAACCGCTCCCCGGACAGTGACGGGAGTCCTGGCCGTGCTGAAGACGCGGTGACCGCGACGGAGGCCGTGAGGGCCTGGTGGACAGGCTCACACCTCTCCATGGCCTTCCCTGGCCGGTGACGGGAACGACGCCGGCCACGGGGCCGCCCACGGTTTCCGGACCACTGGACAGGCGGGCCGGCTTCTCGGCCGGTCGCCGCACGCGACGCACTGCGACGCCTCCGAGGAGGCGCTGCGCCCAGGCCCCCGGCCGGTCCCGGCAACCTTTTCCGTACCTGCTGCCACTGAACTCCGACGATTCCTCGACGAACTCGCAGAGAAGGTCGGATGAGCGCTACAGCCATGGTCAGCGGTACCAGCCGCAGAAGCTTCCTCCTCGGCGCCGCGGGCGCCTTCGGCGCCGGCGCCGCGGGTGCCCTGGGCACTGCCCGCACCGCCTCCGCCGCCGGCTCCTCCGCAGCCGCCGGGAGGGGTGCGGCGGCGGCCGCCACCGTGTACATCGCGAGCGACTCCACCGCGCAGACGTACAGTTCGGGCTACTACCCGCAGGCCGGGTGGGGGCAGAAGCTCTCCTCGTACTTCACCTCGGACATCACCGTTGCCAACCGTGCCATCGGCGGGCGTAGTTCACGGTCGTTCGTCCAGCAGGGACGGCTGGCCGCGATCCACGGCCTGATCAGGCCCGGGGACTACCTCTTCGTACAGTTCGGGCACAACGACGCGACCGTCAGCAATGCCGAGCGGTACACGCCTCCTGCCGACTACAAGGAGTACCTGCGCAACGACTACATCCGCGCGACCCGGGCCCTGGGCGCTACACCGGTCGTGGTGACGCCGGTGTCACGGCGCTCCTACAACGTGTCCACCGGGAAGTTCAACGTCTCGTTCCCCGCGTATGTGGACGCCGCGAAGGCGGTGGCGCAGGAGGAGGGGGCGGCGCTGGTCGATCTCTCGGCGGCCAGCCGGGCCTACCTCGACGGGGTCGGGGTGGAGGCGTCCAAGGGAATCTTCCTGTGGCTGGAGGCCGGACGGTACCCGAACTTCCCCGGCGGCGCCCAGGACGACACCCACTTCCAGGAGCGGGGCGCCATCGAGATGGCCCGCCTCGTCTCCCGGGCCGTGGCGCGGCTGGGACTGCCGCTCTCGGGTGAGGTGGTGCCCGCGGCCGCCGGCTGAAGCGCCTCCGGCACCGGTCCGGTGAGGCCCGCAGGGGCACCGGACCGGCGAGGACGCGCGGGCGGAGCACACACGGTTCGGCTGTTCGGGTCACGGGGGTGACAACGGCCGTCGGAAACCCGGACACCGCTGCGGTGTTTGCGCGTGCTGCTACCGGTCACCCGAGAGGTGTTCCTGACTCCGAGCAGAGCAAGGTGTGAATGACATGGCTGCCGATGAGAAGACCCAGGCGAAGACCGAGCAGGCCAAGGGCAAGGCCAAGGAGGCCGCGGGCCGCGCGGTCGGGAACGAACGCCTCACGGCCGAAGGCCGGGCCGACCAGACCAAGGGCGACGCCCGCCAGGCCAAGGAGAAGGCGAAGGACGCCTTCAAGCACTGACTCCTGCGGGAGCGCGAAGCTCTCCACGTGAGGTGTGTGGCCCGGCCCTGCCGGGCCACACACATGCCGGGCGACACGGGCGTGAGGCGTACGCCGGGCCGGCTCCGGGGCGCTTCCGTTTGGAGCTCAGCTGAGGTCCTCGCCGTGTCCGGGCTTCGGAGCGCCCGGTGGTACGAAGCAGGCGGTGACGGTCTTGCCCGACGCCTGCGGATGTGTGGCCCAGCCGTCGGAGAGCGCGTCGACGATGGCCAGCCCGCGCCCTCCGGTCGTCGTGGGATCTTCGGGCTGCTTGGCGGGGGGCAGAGGGTCGGAGTCGTGGACACTCACGTGCAGGCAGTGGCTGTCCCAGGTGAGGATCAGCTGGGCGTCGCTGTGCGCGTGCACGTGCGCGTTGGTGATCAGCTCGGAAACACTGAGCAATATCGCGTCCACCGTCTCGGGGGCGTCCTCGGCCCACTCCAGGGACGCCAGGTGCTCCCGCGTCCACCGGCGGCCGGCCCGCACCCCTTGCGAGACCGGAAACGACTGTGCCCATCCCACCGCGCGCAGCGACGTGTCCTTCGTCATCACCCCTCCCTCGTTCGGCTTTCCTCACCCTCCTACCCCCGCCTTCGGGGTGCACCCCCGCACCCCGGTGCCCAGTCCGGCCGGCGTCCCGAAGCCGGAGCGGAAACGGGGCCTGCCCGTGGACCGTCCGGGCACATGCACCTCGCCCCCTTCGAGAGGAACACTCCGTGCCCGGCACAGCCGCGGCCGTCCTGTTCGTCATCGCCTTCCTGGTCAACGCAGCAGACATCACGACCAACGACGTCTCCTCCTGCGTGAACGTGATGCCCCTGGGCCTGGCACTTCTCGCCCTGCACGTCGCGGGGATCGGAGCCGGCCGCCCCTCCCGCGGACGCTGACGGCATCGGCGTGACCCGGTGCGGGCGACCGCTCACCCGAGCTTCCTCCCCCGCACCACGCGGAGCGGTCCCGGCCACGAACCGATTCGGGGTCAGGACCGTTCTGTCCGAATCGTCCCGGTGTCCGACGGAGTCATCGAAGACCCGGAAGGATGCCGTTCATGGCGGCTCCCCGTAAGTCCCCTGATGAACGGCTTGGGCCGACGGCACGGCGGGCTGCCGGAACCCGCGAGGCCCGGCCGGGCCGGTGCGGTCAAGTGGATCGCCGGGCGTCCGGACACGCAGCACGTCCTCACCGGCGGTGGACGCTGACGGCGTACCCACCGCCGTCGTAAGGGTCGGCCTCCCAGGTGGCGAAGCGGTCGACGAGGGTGAGGCCGGCCGCGGCGCAGCAGTCGTCGTACTCCGGCAGCGTGAGGCCGGGCGGCACGGGCAGGTGGGCTTCGTCCAGACCGAAACCGGCGGCCAGCAGGCCGCCCGGGCGCAGGGCCGCGGACAGGCGCTCGACCACCGCGGCCTCGGTTCCGGGGGCCAGCAACGGGAAGATATTGCCCGCGGCGACGACGAGATCGAAGTCCGCTGCGATGCCGAGCAGGGCCGGCTCGAACCCGGCCAGATCGAGCTGGAACCACGGCAGTTCCGGTGCCTGCTTCCGCGCCACTGCCAGCATCGACGCGTCAAGATCCACCCCGACGCAGTCGTACCCGAGCTCCGCGAGCCGGATCATGACCCGCCCGGTCCCGCATCCGGCGTCCAGCACCCGCGCTCCGGCGGGCACGAGAGCCGCACAGAACCGCGCCTCACCGTGTACGTCCTCGCCACTACGGGCCAGGGCCGCGAATCGTGCGGCGTAGTCCTCCCCGGACGTTTTCCCGGTCCACTCCGTCCAGCGGTTCATGGGGCCAACTATAGGGCGCCCGGGTGGTGGCGGTTTCCCTGTCGGGCGGACATCTGGGCGGCGGCGCGGTGAGCGATTCGCGTGGAGCCACAGAGGTGGCGCCTCCGGGTCACCCCGAGGCCAGCTGCTCCGCTATCTCCTTGATCCAGTCGGCGCTCTTCGCCGGGTCGTCAAGGGTCTCGGCCCACGCTTCCGGCTCCAGCTCGTGCTTGGCGGGGCCGCATTTGAGAGCGACGAGCAAGGCCCTGGCGGACTCCCGCATCTCGTCCGTCGTGCTGCCGCTGCCGGAGACGCCGGGACCCGCCGCCAGGGCGTAGATCTCGCGCGCCATGGCCTGGCGTTCGCCCTTCGACACCTTCTTCCAGAACTTCAGGGCATGCTTCAGCGACTCCTTGCGGGACGCGGCCTCCGCCGGGGTCTCGCCCTCAGGTGCCCAGCGCTCGGGGTGGTGGACCTCTTCGTAGCGCTTCGTGGCGGCGCGGAGCGCCTTGTACGCGGTGACGCCGAGGACGAGGCCGGCCCCGGCCCCGGCGAGGCCCCATCCGACCGGGTTGCTCGCCAGCCCGGCTGTTCCCGCCGCGACCGCCGTCACGACGCCGGCCGCGGCCTTGGTGGACTCGCCCCCGGCGCCGACCGTCTCCTTGCCCATCTTGGCGAGCTGCTTCTTCTTCGCGTACTCCTGCACCATGCGCAGTTTTTCCACGTCTCTTTCGGCGCGCCGGAGGCTCTCGGCGGCGTCACGGGCTTCCCCCATCGCCTCCCAGGCGGCGTCGATGGCCTCGGAAACGAGCTCCAGCCGTCCCTGGCCCTCATGGTTCCAGTAGGCGTCCAGCGCGACGTAAGCCTCCGCTGCGGCCCAGTCGGCCTGCTCCCGCGACTCGTTCAGCCGGGCCAGTGACCCCGCATGGACGAGGTGGGGATCTCCCAGCTTCTTGACCTGCTTGTACTTGCGGGCCGCTCCCCCGACGCGGAGGGCGGAACGCATGCCCTTGATCGCTCCGACGGAAGCACTGGCGACACCGCTCGCCTCGGACGCCACCGCGGCGTCCGCCGCCTTCTGGATCTTGGTCACCTCCTTGGCGATGGCGGCGCTGTAGCTTCCCGAACCGGCGGCGCCGACGACCGTGTCGACCCCCTTGGTCTTGGCCTTCTTCTTCGCCGTGTGGTGGGCGGCCCCGGTCTCGTGCTTCTTGGCGTCCTTCATGTTCTTGTACGCGTCCATGCCACTGACCGCGGTTCCGGCGGCCTCCGTGAGGAGGTTCCCCGCCGCTGCGGAGGTTCCCGAGGCGGCGGCGGAGTGCTTGAGGCCCTCGTTGGCCGCGACGGCGGCCTGTTGGGTGACGGCCGCGTTGGTGGGGGTCTGGAAGCCCTTGATGAAGGTGTCGATGGGCTCGAGATTCTTCTTGAACCTGTCGAGGAGCCCCGCGATCCGGTCACGATAGTTCTTCTTCTCCGCTCCGGCGGACGCGTCGCCGTTCTCCGCCGCCCTCCCTCTCGGGGCGTCCCGGGCGCGCTGTACCGCCTCGGCCGTGGCCCGGTTGCCGGCGCGGGACTGCATGCCGAGGAAGGGGGGCTCCGTCGAACGTGCGGACGCACTCCCGGTCCTGCTCCCTCCCCGGGGCTGCCGGGCCGACGTCAGGACGGCTGCGGACTGCCGTGTCGAGGTGCGGTGGATCGGGGGGCTCATGGATGTACCTCTCCTGCGCCGGACCGGGCGAGGCGAAGGTAGCCAGGTCCGGCCAACAGAAGGGGGGCGGCGGGGAAAATCCTCACGGATGCCGTGGGACGCGTGGGGGTGGGTCCACTGGGCCGTCGCAGCACCCGATCGTGGGGTGTCGCGTGGAGACCACCGGGCTTCCTTGCGCGAGGTGGGGCCCCGGTTCCAGGCTTGGGGCACCGACGGACGAGGTATGCGCGGATACCACGATCGCCGCCTTCGCGGTCCGTCCGCAGAGTGAAGGCGCCCGCACCGGGCCGGCCCGCGGCGTCGTAGTCGTAGTCGTCGATGGTTTGATCGCCCCGCCCCCACGACTTCAAAGACTCGTCCTCCCGCAGCCCACGGGTGCCGCCCTCACGGGAGGACGGGCAGCGGAGTGGGTACCGGCCCGGAAGACGTCGGCAGGTCCGCCCGGCGCCGGCACAGGCCGGCCCCATCGGTGCCCCCGGCGCGACGCCTGACCCGAGCAGTTCAAGACGGCTCTCGCGGACATCGAGGACGCCCTCGAATCCCGGGGGACGGGCCCGCCGGTTCACGCTTCCCCCCGCGGGGCCGGCCTCGGCGCGCCGTGCCGGCAGGACGCGTGCGGGGTCCGCGTAGCGCATCACGCTCTTCTTCATCGAGCCCGAGGACCTCGGCAGCGAGGAAGAACCCCTGGCCACGGGGAGAGGGACTCAGCTGGGCCCAGGGGAACTCACGCGACGGTGCACAAGCACGATACGGCCGGTCAGGCTTGATCTGCGGCGCGCAGGGCCCGTGCCATCCACTCCAGCTCCTCGGACGCGTCGGGCGACGAGTACTGCCCGCGCACACGGGCGACGAGCCTGCGGTAGTGCTCCGCTCCCGCCTCGATCCCGGCCTCCAGGTTGCGCAGCACGGCGGCCCGGTCGGTGTCGCCGAACAGCTCGGACAGCACCTCGGCCGCCTCCGGCCCTTCGGGGGCGACCCCGCGTTCTCTGACCTCCGCGACGGTATGCACGGCATGCCTGGCCCACCAGATGGACGCTCCGGAGGGACGGCCCTGTCCCGGTGCGGGCGTGTTGAGCTCCAGCCATGTGCGCAACCGTGCGCGGAAAGCGGGATCCCGCACCAGCTCGGCCAGCTCGATCCAGGCGTCGACCTGCTCAGGTGTGGGATCGTCGGGCAGTTCGATGCTGTAGGTACGCATGCGGTCGCGCAGGCGCGGGTCGGCGTCGAGACCGCCGAACACCTCCTCCTTGAACTCGTCGATGATCTGCGTGCGCTCGGCGGCGGAAAGCCGCGCCAACCGGTTCATCAGTGTTGTCTCCTCAACGGTCGAACCCCGTTTCGCCACGGTGGACAGGACGGCCCGGCTCACCTTGAGCGAGCGGATCTGCGCGTCGAGTGCGGTCACATGCGCGTCGGCGACCTCGGCGACCGTGCTGCGGCCGCTCAGGACGCGGCCCACGTCATCGAGCCCGAGGCCCAGTTCCCGCAGGGTGCGGACCAGCTCGACACGGGCCACGGACTCGGCGTCGTACAGCCGGTAGCCGCCCGCGGAGCGGGCCACGGGCGGCACCGCTCCCTCATCCGACCAGAAGCGCAGGGTACGCACCGGAAGTCCCGTGCGATGCGCGAGCCGGCCGATGGTGAGCATGTCGGGGCGTTCGTCTTCCATGAGCAGGATCCTGGACCCTCCAGCCGCTGGAGACTCAAGCGCCTCGGTGCGGCATCCGTGAGTTCTCCGGAGCACGGCCGAGTTCCCTCACCACCGCCGGCGCGGACAGCATGCGCCTCCTCGCCTTCGGCCGGACCGCGGAACGATCGGATCGGATCGGACGGGAAAGTTTCAAGGGCTCCGAAGTCACGTCACCGATCCGGCCGATCACGCGAACGAGAGGGGCCCCGGGCCAGGGACCCAGGGCCCCGGAAAGAACGACGGGCCCCGCGGGCTGTCGCACAGATCGAGCTGCACGACCCGCTCCAGGCTCAGCCCCCCACCCGAACACCGGACTGCGACAGACCCGCTCACGACCTGCGTCAAACACATGATCACCGGCTTGGCGCCACCGCCATGGCCCGGGGTTGCAGGACTCGCCACACACTCCCGCCACGGCCGCTCGGCCCTGCGGACGCGAGGGCGGGCCGGGGCACCGGGCCGCCTCGTGCGGCCTGCGCACCGGATTCCCGCCTCGGGTTCGGGCGGGCGGCGGTCGATGTGTCCGCGTCGGCAGTGCGTCGGGGGCTGCGCAGACCTGGCCGGGCCGGGGACGGGTGCTGTCGCGTCCTGTCAGGTCGGCGATGCGGCGTTTTCACTCCACCGCGGTGCGACGGGCGTAGGCGCGGGCAGCGCGGGCGCGGTCACCGCAGCGGGTGGAGCACCACTGGCGGCGGCCATGCCTGAGCAGGAAGCGGTTGCAGGGAGGGGAGGCGCAGGCGGTCAGGCGGACGGCGTCGGGAGCGGTGAGCAGGTCGGCGGCATCGGCGGCGATGGCCGCCAGGGCGTGCTCGACGATCGCGGTGGTGGGGTGGGGTGCGGCCCGGTAGGGGCCGGTCTTCTCGTCCCACAGCAACAGGGAAGCGGTCGGGACGCGGGTCATCGCGTCGTTGACCGCCGTGACGGCGGCGGGCAGGGCGGGCTGCCCGGCGATACGGGAGGCCAGTAGCGACCTGACCTGTTCGCGCAACGAGCGCAACTGCGTCGCGCACACCTCCTCCAAGCCGGCGTCGGCCGGGGCGAGGCCGCGCCGGGCCAGCCACTGCTCGGCCCGTGCCGGGGTGCCCAGGAGGTCGGCCGTGTGCCCGCCGGGCAGTGCGACGGCGCTGTTGGCCAAGGCCAGGGCGGGGTGCTCCGCCTCCCCCGGCGCCGGCAGGAGGACGGTTTCTTCCCTCACGAACTCTTCCACGCTCCTCATGGTACGGGTTGCGTTCATCCGTGAGACACACATACAGTCGACTCACGGTTAATAACCAATCTATCCGTGAGGAACCTCTTTCGTGTCTTCCCCCGTCCTGCAGACCGCTCCGTTCCCCGTCCGGGTCTTCGGCGGCCCGACCGCCCTCTTCGAGTACGGCGGCCTGCGCGTTCTCACCGACCCGACCTTCGACGGCCCCGGTGACCACCCGGCACCGGCCGCCGTGCTGACCAAGACGGCGGCGGCTGACGGCAGTCCGGCCGATCTCGGCCGCGTCGACGTGGTCCTGCTCTCCCACGACGAGCACGCCGACAACCTCGACACCTCCGGCCGGGCCCTGCTCACCGACGTCCCGCTGACGCTCACCACCCCCGGCGGCGGGGAGCGTCTCGGCGAGGCGGCGACCGGCCTCGCCGACTGGCAGTCGATCGAGCTCGAGCGCCGGGACGGCGGGCCCGGCACGGTCACCGTGACCGGCGTGCCCGCCATCCACGGTCCCGGCCCGCGCGAGGAGGTGGAGCCGATCACCGGCCAGGTCGTCGGTTTCGTCCTGACCGGCGAAGGCCTGCCCACCGTCTACGTCAGCGGCGACAACGCCTCCCTCGACGCGGTCAAGCAGATCGCCGAGCGCTTCGCCCCGGTGGACACGGCCCTCCTCTTCGCCGGAGCGCCCCGCTTCACAGAGGTCTTCGACGGCGAGGTGATCGTGCTGGACAGCGCCCAGGCCGCGGAGGCCGCGGAGATCCTCGACGCCGGCCGCGTGGTTCCCGTCCACTACGACAGCTGGGCCCACTTCACCGAGGGCCGCGACGAGCTCGTCGCGGCCTTTGCCGCCGCCGGCCTCACCGACCGCGTCGACTTCGGCGTCCGCGGCTGACCTCACGCACGCCGGGCCCGCACGCCGGACATGGCCGGGTACCGGCCGGCAAAGCCCCCGTCACACCTGTCGGCCGGTGCCCGGCGCCCCGCCCCCCCGTATGCCGCACGCCCTGGAAACGAAGGGCCGCACGAGCATGACCGACCCCGTCCGCGGCGTCCGCCGCGGCTCCGCCCCCGCCGCCCTGTCCGTACTGGACTCCGCCATGACCGGCACCGGCCGGACCGCCGCGGAGGCGCTGGCCGGCAGCATCGGACTCGCCCGGCTCGCCGGCCGGCGCGGCTTCACCCGCTACTGGACGAACGAGCACCACGCCATGCCCGGCGTCTCGGCCTCCAGCCCGCCCGTCCTGCTGCCCCGGCTCACCGCGGAGACCAGCAGGCTGCGGCTCGGCGCGGGCGGAATCATGCTGCCCAACCACCCGCCACTGGTCGTCGCCGAACAGTTCGGCATGCTGGAAGCCCTCGCCCCCGGCCGCATCGATCTGGGCCTGGGCCGCGCCCCGGGCACCGATCACGCCACGGCCGGCGCCCTCCGCACACGCCGTGCTCCGCATGTTCCAGCGCAAGTCCTACCTGCTGCCGTCCCCCGAGGAAGTGGACGCCTACACCTACGACGCCCAGGAACACCAGACCGTCGACAGCTGGCTGGACCACGTCCCGCACGGCACCCCCGAGCAGGTCACCGCTCACCTGGACCAGGTCCAGCGGGACTCCGGCGCCGACGAGCTCATGATCGGCGGCGTCGGCCACTCCGTCCGGGCCCGGCTGCGCTCCATCGAGCTGATCGCCGACGCCTACGGCATGCCCGACAGCCCGCACTGACGCGGAGCGGGCGGGCCTCCGCCCGCCGAGGCCGGCCACCCTCCGCGGACAGAACACCCAGGCCTGGCGCCTGCCGGCCCACGTCGGAGACCGGAGCGGGCCAACAGCACCGATGCGGACCCGGTCACCTCCGCGACGGGTTTCGCCGCCGGGCTCCGGTGTTACCCGTAGGAGGCGACAACTGCCGCACACGACGCCACCCTGTTGGAGGCACTCATGGCCACTGCGATCGAGGACATGCTCGATGCTTACCCCGCCGCCCTGGGCGGTATGGACCGCGACAAGCTCATCCGCTGTATCGAGGAGTGCATCGCCTGCGCCCAGGCGTGCACAGCGTGTGCGGACGCCTGTCTGGCGGAAGAGGCGGTCGCCGATCTCACCAGGTGCATCCGTACCGGTGCCGACTGCGCCGACATCTGCCGAACGACCGCCACCGTCCTCTCACGCCGTACGGGGTACGACGCCACCATCACCCGAGCCATCCTCCTGGCCTGCGCCACGGTCTGCGAGGTCTGCGGGGACGAGTGCGCGAACCATGCCGACCAGCATGATCACTGCCGGGTCTGCGCCGATGTGTGCCGTCGCTGCGAACAGGCCTGCAACGATCTGCTCACGTCCTTGGGCTGACGGCCGGCGCTCACCCGCGCCGGAGCACGCGGTGGCCGTGCGCCCGCACTTCTGCCAGGCCGGCTTCAGGCGCCGGCAGGAGAAGTTCCTCCACGGGCGGGAAGCGGGGGCACCCCCAGGGACAGGGCGAGGTGCCGGGGACGAACGACAACGTTTCGAATACGGCAGGCGGGAGACGCGACGGTCCGGCCCCCGGGGCCAGCGCCGAAGTGCGCCGTTTCCCCAGGACGGTCATGGCGGTCGCCCCGGCGCCGTCTGCGACGGACCGGTGGACGAAGGGCTGCGGGGGGCACGACAGAGCGGACGGGACAAGGACGGAGTTCTCATGACCAGCACGAAGGTGTCCGACTACATCCTCCAGCGGTTGCGCGAATGGGACGTGGAGCACGTCTTCGCCTACGCCGGCGACGGAATCAACGGGCTGCTCTCGGCCTGGGGGCGAGCCGGGAACAAGCCGAAGTTCATCCAGGCCCGGCACGAGGAGATGGCGGCCTTCCAGGCCGTCGGGTATGCCAAGTTCTCCGGCAAGGTGGGGGTGTGCGCGGCCACGTCCGGACCGGGTGCGATCCACCTGCTGAACGGCCTGTACGACGCCAAGCTCGATCACGTTCCCGTGGTCGCGCTGGTGGGGCAGACCGACCGCAGCGCCATGGGCGGTTCGTACCAGCAGGAAGTCGACCTGCAGAGCCTGTACAAGGACGTCGCGTCGGAGTTCTGCGAGACGGCGACGGTGCCGGAGCAGCTGCCGAACCTGATCGACCGGGCGATGCGTACCGCGTATGCCGAACGCACCGTCACCGCGGTCATCCTGCCCGCCGACGTGCAGGAGCTGGACTACAGCCCGCCGACGCACGCGTTCAAGATGGTGCCGTCCAGCCTGGGCCTGGGCCGCTACGCACCGGTGCCGGCCGACGAGGACATCCAGCGCGCCGCCGAGGTGCTGAACGCCGGTGAGAAGGTTGCCGTCCTGATCGGGCAGGGCGCTCGCGGGGCGCGGGACGAGGTGGAGCGTCTGGCGGACGTGCTCGGTGCCGGAGTGGCCAAGGCCCTGTTGGGCAAGGACGTCCTGCCCGACGACCTGCCGTACGTGACCGGTTCCATCGGGCTGCTGGGCACCCGCCCCTCCTACGAGCTGATGCAGGGGTGCGACACCCTGCTGGTGATCGGCTCCAGCTTCCCGTACACCCAGTTCCTGCCGGAGCTGGACCAGGCACGGGCGGTGCAGATCGACATCGATCCGCACATGATCGGGCTGCGCTACCCCTTCGAGGTGAACCTCGTGGGCGACTCCCGCGAGACGTTGCAGCGGCTGCTGCCACGCCTGCACCGCAAGGAGAGCCGCGTGTGGCGGAACACGGTCGAGGAGAACGTGGACCGC
Organism: Streptomyces sp. NPDC014623; assembly: GCF_043088245.1. Taxonomy (NCBI): domain Bacteria; kingdom Bacillati; phylum Actinomycetota; class Actinomycetes; order Kitasatosporales; family Streptomycetaceae; genus Streptomyces; species Streptomyces sp. NPDC014623. The sequence continues at coordinate 169,009 of NZ_JBIBZU010000017.1, read as the reverse complement.
TGGTGGGAGGTCATGCAGCGCCGCGCCTCCGTGGAGGCCGACCCCGTCAATCCCGAGTACGTGGTCCACACATTGGACGGCAAACTGCCCGATGACGTCATCATCACCGCCGACTCCGGTTCCGCCGCCAACTGGTACGCCCGCCACCTGCGCCTGCGCGGACGCATGCGCGGCTCCCTGTCCGGGACGCTCGCGACGATGGGTCCCGGCGTGCCGTACGCCATCGGCGCCAAGTTCGCCCATCCGGACCGGCCGGCCATCGCGCTCGTCGGTGACGGTGCCATGCAGATGAACGGCATGATGGAGATGGTGACCGCTGCGAAGTACCACCGTGAGTGGTCCGATCCGAGGTTGATCGTGGCGGTGCTGAACAACGGCAATCTCAACCAGGTCACCTGGGAGATGCGGGCTCTGACCGGAGCCCCGCAGTTCGAGGAGTCCCAGCACCTCCCGGATCTGCCCTATGCGGAAATCGCCAAGCACCTGGGGCTCGGCGGTGTGCGGGTGGAGAAGCCCGAGCACGTCGAGGCCGCATGGGACCAGGCTCTCTCGGCTGACCGCCCCTTCGTCATCGACTTCCGCACCGATCCGGCCGTGCCTCCCATCCCGCCGCACGCCTCGCTGGACCAGATCGAGGCTGCGGCGTCCGCGATCCTGCACGGTGACAGCGACCGCGGCTCCATGGTCAGGCAAGGGCTGAAAGCCAAGGTCCAGGAGATGCTGCCCGGAAGCCGGTACCGCGCCGACCGGCCCGGCGCCGGACAGCACGACAGCACCGAAGAGAACGAGTGACGTACCGGCACCCCACCGGTGCACGGCTGACGTCGTCGCGCGGCCGGCCTTCCCGCGTCGGACATCTGCGGGCTGGTTACGCCGTGGAAGGTGCCCTCCCGGATCGCGAGCACCTGGTTCTGCGCGTGTGATGGGGGTAGCCGTTCGTTTGCCGCACGTCGCGGAGGCTTGTTGCCGGCCCGCTCGAGAGAAGGAGAAATGCCATGCCCGCAGGATCCAGCCCCAAGCGTGAGCGCCAGTACGAGCACATCAAGGAAGGTGCGGAGAAGCGCGGCACCTCCGAGAAGAGGGCGAAGGAGATCGCCGCTCGCACGGTCAACAAGGAACGGGCCCGCTCAGGAGAGTCGGAGTCGGCGAGCAGGACATCCACACATGACCCGAAGTCGGCTTCTCAGCGCGGCGGCCGGCGCTCACACAGCGGCGCCGGAGGGCCGACCAGGGACCAGCTCTACGAGGAGGCCAGGAAGAAGAACATCGAAGGACGCTCGTCGATGAACAAGGACCAGCTGAGCAAGGCCCTGGGCCGCTGAGCACGCGCCACGGGCCTTGTGCGCTGCCGCGCTGTCCCCGCCCACCGGGCCGAGGGCCGGCACGCACCGGGCGGGCGGTGGCGGGAACGCACGCACCGCCTCAGGGGTGCCCCGGGGCCGCTTGAGGGAGGGGACCGTGCAGTGACAGCGCCGCTCCGAGGCCGGCGGCGATCAGGTTGTGGCCGCGGGCGTGCCCCAGGCCGGGCAACGTGTCGTATTCCAGAAGCAGTGCCCACCCGGGGTCGTGTACGGTCCCCGGCTCCGGCGACGAATGCGGTGGGCATGCCGGCGATCCCCGCTTGGCCGTGAATCCGGCGCGATCCGGCTCCCTCACGAGCAAGCCCGCCGCGAAGTGCTCGAAGTGCTCCCCGAAGGCGGGCTCGGGCTCACGGTGCAGGGCCAGCGCGATGTCCCGGAGACGCGGAGCAGGGGCCGCCCGTCACTTCTTGCGTCGCGCATGTTCCGGCACTGCCGCCGTGTCGTGCGCTGATCCTGCTGAGGGAGCCCTGACACTGGCCCGATGGAGCCGGTCACCGTCGGAGTGGAAGAAGAATACCTGTTGCTCGACTCGCTGACCGGGCTGCCAGTCCCTGCGGGGGAACAGGTGAGAGCTGCCGCAGGAATGACCGCGATCGCCGGTGACGGTGAAATGCAACCGGAGCTTTTGCAGGCGCAGGTGGAAGTGGCCACGCCCGTGTGCGGACAGCTCGAGGAAGTCGGTGGCCATCTGTTGCGTCTCCGGCTCGCCGCCAATGCCGCTGCCGAAGAGTACGGATGTCAGCTCGCCGCCTGCGGGACTCCGCCTCTCAGGGGCGGGACGTCCGCCCCCGTGACCGAACGCGCACGGTATCGCGCCCTGCGCGCACAGGCTCCCCAGCTGGTGGCCGAGCAAATGATCAACGGCATGCACGTGCACGCGTCGGTGCCGAGCCGTGAGGCCGGCGTGGCCGTCCTGAACCGTCTGCGCCCCTGGCTCCCCGTCCTCATCGCCATGTCAGCGAATTCACCGCTGTGGGACGGTCAGGACACCGGGTTCGCCAGTTGGCGCACAGTGGTCTTCAACCGGTGGCCCGTCAGCGGGCCGCCTCCCGCCTTCGAGGACGCGGCGGACGAAGCGAGACGGGTCGAAACGCTCCTGCGCAGCGGGATCATCCAGGACACGGGACAGCTGTACTGGCAGGCCCGGCTCTCCGACCGCTACCCGACCGTCGAAGTCCGGTGCTGCGACGTACAGCTACGGGCCGATGAGGCGGTCATGTTCGCCGGCATCGTACGCGCACTGGTGACTGCCGCCATCCAGGAAACCGAAGCGGGAAGGCCCACCGTCCGCCACCTCCCCGAAGTGCTGCAGGCCGCGACCTGGCAGGCTGCGCGGCACGGTCTCGGCGGACAACTGATCACTGCCACGGGTACACGGGTCAGCGCCGGTGACGCGGTCGCCCAGCTCATGGAGCACATCACGCCCGCGCTGGACGCGGCAGGTGAGACCCGGCAAGTCGCCGCACTCGTACACCGGCTGCTGCGGCAGGGAACGCCCGCCGATCGCCAGCGGCGGGCACTGGGAGCAGGCGGCCTCAAGGCGGTCACCGAACTGATCGTCGCTGATACCACGGCAAACTGACGCGCCGGCCCCGCTCGGATCGACAGCATGACTGTCCCACACCGAACGCGCGGTTCCGTCGGCACCCGGATTCGGCAGGTCCGGGGAACATCGGAAAAGTAAAAACCACGCCCGTGCGCTGCGCCCAGCCGCAGGACTTACCCGTCGGAGCGCCCCGGAGTGTTGGCGGTTCGGAGCCCTCTCGCGGGGTGCCCGGTCCATCCGGACGCACCGGCGCATGCCGGCGGGAGAACCGCATGGTGCCGCGGTGCGCACCTCGGGAGGATTCGATGGGCGGCGGTCGCGCGGAGTGCCGGCGGAAGAGGGATTCCGGTGCAGCACGAGAACCTCGGGAAGGCGTTGAGCGGTGAGACATCCAGCCCGAACCTATGTTCGCCACGCAGATCCATGACGCCAGTTCGCTCCCCTTCGGCTTCCGGTGGGAGCTGAGCGGTGTGCCGAGATCCCGGGCTGCACCGGAGAGGCCCTCCACGGGCCCGCACGAGCGCCGTCCGGCCATGCCGGCAGAGGGACACCCATGGGTGTGCGCGGATTCGAGGGCGTCGTCGCACCCGGCCGGTACGGTGCGGTGCGGGCGCGATGGCCGTGCGGGACGAGGTCACCTGCGCCACCGACGAGCCTTCCACGGCCGGGGCGCTCGCACGGGGCCATGTCTCGTTCCGCCTCCGAGGTCCCAAGCCGCGGGGCGCGTACTCACTGAAGGGGGGCCGTCTCGCCCACCGGCTCCCGCGGGCCTGGGCCCTGGCGGCGGAACGGCTCAGGGGCGGCGCCAGTCTCCGGAGGGCAGATGGGATCCCGCCTGCGGCCCCATGCGCAGCATTCCGCCGTCCACCACCCAGGACGCTCCGGTCGTGTAGGAGGACTCCGGGCCGGCCAGGAAAGCGACGACGGAGGCGACTTCCCGGGCGTCGCCAGGACGCCCGAGCGGAATACCAGGCCGGTCAGCGGTGTGCACGTCCGTGTCCTCCTGGCCCGTCATGGGGGTCGCGATCTCGCCGGGAGCTACGGAGTTCACGGTGATGCCGTACTCGGACAGTTCCAGGGCCATCACCTGCGTCAGCAGGCCCAGGCCGCCCTTGGCGGCACAGTAGGGAGCCGCGCCGACCCTCGGCTGGTGCTCGTGCACGGAGGTGATGTTCACGATGCGGCCCCCCTCGCCCTGGGCGATCATGCGCCGGGCGGCCCTCTGTGAGCAGAGGAAGGGACCGATGAGGTCCACGTCGATGACGTGCCGGACCGTCGTGTGGTCGAGGTCGAGGAAGGGGGTGGACGTTCCGGTACCGGCGCAGTTGACCAGCACGTCGACACGGCCCAGGTCCACCGCGAGCGTGTCCACCACTGCGGCGGCGTCCGGCAGGTCCGAAAGGTCCAGCCGACGCACCGCGGCACGTCGGCCGGCGGCGCGGACCTCACTTGCGGTCCCCTCTGCGCCCTCGCGGTCGCGGTGCCAGGTGATACCGACGTCCATGCCCTGTTGCGCGAGTCGTGCGGCGACAGCTCTGCCGATCCCCGAGTCCGCTCCGGTGACCAGCGCTACTGGGACGACAGGCGGGGGTTGCTCGGTCATGCGTTCTCCTGGGCCGTACCGGCCTCAGCCGAAGGTGATTGACGGATGGACGGGTACCACCGGCCCCAGGAGGCCAAACCTCGTTTCGGGCCTACCGGCTCGTATTCCCTCAAGGTTCAGTCGGCCGCTCGGCGACTCCGTGCGCAGCGGGCCGCCGGCGTCTCGGCGGGAGCGGCTCCACTCTCCTCAGGGACCGCCGGTCTCGGCTGGTCGCCGGGCAGGTCCTTGTGCCAGGAACCGTCTCCTCCACCTGGCTCGCTTTCCTCCCGTGTCCGGGGCGGCACACCGTGCTCCTCCGCGCGGGAGCCTGTGAAGCCGGTCCGCCTGTCCGCGCGCAGTTGACCGACGCCGGTCAGCCCCCCGCTCGGTGGTTGAGTGTGAACAGCCCTCCGTCCGGGTCCTGAAGCGTCCGCGAGAACCCCTGCGGCGCCCAGGAAGCGGCTGATGTCCGGGGTTTGCTGCCGCCTGCGTCGATCGCGGCGGACGCAGCACGTTCGACGTCGTCGACGGCGAAGGTCACCAGCCACCGTGGTCGCGAGTGCGCCTGCACAGACGCCTGCTCCGCGCCGCCGTGCAGGGAGAGAACTGCTTGTCCGCCCCGGTCGACCTCGACGTGGTCGTGCCGGTAGACGACCTCGATGTCAGGTTCAGCGGCCCACTCGAAGACTTGCCCGTAGAACATGGCGGCGTCGAACACGTCGCGGGTCTGCAGGTCGAGACGGGCGGGTGCCCGCCCCTCGCCCGGCGCCCATGTCAGCGCGGGTCCCTCCCAGAACCCGAAGGTCGCGCCGTCCGGATCCGCGGCCAAGCCTGCGCGCCCCTCGCCCAGCGGCACCGGACCCACCGCCAGGGTGGCGCCTCGTTCCTGGATGCGCGCGGCCACCGTATCGGCGTCAGGCACCGCGAAGTACGGCGTCCACACCGAGGCTGGAGCGAGACCCGGCCGTCGCTCCCCGAGGCCCGCCACGGGCAAGCCGTCGGCCGACGCGACGAGGAACTGATCACCCAGTGAACTCGCCCGGAATTCCCACCCGAATACCGCCCGGTAGAAGGCTTGGGCGGCTTGCAGGTCGCTGACCATCAGGTTGACCCAGCAGGGGACACCCGCGGTCGGCACCACGTGATCAGCAGACTCAGCCATCACCACTCCTCCACAGTCACTCCTACACCGGCCCGGTCCGAGATGCCAACCGCGATGCGGACGGAGAACCGGCTGTCTGCGCACACGACGCGCCCACAGAACCGGTGGGCATCCGTCGAGCGTGCAGGAGAGCGGTACACCGTCTGCGGCAGCTGTCACGGCCGAAGCGCACGGTCCGTGAACGTGTTCACGGACCGTGCGCTGTCCAGTGCCTCCTGGAGCGAGGGCGGTCACCTCCGGTCTCACGCACCTGGGGAGCTGACCCCGAATCCCACAGGGGAGGAGGGAAAGTGGCCGAATGAGGCCCCGCGCGGACTATCGCTCAGCCGTTCGCGACGCGAAGGCTTCCCTCACATCCCATGGCCGGACACTTTTCCCGGGTCAGGGGGCGCTGACGTCTGCGGGACACGCACCGCGATCCTCATCCCCACAGGACGTACGCAGAGAGGTGCTGCACACCGGCACCCGGGGGAGACGGCTGCGGCAGGAGCCCGGCTCCGGTTCCGGCATGACGTACCGACGCCGTCCTCGGGACCGGGACCGAGGCCGGGCGCAGGACCGGCTCCCCAGGTGCCGCTGACGGAGTCGCGCAGGCGGCCTGGAGGCTCTGGTCAGTCGTTGCGACGTGCGCAAGGCATGCGCGGCCTGTACGGGGTGACGCAAGCGCCGGCCGCCGGCCCGTACGACGGGGAGCGGTGCCGCCGAGGGTCTGACCGGCTTCCCTCACTCCTCACCCGTCACGGGAACCCCCTCCCAGGTAGGGGCGTTGACAGGGGTTGCGGGGAGGGGTGAGGGGAGCAGGACTGTGGTGCAGAGACACTCGCGGCATCCTTGGCGGCTGTTACTGGTCGAGGACGACCGGGAGCTGGTCGACATGCTCTCCGAGGTACTGCGGGACGAAGGGTACGCGGTCGACGTCGCGACCGACGGTCAGCGAGGTCTGCATCTCGGCCTCTCCCGCACGTACGACGTGCTCGTCGTCGACCGGCGCCTGCCGGCGCTCGACGGCCTCGGCCTCGTGAGCCGGTTGCGGTCCCGCGCCGTCCGGACGCCGGTATTGCTGCTGACTGCGATGGGTACGGTGCACGATCGGGTCGACGGGCTCGACGCCGGCGCCGACGACTACCTCACCAAACCGTTCGATCTCGACGAACTGGGCGCCCGATTAAGGGCGTTGTGTCGATGGGCGCTCGAGTCCACCGATGTGCTCAAGATCGGATCGGGGCACCTGCACGTCGGCCGCCGGGAAGTCGAGCTGGCCAGCGGCGAGCAAGTGGCCCTCGCAGCACGGGAGTTCGCCTTGTTGTGGGCGCTCGCCTCGCGCCCCGAGGCCGTGCACTCGAGGGCGGACCTACGGCGGCTGGTGTTCCAGGAGGCTCCCGCGTCCTCCATTGTCGACACGTACGTCTACTACCTGCGCCGCAAGCTCGGCCGGCAGGTCGTGCGCACGGTCCGCGGTCTCGGTTACCGCCTGGGGGCGCTGTGAGGCCGTCGGCGTCCATCGAGTGGGCGGCGGTACGCCGGGCGCGGTTACGGATCGCCGTGATCACAGGGACGATCATCACGCTGCTGGTCACGGTCGTCGGCGGTGTCGCGCACACGGTGATGGTGCACGCGCAGAACGATCAGGTGTGGCGTGAGCTGCGCTACGGTGCGGGCTACGGCGATCTGACCAGTCCCCCGGTGTGCACCTGGCTGTACGCACCCGGCGTTGCCCCCTTGGCCAACGCCCCCGGCGGATTCCCGTTGCGCGCGGACGTGAACCGGGTGCGCAGCACCCACGAGGCCGTGGAGCGCACCGTGGAACGTGACCGCACGGTCTATCTGGTGCGCACACAGGTCCGGGCGGACGGGGACGTGGTGCAGGCGGTGTTCGACATGCGCTTCCAACTGGCCGACCGTCACCATCTGTGGTTCGCGCTGGGTGTGGCCGAACTGGTGGGCCTGATCGCCGCCGCCGTCACCGGGGTGCTCCTCGGACGACGGGCCGTGGCGCCTCTGGCGGAGGCCCTCACCCGCCAGCATCGGTTCGTCACGGACGCGAGTCACGAGCTGCGCACGCCGATCACCCAGGTGCACACGCGGGCGCAGGTGCTGGCACGGCAAGCGGCCGACCAGAATCTGCCGGTCCCGCATCGCGACGGGCTGGCCCGGCTCGTCGCTTCGGCCGGACGGCTCGGCGAGGTGCTCGACGACCTTCTGCTGTCCGCGAGCCTCGCGGCAGGTTCGGCACGGCCGTCGGAACGCCGGCCGGTCGATCTGGTCGCGCTGGCCCGGGCGGTGGTGGCCGAGGAGTCGGACCGGGCGAGGGCCCGCCGCCTGGCCGTCGTCGTGGACGCCCCGCCGCATCCCCTTTTCGTCGACGGCATTCAGTCCGCGCTGCGTCGCGCCGTCGGTGAGCTGCTGTCCAACGCGATCAGCCACACCCCGGCCGAGGGGCGGATCGAGGTGGCCCTGTCACGTTCCACCGGCATGGTCGTGCTGGCCGTCACGGACACCGGGTCCGGCTTCGACCCGGCCGCGATAGAGCAGCTGTTCCAGAGATTCCATCGGGGCAGTGGCGACGGCGGACGGTACGGACTGGGACTCGCGCTGCTGCGGGAGGTCGTCACTCGCCACCGGGGTACGGTCGCCGCCACCAGCCGTCCGGGCCACGGCGCCCGGTTCACCATCCGGCTGCCGGAACACGGTCCTCTGCCCGCCGCCCCGGCGCCGGCCCGTCCGGTCACGGCAGCTCGCACGCGGCGAGCAGGCGTGCGGCGGTGCGGACGTCCGCGTCCAGCGGACGATCCGGCTCGACCGGGGGGATCACCTCGATGAGAGCCTCGAGGAGTTCCGCGCATCGGGGCGCGGTGGGGCGGCGGGCGCCGACGTGGACCGCCTGGCGCAGGCCGAGCGCGAGGGAGCCGGACAGCAGGACGAGCAGCTCCGCCATGTCATAGGAACGCAGGGCGGCCTGGGTGCCGAACGGTACGACGTCCTGGTTGTGCAGGTTCGTCGGCAGACTCTGCATTCCTGCCGGTGTCGCGTTCCGGCGGATCTCCGCGACGAACGCGGTACTGGCCAGCTGTACCCCCTGGAGACCGTGCTGCAGGCCGGGAGCCGTGGCGAGCATCGGCGGCAATCCCCCGTTACGTGCCGGATCCGTCAGCAGGTCGAGCTGGCGTTCGGCGAGGTTGCCCAGCTGGGCGGTGACAGAGGCGAGCAGGTCGGCCGCGAACGCGGCGGGCTGCCCGAAGAAGTTCCCGCCGTGCACCACTTTCCCCTTCCCCGCATCGTCGTCGGGGAAGAACAGCGGGTTGTCGCTCACGCCGCCGAGGTCTGCGGCGACCACGCCGTCGACGTAGCGCAGCGCGTCCTCGGCGGCACCGAGCAACTGCGGGGCGCAACGGATGCTGTACGGCTCCTGCAGCGGCCGGGCACCCGAGGGGGTGATGCCGGTGAGCGTCCCTCGCATCCGCGCGCCGACGTCGATCGCTCCGGTGTGGCCGTAGACACGCAGCAGGTCCCCGTCGAGGAAGCCGGGGTCGCAGCCGAGGGTGTCGGCCAGCAGACAGGTGAGGGCCATGAGTGAGCGGTGCGCCGTACGGACAGTGTCGCGGGCCAGTGCCAACGCCGCGGTGGTGACGGAGGTGCCGTTGACGAGGGCGAGCGCGTCGCGGCCGTCCAGGGCGAGCGGGCGCAGCCCGGCGGCGGCCAGTGCCTCGCCGGCCGGCATGCGGCGGCCGTCCACGTAGGCGTGCCCCCGGCCGCGCAGCGCCTGGGTGGCGTAGGCGAGCGGAATGAGGTCGCCGCTCGCCCCGACGGAGCCGTACCGGGGGATGGCGGGCGAGAACGTCGTGGCGAACATCGCGGCGAGCCGGTCGACGACCTCGGCGGAGACGCCCGAGGCGCCCTGGGCGAGGGACCAGGTGCGCAGCAGGAGGGCGGCACGGCTGATCTCGTGCGGCAGGTCCGGTCCTTGGCCGGCCCCGAGGTGGGCCAGGGTGTTGTCGCACTGGTCCGCCTCGTCGGGACGGCCGGCGTATCCCACGAGTGCGCCGAACCCGGTCGTGGCGCCGTAGACGGGCGGGGCCTCGCCGTCGTCGTCGCCGTGCCGCAGGCCGTGGAAGAACCGGCGGCCGCGGTCCAGACGCGCCCGGGCCCCGGGGTCCACGGTGACGGTGAGCGGCGTCGCCGCGCGGCGCAGGGCGGCGGAGTCCGGGTGGCGGGTGAGTGAGACGGCGTCCATGGTGGTGAGCACGTTGCGAAACGTAGGCGGGAAATCTCAGAGCGCTCTGAGATCCGGTGACTAGTTTCCGGGGAATGACCCATGACTACCTGATCATCGGTGCGGGGCCCGCCGGACTGCAGCTTGCCGCCCTGCTGGAGCGGGACGGCGCGGACTACGTCGTTCTGGAGCGCGGCAGCGGTCCGGGGACGTTCTTCACGCGGTTCCCCCGGCACCGGTATCTGATCTCGAACAACAAAGTGCACACGGGTTATGACGATCCGGAGCTGCGGCTGCGGATGGACTGGAACTCCCTGCTGAGCGACGACCCGGAGCTGCTGTTCACCCGGTACAGTCCCCGCTACTTCCCGCCGGCCGACGACCTCGTACGCTACCTGTCGGACTTCGCCTCCCGGACCGGGGTGCGCGTGCGGTACGAGACCGCCGTCGAGAAGGTCTCCCGCGACGCCGACGGGTTCACCGTCACCGACCACACCGGAAAGGCGTGGCGGACACGGCATCTGGTGGTCGCCACCGGACTGCCCGTGCCGAACCTGCCGTCGGTCCCGGGTGTCGAACTGGCCGAACGCTACGACACGATCGACACCGATCCGGAGTCCTTCACCGATCAGCGGGTGCTCATCATCGGCCGGGGCAATTCGGCTTTCGAGACGGCCGAGAACCTGATGGAGACCGCGGCGGTCATCCACGTCGTCGGCTCGGGCTCGCTGAAGATGGCCTGGCGGACGCACTATGTGGGGCACCTGCGCGCGGTCTACAACAACTTCCTGGACAGCTACCAGCTGAAGTCGCAGAACGCCCTCCTCGACGGCCGGGTGCTCGCCATCAGGCGTGAGCCGGACGGCTTCCACGTACCGGTCGCCTTCGAGCGGGTCGACGAAGTGGTCAAGGAGATCCGCTACGACCGGGTGATCGTCGCGACCGGTTTCCGGTTCGACGGCTCGATCTTCGACGACACCTGCGCACCGGACCTGATGATCAACGGCCGTTTCCCGGCGTTGACACCTCTCGGTGAGTCCGTCAACGTGCCCGGCCTGTACTTCGCGGGAACCCTGATGCAGGGCCGTGACTTCGGGAAGGCCACGACCGGCTTCATCCACGGCTTCCGCTACGCGGTGCGCGCACTGCACCGCGGGCTGCGGCAGCGCCACGACGGCGTCCCCTGGCCGACGGCGGTGCTCGGGGACGCCACGGAACGGGCCGTCGACGCGGTGATCAGCCGCGTCAACCGGTCCTCCGCGCTGTGGCAGCAGTTCGCCGTCCTCGGCGACCTGCTGCTGCTCGCCCCGGACGGCACGCTGCGCTACGCCGAGGAGGTCCCCGTCGCGCACGTGCCGGGCGCCGTACGCGCCGGTGACTTCGGTGAGGTGGACGCGTACGCGGTGATCACTCTGGAGTACGGGGAGGACCACGACCGGGTGGACCCCTTCGACGTCTCCGCGGGCCGCAAGTCCCAGCAGGACGCGTCGGGCCTGGACGGCCGCTATCTGCATCCGGTCGTCCGCTGGTACCGGGACGGCGAGTTCGTCGCCGATCACCACCTCACCGAGAGCCTGGAGAACGAGTGGGACAGTGAGGAGTTCCACCGCTCCCCGCTGGCCGCCTTCCTCACCGCCCAGCGCGGCCCGGCCGCCCCGGTGACGCCGTGACGATCCGCGGACTGCACGACAGCGCACGGAAGTTGATGGACCCCGTCTTCTACGACTACGTGGCGGGAGGCGCGGGCGAAGAACGTGTCCTCGCCGACAACGAGCGGGCCTTCGGCCGGTACACGCTGCTGCCGAGGGTGCTGAGCGGCAGCGAGGCGCGGGACACCGCCGTCGATCTGCCGGGCGCCCGGCACGCGGCGCCGGTGATCGTCGCACCGACCGCCTTCCACCGGCTGGTGCATCCGGGCGGCGAGCGCGCCACGGCCCGCGCCGCCGCGGCCGAGGGCGTCGTGCTGGTGACGGGGACGGCCGCGACCACCGCGGTCCTCGACGTCGTCACCGCGGCGCGAGAAGCGGCCCCGGACCCGGCCGTGTGGTTCCAGCTGTACCTGCACCCCCGCAGAGAGGTCACCACCGCCCTCGTCCGGCGCGCCGAGGACGCGGGCTGCACGGCACTGGTGGTCACCGTCGACTCGCCGGTGTTCGGCCGCCGCACCAGAGACCTGCGCAACGGGTTCACCGACCTGCCGCCCGGTTACGCCGCGGAGAACATGCGCGACCTGCCCGGTGCCGGACCGGGTGCGCTGACCGCCATCCCCATGTCCCCCGCGGTCCGCTGGCCGGACTTCGACGAAGCCGTGCGCGGCACCTCACTTCCCGTACTGGTCAAAGGGGTTCTGCATCCGGCCGACGCACGGCTGGCCGTCGAGCACGGCGCGGCCGGGGTGATCGTGTCCAACCACGGGGGCCGCCAGTGCGACGCGGTCCCGGCGGCCGTGCACTGCCTGCCCGCGGTCATCGACGCGGTCGCGGGCCGGGTGCCGGTCCTGCTCGACGGCGGGGTGCGCCGGGGCAGCGACGTCGCGGTGGCGCTCGCTCTGGGCGCGAGCGCCGTCGGCGTCGGACGCCCCGTGGTGTGGGGCCTGGCCGTCGACGGGGAAGCGGGAGCACGGCGGGTCCTGGCGACACTGCGCGACGAGTACGACCACACGCTCGCCCTCTGCGGTGGGCGCAGGAACGCCGATCTGACGGCCGACATGGTCGTACGGAACGGTGAAGCGTGGTGAGGGGCCGGACGCAGACGGACGCGTGGTGGCTGCCGCGCGCCGTGGTGGCGCTGCGTGTGCGCATCTTCGAGAAGGTCAACGGCGACCGGGCGGTGACCCTGCCCAACGCCACCCACGGGCCGGAGGTGTTCGAGCGGGTCTACGCCCACCCTGCCGCGAACGGGCGGAGCGAGGGGGCCGGTCTGTCCGACCTGTTCTGGTACTGGCTGGCGCCGGGGCCCGAGGTGCACCAGGAACACCTGGAGCCCGGCGAGCGCTACGAGGACGTAGCCGCCACGACGCGGCGCATCCTCGCCGGGAACTCGGCCGATCTCACGGCGGCAGCGGCCCGCGCCGTCTCCGGTGCGCTGGACACACTGCCGGACACGCGGATCAGCCTCGTACGGCTGCGGGACCTGGTGATGCCCGCGTGGGCCGCGTTCTGCTACGAACTGGTCTTCCAGGAGCCGTGTCCGCCACGGGCCCGGCAGTTGATCACCGCTCACGCCGATGACGTGATCACCGCGTTGAAGTGCACCGGTCTTCGCCATCCGCGACGCCGGGCCCGGCTGACCGCCTATCTGCGGGACCGGGTCGCGGCCGGCCACGTACGGCACCGGCTGCCGGCCTCCCTCTCACTGCCGGAGCAGGTGCACTACCTGCAAGGGACCTTCTTCAACACGGCCGTGGTGCAGCTGTCCGAGGCGACCGCGCACGTCCTGCTCGCCCTCGCCCGCCACCCGGACGTGCAGCAGCGCCTTGCCGAAGACCCGGAGGACGTCCGGTACCTCACACAGGTGCTCGACGAGACGATGCGTCTGTACCCGCTCTTCGGCATAGCCCATCGCATCACCACGGGCGAGATACCGCTGGACGAAGAGACCGTGCTGCCGGGCGGTTCCGTGGTGTGTTTCAGCTATCCGGACTACCACGCCACAGGATACGAGCGCCCCGACGAGTTCGACCCGGACCGCTGGGAGGGCCTGGCCGCCAAGGACGTCCGCCACATCCCGTACGGCGTCGCGGCGAACCGTCCCTGCCCGGCGTGGCGGCTGTCACCGCTCGTGCTGCGTGCCGCGGTCCGGGAGGTGCTGGGCCGGTTCCAGTTGGACTCGACGGCTTCGCACACCCGCTCCAATCCACACCGGGCCCCCTGCCTGCTGATTCCGCGCGGTCTGCCCCCCGGGCCCCGCCGCCTGAGCGCGTTGCGGAGCTTCGTCCGGCTGCGGGACGGGGCGGAGGACGTCACCCGGGGCGTACGGCAGTTGGTCCTCGGCACGCTCATGGTCCTGCATGCCCGCAGGCTGCGTCCGGCGGCTCGGTACTTCGATCAGCGGTCCGGAGGCTGTCCGGTCGCTCACCTGGAAAGAGAGAACGGATGACTCCCGCCGAGTCCGGCTCCGTGTTCGCTCCGGCGGTCTCCGGGGTGGGGAATTGACCCAGCGCACACAGGCGGCATCGCTGATATCCCGGCCTGCTCTCTTCTGGGCCGGTGTCGCCCTCACGTGTGTCGGCGTCGGCCAGCACGTGTGGATGTTCGTCGACTCCGCGTCCATGGGATTCCACATGGCGATGATGGGGATGTCCGGGACGATGTGGGCCGCCATGGCCGCCATCGTCATGGGCGTGGTGATCTCCGGGTTCGCAGTCGTGCAGCCTCCCGGAGCGGATCCGGCGGCCGCCCCGGCTCCGGCAGGGACGCCCCCGGCGCACCGGCACCGCCTCATCGCCGTCCTGAGCTTCGCGCTGATGGTCGACCAGATGAAACCCGCCACTCTGGCGTTCATCCAGCCCGGCATGCGTGCCGAGTTCCACCTCAGCGCCGCTGAGATCTCCTGGCTGCCCACAGTGGCGCTGAGCGGCACGGTACTGGGTTCGCTCGTGGGGGGCCGGGCCGCGGACCGTATCGGGCGCAGGGCCACGATCCTCATCGCGTCCCTTCTCTTCCTCGGTACGACGGTGTGCGGCGCCATGCCGACCTTCAGCGGCATCCTGGTCATGTGCGCTCTGATGGGCATGGCAGCCGGAGGCATGCTGCCCGTCGTCTACGCCCTGATGACCGAGAGCCTGCCGCCCGGCCGGCGCGCGGCCATCATGGTGCTCCAAGCCGGGCTCACCACCACGGGCGGCTACATGGCGGCCGCCGGACTGGCCGCAGTGCTCATCCCACTGACCGGGTGGCGCGTGCTGTGGTTCGCCCAGCTCCCGCTGGTCCTGATCCTGATCGCGCTGAACCGGTGGATTCCGGAATCAGCGGCCTTCACCGCCCAGCAGTCACATCCCGTACGCGTCCCCGCCTCCACCCTGTTCAGACGTCCGCAGACAGCCAAGACGCTGGTCGTCAGCGGTTACGCACTCGCCTGGGGCCTCGTCTACTGGGGTTTCATCACCTTCCTGCCCAGCCAGCTGGAGGCCTCGGGCGAGGGGAGCATGTCCGCCGCCACGCTGCTGTTCATCTCGTCGCTGCTGTCCATCCCCACCTGCGTGGTGGCCGCATGGCTCTACATGCGCTGGTCGGCGAAGGGCACCATGGTCGTCTACGCGGCCCTCACCGTCGCGGCGCTGGTCACTCTGGCCTCCGTCGGGATGGAGGGCAGCCGGCCGGTCCTCCTGACCGCGGTGATACTGCTGTTCGCCGGAACCGCCGGGGTCATCGCGCTGATCGGTCCCTACACGGCCGAGATCTACCCCATGGCCATCCGGGGAACCGCCGGCGGCTGGGCAGCGGCCGTCGGCAAGTCCGGCGGAGCCTTCGGGCCCCCTCTCATCGCACTGGTCCTCTCCGCACCGGGAGGCATGCGCACCGCCGCGGTGCTCGTCGCGATCCCGACGGCCGTCGCCGGGGGCGCCGTCGCCCTCCGCGGGAGCAACCCGCGGGCGGCCGTCCGGCATCCCGAGGACGCCGCCCTGCTGGACGCCGAACTCGACGATCTGGTGCGCAGCAGAGCCGTTCCCACCGAGAGGACCACGAGGGCGACACCTGCGCCGGGCGGAGAGGGCGGCGCCGTGCCATGAGCAAGGGCGTCCGCGACGTCGCGTCCGTGCCCGGTCTCCTGTCACGCGGTGCCGCCCCGGTCGGCACTCCCTTCACGGACCGTGCCCCGTCCACGCGTGAAACGCGTGGACGGGGCACGGTCCGTGAAGGGGTCCGTCTCGCTAACCCCCGTTTAGAAGGCTCTGCTTGTCGGGTTTCCCGGCAGCCGTGAGCGGTACCTCGTCGATGAGGGTGAGCCGGGTGGGTGCGCAGGCCTCGCCCAGATCCGCTGTCACCAGTGCGCGCAGTTCCCCGAGGTCCGGGGTGTGACCGGCCGCGGGTACGACGAAGGCGTGGACGGCCTCGCCCGTACTGTCGTCGGGGACAGCGACGACGTACGCCTCGGCCACCGAGGGATGTACGGCGAGCAGTCGCTCGACGGGCCCGGCGTAGTACACGTTGGCGTTGACGATGATCACGTCCCGGATCCGTCCCGTGAGCCACAGCCGGCCCGACCCATCGAGACGACCGAGGTCGCGGGTGCGCACCCAGCCGTCGGAGAACACCTCGGCCGTGAGGGCGGGCTCCTGCCAGTAGCCGCAACTCTGGGCCGGGGTACGGACGAAGAGTTCACCGTCGGTGCCGTGCGGTAGCGGCTGGCCGGAGGCGTCACGGATCTCCAGTTCCACGGGCGGCACTCCGAGGGAACCGGCCGGCTCTCCCGGGGTGGCCATGGAGATCATGCCGGTCTCGGTCTGTCCGTAGCCGTGGAAGACGACCGGGCCGAGCACCTCGGCGGCCTCCCGCAGCCGTCCCGGCTCCAGCGGTGATCCCGACACCATCAGCGCGCGCAGGCCGCCGAGGTCCGCCGGCGACTCGCGCTGGGCGGCCACGAGTTTCGTCAGCCGGGCGACCGTGACGACACTCGCGGTCGCCCGGTGCCGCACCAGGGCACCGGGAAAGTCCGGCGGGTCGGCGGTGACGAGGGTGCCGCCGGCGGCCAGTGCCAGCAGCCCGTACTCCATCATCACCTGGCTGGCCAGGGTGCCGAACACCAGGAACCGGTCCAGGCGCCCGGCGAGTTCGCGGACGGCGGGCGGCCAGGCGGCCGGCCGGTGTGCCCAGCTCGCGGTCATCGCCGCGTAGGTCTGGGCGCACGCCTTGGGGAGGCCGGTGCTTCCGCTGGTGTGCAGGAGCCGGGCGACGTCGCCGGGCCGCGCCAGGACCCGGGGCCGGAGCCCGTCGTCCGGCGACGCCAGAAGGCCGTCGAGCGTGAGGACGAGCCCGTCCCTCCGGCTGCCGGAGCCGGCGGGCCGGTCGGCGACCGTCACCCCGGTGCCCCGCAGGAGGTGCTCCTGCTGACTTCCGGTCAGTCCGGGCCGCACGCCGACGACACGAGCCCCGACGACGTGGGCGGCGATGATCGCGGCGAACGCCCCGGGGCCGGCCCCCAGCAGCATGGCGACACCGTCGCCGGGCCCGACACCGTGCTGCCGCAGGCCGTTGACCGCGCGCCGTACCATGCCGAGGAGCCGGGCCCCCGAGATCTCCCGGCCGGCGTGCTCGAACACCGGCCGGTCACCTGCCGCGTCGAGGACGTCCAGTACGGCGCCGGGGAACTGCTCAGTCAAGGCACTCCTCCACGAAAGCGCCGAGCGGCTGCCGGTGGACCGCCGCGAGGTTCCATTCGTTCTCCAGGTTCTCCGCCAGGTGATGGGTCCCGGCGAGCACGCCGTCCCGGTAGTGGCGGACGACGGGATGGAGATACGTGGAGTCCATGGCGTGGTCCACGTCGTTCTCGACGACGCGCGGGACACCGACGTCGAACGGGTCGACCTGGTCGTGTGCGGGCCCGTACTCCAGGTCGACGACGAACCGGTGCGGGGCGGCCCCCAGACCGCCGTCGGTGACGTAGTCCAGCGGGACCTCCTCCTGGTACACGGCCAGGCCGCCGTCCACACCGACCACGTCGCCGAGGAACCCGAACTGCTGCCACAGGCCCGACGAGCGGTTGACGCGGTTGATGACGGCGTCGGCGATCGCCTCCGGCGTCGCGGTGAGCATACGGGCCGGCCAGGGGGTACCGAGATGGTGAGCGCCCAGGATGCGGTGCAGGGCACGAGTCGCGTAGCGGAAACCGTGGATGAAACCGTTGGTGGACTTCTTGAAGTCCCGCTGCTGCATCAGCGTGCCGGCGAAGTAGAGGTCCGGCACGTTGACCGACTCGAAGGACGAGGTCTGCTCGGGAAACCGGCCGTTGATGACGAGTGCGGGACGGCAGCTCTCGTCGAAGACGGACGCGTCGAAGCGGAAGCCGGTGCAGACGATGATCCGGTCGTAGTGCAGTTCACGCAGCGGTTCCGTGGTCCGCGCGTAGCGCAGCATCACCCGGAAGCCGCCGCTGTCGGACTTCTCGATGCTCTCCACGGTGCCGTCGAGCACCGCGTTCTGCGACTTGAGCTGGTAGGTGTCCAGGAAGTTGTTGTTCACCGCGCGCAGGTGCCCGAGATAGTGGGTCTTCCAGGCGAGTTTGACCGAGTGCGGGCCGACGACGTGGATCACCGCGGCCTTCTCCACGAGGCCGTCTGCGGTTTCGAAGGCGGAGTTCCCCTTGCCGATGACCAGCACCCGCCGGTCGGTGAAGGACACCGGGTCGGGATCGAAGGTGTCGTACCGCTCGGCGAGTTCGATGCCCGGGACGGGCGGCTCGTAGAGGCGGGAGACACCGGTCGCCATCACGAGCCGCTTGCCCTGCCAGGAGCGCCCGTCACCGTCGAGGACGGTGAACACGCCGTCCGCACGGGAGATCCGCACGGCCTCTGTCCCGTACTCGACGTGCACGCCGGTGCGGGCCGCGAAGTCGGCCAGGTAGCGCACCAGGTCGTCCGCCGGTGGGAAGTAGCGCTCGCTGTACCGGGTGAAGAGCAGCTCCGGGTCGTCGCTGAGCAGCGAGTTCCAGTCCATGCGCAGGCTGAGTTCCGGGTCCGTGAAACCCGTGTGCACCTTGTTCGTCGATATCAGCTGCCGATGGCGGGGGTACCGGGTGAAGAACGTCCCCGGTCCACTCCCCCGCTCCAGGACGACGTAGTCGCGCCCGTCGCGTTCCAGCAGAGAGGCAAGTTGAAGTCCGGCCGGTCCGGCCCCGATGATGAGATAGTCGCGCACCATGGGCCGGACGGTAGTGAGGCGAAATCAGAGAACTCTGAGATTCGGTGGCCCCACCACCCTGCCGAACTCCTGACCGCTCCGGACGGGCCGTCCGCCGCGACGGCCCACCGGGCTCCGCGGTGGCAAGGGCTACGGCTACGGCCACCTGCGCCGGTGGCCCCGGGCCCGCAACACCACCCCGCGCATCGCGCGCAGGGGCATGGAGTCCTCCCAGCGGCTGGGCCGGCACCGTCGGACCGTGGAACGAACGGTGGCACGGCTCGCCGGACGCCCGGGCTGCGCGGACGGCCCGGACCCAGACCACCACCGGACACCACATCGGCCTGAACGCCGACCCCTTCGACCGGCTGCCGTACTCCCGACGCGACCAGCGCCGCCGACGGCTCTGACGCACCCGCGCCCCGGCCCGCGATACCCACTCATCGGCGACCACGACATCCAGCAGATCCACCGCGCGCTCCGCATCGCACCGGGCCCTCGATGCCCTCCGGTGCCCCCGGTCATCGAGGTGACGGCCCAGGCCCACCGGAACGCCCCGTCGACGCCTTGACGGCCCTCGGGTTCACCGCCCCGGCACTTGGGTGGGCCATCAGCGTATCGGCACTCACACAGGCCGAAGCACCGGTAACGCCGGTTGCCAGGCGTTGCGGCGTTGTCGGCCTGTGGTGAGGTCTCGCCGGGGCCCTGGTGCGCGGGGTGGCGGCCGGGCAGGCTAGTTTGCCCGGATGAGTCTCCTTGATGATGTGGCCGAGCGTGACGGCTGGCGGTGCTGGGTGTGTGACGAAGCGGTCGACCCCGACGAGTCGGTGAACGACCCGCGGGGACCCAGCGTCGACAGCCGGACCGCCGACCGGAAGGCCAAGGTCGCCGAACGGCTCGCGCACCGCGGATGCAACACCCGCAAAGGCGCGGTCAAGGTGGTCATCGCCTGGCCGGACCACCTGTACGTGGTGGAACCCGCGCCGCTGATCACCGTTGCCGGGAGACTGGAGCGCAAGGGGGGCCGCGAGATGGTGGGCCGCTGCCCGACCAGGCGGGACGCCCAGGAGGCGGCGGACTGGCTGGTGGACCGGTTCTCCCGGCTGGTCCCGGGGCTGCCGGTGACCGCTGGCATCGAGCCGGGTGGCGGCCAGTTCCTCGTCATCCTGACCACCGGCCGCCGCTGACCACCACCCACGCACACTCGCATCGAGCTGAACCGTCGGCCCATGTCCTTACCTGGAAGCGACAGGGCCCTCAGCCCCTTGGGAGCGCCGGGTTCAGGCCGAGCCGGTCAAGCCGGGCCTCGCTCCGGCGGGCCCGCCCACCACAGTGAGCAGGTCCACGACGAAGATCAGCGTCGAGCCCGCCGGGATCGACGGAGAGGGTGACTGCCTGCCGTACCCCAGACGCGGGGGAACGATGATCTCGCGCCGGCCGCCGGCCTTCATTCCCCTTACCCCCCGGTCCCAGCCCTTGATGACCTTGCCTCCGCCCACGGCGAACTTGAACGGCCGGCCCCGCTCCCAGGAGGAGTCGAACTCCCTTCCGGACGCGAACACGACCCCTGCATAGTGAACCTGGACGACCCTGCCCGGCTGCGCCTCGGGGCCATCTCCCACCACGAGGTCCCGGATCGTCAGCTCGGTGGGCGCGACACCTTCCGGCACCTCGATCGCGGGCTTCGTCGGTTCGCTCATCACGGTCCCCTCGCTCGCCACCGGAATCCCTCGCACGGGCCGACCGGGCACATGGGCATTCCATGCGGCAGGCGATCACGCTACGGCAATGCCCGTGCTCCAGGGTGCACCCCGGCCCCCGGAGGCGGATCAAGGACCGATCGGTGCGCGCCCCGGAGTGACCGCGTAGGCACCTGCCCGCCGGACGCGATCCGGGCGGATATCGTCCGCCGACGGCGGAGTGCAGGCGGTTTCCACTACAGGGGAGTCGTCATGACAAGACTGTCTCATCAGCCGGCTGTCAGGAAGAGTCGCCAGGTCCGCGGCGGTGTCCGCGCCGGCCACCCGGATCGATCCCGCGTCGGGCTCAGCAGCCACAAGCTGCGGGACCAGCGTGGTCTTGCCGGCACCGCGCGTTTCCCACGCTGCCGCGAGACTGTCGCCCGGCTCGGACTTACGCGGGACGGAAACGAACGCGCTGCCGGGCAGATCAAGGAAGTCCGGGCTTGTGACCCGGGGGCAGAGCGCGCGTTTCCTGGGCGTCACGCCCTCAGGGGGTGGCTGTCGTGGTCCTCAGCGGTCCGGGCCCTGTGGCCATCGACCGGTTCCGGTCCGAGGCCGTGGTCACGGAACCGGCCGCTGTGCCGGCCAGCAGCCCCACATCGGAGCCGCTTCGCGATTGACGAGCCGTACACGGCCGCAAGAGGTCACCGCCTGACGAATCCGTCAGGCGGTGTTCCCGGCACGCCCTGAAGCAAGCAGCTGCGTCTCCCAGCCGAAGGCGACGCCGGTGGCGCCCCCGTACTGGAGCAGGACTTCGGTCATGCCCGGGAAGGTCTTCTCCCGGGCCCAGTCACGCTGCCACTCCCCCGCGACGGCCTGCCAGGTGATCGGCACCACGCCCGCCTGAACCATGCGATGCACGGCCATCTCATGAGCTTCCTTCGAGGCACCGCCCGAGGCGTCGGTGACAACGAACACCTCGAAGCCCTCACCCGCCGCCTGTATCGCCGGCATCGCGACACAGATCTCCGTCCACAGACCGGCGATGATCAGCTTCTTGCGGCCGGTCGCCTTGACGGCTTCGGTGACACGCTCGTCCTCCCAGGTGTTGATGAACGTGCGGTCGATCGGCTTCTGTTCCGGGAACACATCCTGCAGCCCTTTGATGACGTAGCCGCCACGCTCCTCCAACACGGTCGTCAGGATGGTCGGGACGTCGAACACCTTGGCGGCCCTGGCGAGCCCGACGACGTTGTTCACGATCATCGTGGGCTCGTGGCTGTTCAGGTTGGCGAACTGAAACGGCTGGTGGTCGATCAGGACGACGACGCTCTCCTCGGGCGTCAGCAGTGCCTGCAGTCCGGACTTCGTTTCCTTGCTCATGGAATCCCTTTCCGGGTGCTTGTCTTCGCGTGCTCGGGGTGCTCGGACGGGCACCGTCGCTCTCGGTGCCGGAATACGGCCGTACGCGTCCACGCAGGCGGCCTCGAGACCGAGTCGGCCAGCCACCGCGCCGAAACGGTCGGCATCGCATCCCGGACAGGCTCCGCTTCCGCGGTCACACGGTCACGGCAGCGAGGCCGGTCGGCTCGACCAAGTGGTTGACACGTCATCCACATTAGCAGCGACAGTGGACGTGTCAACTAGTTGTTCGGCGGCTGGAGTTCACCCTGTTCGCGGCCCCGCGAACGCGCTCGGGGAGGCATGCCTGGTCCGCCGGATGACGGAGCCGTGGGTCACGCCGTCCTCGGCGATCACCGGGAGACGGCCGCCCCGGGGTCCTGTCGCCCCGGACGCGGTGGGCTCTGCCTCGCCGAGGCTCGCCTCGGCACCCCTGCACGCAGATGACTGACAGACGGCCTCGTTAAACTGCCCCCATGGACGCACCGCCGCGCTGGCTCGTCGGGGAAGAGAAAGCCGCCTGGGACAACTTCATCCGCATGCAGGAGAAGCTCATCGGACGGTTGTCCCGCCACGTCCAGTCCGACTCCGGAATGTCCGCATCCGACTACGTCGTGCTCGCCGGACTCACCGAAAGGGGCGGCGGGCGGATGCGCTTGCTGGATCTGGCCAAACTCGTGGAGTGGGAGAAGAGCCGAATGTCCCACCAGGTCACGCGGATGGCGAAACGCGGACTCCTGGCCAGAGAGGAATGCCCCGACGACGGACGCGGCGCGTTCATCGTCGCCACCCCGGCCGGCTACAAGGCGATCGAAGAAGCCGCGGGCCATCACGTCGAGCACGTCCGCCGACTGTTCATCGAGGCCCTGACACCAGGTCAGCTCAAGGCACTCGCCCGCATCTCCGAGCACGTCCTGGAGCACATGGAGAAGCAGCCGGACTGACCGGGCGGGGGGACGCGGCTCAAGCCCGGCGAGGCGAGGCACGGACCACGCCCGCGCAGCGCTCCGGCAACGAAGACGACCGGGGCCTACGGGACGCCGGGCCGTCGGACTTGGGAGCGTCGGGTCGGGGATCCGTCCATCGAGTGGCTCTTCCGGGATTTTCACAGACGGTTGCTTTGCGCGCGTCGACTGTCCGGGCCTCTCTGGACATCACCGGCCGGGGCCGTCGTACGTACTGCTCCGACTCTCCCCCGCCGCCCCCCTGCTACCGAAGCCATACGGCCGAGCCGCTGCTCCAGGGCAAGTGTCATTCGAGCGTCAAGAATGCTGGACCAAGGTCCTGAAACCCTCTTCCATTAATCGCATGCGTAGTGAGACCGCAGGTCAGGCAGCTTCGGATGGACGATTCGTCCGCTCGAGCCGCTGCCCTTCGGGAAACAGGTCGAGCGCCACCGACCACGTCCGGCCGCCCAGGAGAATCCGCAGCTCAGAGACTCTTTGAGGCAGGTTCCAGAATCGCCACGCACTCCACGTGCGAGATCATGGGAGACAGGCGAACGGCCCA
This sequence comes from Streptomyces sp. NPDC014623, assembly GCF_043088245.1. Taxonomy (NCBI): domain Bacteria; kingdom Bacillati; phylum Actinomycetota; class Actinomycetes; order Kitasatosporales; family Streptomycetaceae; genus Streptomyces; species Streptomyces sp. NPDC014623. The sequence continues at coordinate 145,719 of NZ_JBIBZU010000017.1, read as the reverse complement.
GAGGGGAGCCTCCCCTACCCTCGAAGGGGGGGCGAAGCTCAGTGGCCGACGGACTGGCGGGCAGCGGTGCGCACCACTCAGTTGGCGCGGCCGGGCTTCCCCCTACAGCCTCATCCAGCAGCTCACTAGCCGAAGAAGCTCAACCGCACCCGCCGGTCCGCATTGTCGACGTTCGTGTCCACCAACCTCCGTTGAGGCGACCTCAGCCTACTGAGGTTGAACTCGGGATGCCGGTCTGCTGGTCAGGCGGGTCGGATGGCCAGGCCCGTCATCGCTGGTCCTCCCAGCCATGCGCGGCCGGCCCCTTGGCCAGCTCCGCCTCAGCTGAGCGAACTGCTGATCATTCAGCCCTGGCAGAGACGCCGGCCCCGCTCGACCGGCCGTGCCGGTACTGCCGTGGGCCGCTCACCGCCTCCACCCGGGCGGATCCTGCCATCCCGCGGGCGGCTCCTTTCACGGTGAGAAGACCGGAAGGTCGTCACGGTGTCAGCGGCCGGCGTCGTACCCGGAGATGCCGACGGCACGGCAGCCGTGGCCGCCCCGTTCGGGCAGGCGTCGGCGCCCATTGGGCGGTGGGCCGGATGCCGGGGTGGGCGAGTACGCGAAGGACCCCGGCGCTTACGCGCCGGGGCCCTGATGAGAGGGGTACGCCGATCCGGAACGGCGTACCGCCGGCTGGGTTTCGGCGGTCCGCCGTCCTTCTCTAAACGAGCGTCATAGCGTAGATCTCGACGCGGGAGTCGTCCGGCAGCGAGACCGAACGGACCGTCTTGCCCCCATCGAGCCCGGCGGCCGTACCGAAGAGCCGAATGGACGGCCCGTCGACACCGCTGCCCCGCTTGATGCGGTGCGGCATGTCGAGGACGACCGTGCTGCCGTTCGGCGCGGAGCCCGCCCAGTCGCCGAACGTCACCGGTGCCTCCGTGCTGCTGCCGTCCGTGTAGTGCACGGTCAGTGTGGTGGTCACAGGACCGTTGTGCGCCGAGCCGACCAGCCGCAGCGCACTGTGCTGTCCGGCGGGCAGCAGGAGTGCCTGCCCGCCTGCTTCGAGGAAGTTGCTCGCCGTGCCGGTGGGGTCCGGCGCGTCGTACGTCACCCCGTCCCAGGTGACCGGCCCCGCCTTGGGCAGCAGGTCGCCGTCATAGCTCCAGCCATGCCCGTCGAAGTCACCCTCGTCGGAGTTCGCCACCGTGGCCGTGCCGTCGTGGCCGAGGTCTGCGCGCAGGTCCACTGCGCACTGCCCGTTCGCCTCACTCGCGCAGGTCGTGGCGGCTCCCACCGTGACGGTGGCCTTGCGGGTGACCGAGTTCGTCCCTCGGCCCGCGACCTTCACCTCCACCGGGTAGGACCCGGCCGCGACGCCCGGGGGCACGGTGATGTCGAGCGACACCTTCTTCTGGACCGGGAGGTGACCGGAATCGATCACCAGTGGTGAACGCTGTGCCGTCGTGGCCTTCCAGCCGCTGGGCACCTTCGCCGTGACCGACACGTTCAGCTTGCCGGGAGCCTGCCCGAGGACGTCCAGCGTGAACTTCGCGGTCTGTGCGGCGTCACCCGTGGGGACGACCGCCGAGGCGGGACGCAGCGACGCGTCGACGTGCTTGCGGCTGTCGGGGGATGCCTGGTTGACGGAAGGCGGCTGGGCACCCTTGCCCGTGCCCCAGGAGGAGGGGGAGGTCCCGAGCCGGTGGGCAAGGGTTCCGCCGTGCGCGAGCTTGTTCCAGCTCAGCCAGGTCTGGGGTACGTCCCGGCCGTTCAGGGCCACGCTCTGCACGTACCGCTTCGTGTCGCTCGCTCCGGGTGCTTCGATCGTCAGCGTGCCGCCCTGGCCCTTGGTGCCGGACGCCTTGGGATAGCTGCCGATCCGGACGGTCGCCGATTCGAACTGCGGGCTGGACACGGCCAGGAAGTCGCCGCCGCTCATCGTCGGGTAGAGGCCGAGGGAGGAGAAGACGTACCAGGCCGACATGGTGCCCAGGTCGTCGTTGCCCGTCATCCCGTCCGGCCCGTTGGTGAACAGCGTCATCGCCGCACGCACCACGGTCGCGGTCTTCGCCGGGGCGCCGACCCAGTTGTACATGTACGGGGCGTGCAGGTCCGGCTCGTTGTTCGGGTTGTACGTCGGCTTGCCGTAGTAGTCGTACGGCTGCGAGATCCAGTCATTCCGGGCGGTGCCCGCCGGGTCGGTGAGCAGCTTGTCGTGGACGAAGAAGGAGTCGAGCCGCTTCTCGGTGGCGCTCCGGCCGCCCATCAGGCTGACAAGGCCGGCCGGGTCCTGCGGTACCAGCCACTGGTACTGGTACGCGCCGCCCTCATGGAACTGGTGCGCCGCCTCGACCGGGTCGTAGGGCGTGAGCCAGGTGCCGTCGGCCGTCCGCGGCCGGAACTGCTGGATCGAGGAGTCCCACAGGTTCCGGTACCACTGCCCGCGCGCGGCGAACATCTTGGCGTCCGACTTGTGTCCGAGCCGGCCGGCCATCAGCGCAAGCGACGCATCGGCGGCGGAGTACTCCATCGTCGCCGACGCCGGGTGCTTGCAGTCGTTGTCGCCGCCCTTGTCCGCGCAGTCCTTGCCGAGCTCGAGACCTGACGGGATGTAGCCGCGCTCGGTGTAGTGGTCCGATCCCGAGCGTCCGTTGTACGGCGAGTCGGCGGGCGGGGTGCTGGTCGCGTTCTTCTTCAGCAACGCGTAGGTCTCTGCCTCGTGTCCGGCGAGCAGACCCTTTGACCAGGCCTCTACGAGAAAGGGCGTGACCGGGTCACCGGTCATGATGTTGGTCTCGCTGTTGGCGAGCGCCCAGCGGGGCAGCCAGCCGCCGTCCCGGCCGGCCGCGACGACCGACAGCGCGACGTCCCGGGCGACCTTCGGCTCCAGCATCTGCAGAAGCTGGTTCTGCGGCCGGTAGGTGTCCCAGAGCGAGAAGTTCTGATACGGCGTGTAGTCCTTTGCCGTGTGCGTCTTGTTGTCGAACCCCTGGTACATGCCGTCGACGTCACCGGCGAGGTTCGGGTGCAACTGGCTGTGGTAAAGCGCGGTGTAGAAGGCCTTCTGCCGGTCCGCCGCGCCTCCGCCGACCCGGATGGAATCCAGCTGCTTCTTCCAGGTGTCCCGCAACGCCGCACGCGTGGCGTCGAAGTCGAAGGACTCCTTGGTCTCCGCGGCCAGGTTCTTACGGGCGCCCTCCACACCGGTGTAGGACAGCCCCACCTTCAGGACGGCGTCCCGGTCGGTGGTCGCGTCGAAGGTCACCCAGGCGCCGTTCTGGCCGCCTCCCTCCGCGTCGCGGGTACCGGGCTCGGGGTCTGCGCCGTCCCACGTGCCGTAGGCCTTGAAGGGCCGGTCGAAGGTGGCGCTGAAATACACCGTGTGCTCGTCGTGTCCGGCACAGAAGCCCCCGGCGTGCACCCGGCCCTCGATGGTGCGGTCACCGACGACGTGCACCTCGGAGTCCAGCACGGACTGGTTGGCCTTGCCCGTGTTGAACAGGACGTTGGCCGAACCGGTGGAGGGGAAGGTGTAGCGCTGCCACCCGGTGCGCTCGGTGGCGGTGAGTTCCGCGTCGACGTCGTACTTCTTCAGCCCCACCCGGTAGTAGCCGGGACTGGCCTGCTCGTCGTCGTGGCTGTACGGGGAGCGGTAGGTGTTCGGGTCCACGGAGTCGACCGCACCCGTGGTCGGCATGATGGGCAGCTCGCCCATGACGCCGCAGCCGACGCCGGACAGGTGCGTCTGGCTGAATCCGTAGATCGAGTCCTGCTTGTAGTCGTAGCCGCCCTGGCCGCCGGTGTCCGGACTGACCTGGACCATGCCGAACGGCGCGCTCGCCCCGGGGAAGGTGTTGCCGAAGTTCTGGGTTCCGACGAACGGATTGACCAGATCGATCGGTTCCGCGCCCGCGGCGGCGGCGGGCTCGGCGATGCCGGCCACTCCCCCACTCACGAGTACGGCGGCCATCAGACCGGCTGTTATACCGGAAGCACGGGGACGGAACGGTCTGAAAGCAAACCGCATGGGGTATTTCCCTTCGAGTCCTGCTCAACTGACAACGTTGTCACTCTGTTCGTTCGCACCATAATCCCCGGCCGCCCCGGATGTCACTGGGTGAGCGGGGGCAAATTCTGACGCGCTGCATCGATTCTCCAGAGTGGGGCGTCGACAAGCGACCTGCCTGCCCTGGCGCGCGGCCTGCGGGGCGGATGCGCCACCCAACGGCACACGGAGACGGGCGTAACCCTCGCGGCCGGAGAGGAACCGCGCGACGGCTTGGGCCTGTACCTCGTCGGGCACGTCGAGGTACAGGGTGGGATGGAATCCCCAGGCCCGGAGCGCCAACCGGTAGCCGCTGGCGAGGGGAACAATCACGTGACACCCGAGATCCGGCTCCGCCGGCTGCTGAACGCGCATCGGACGTGTCGATGAAGTTCCCGCCCGCTCCGACGTAGCGGTCGAGAAGGGCGAAAGAGGTCTTCTCGTCGGTGAGCGAACCGAGCAGCATCGCGCCGAGCGCGAGCACGCTCACCTCACGCCGGTGGGCAGGGTCGGTGCCTATGGTGCGGTATTTCATGGTTGCCCTCCCCTTCGGCCCTGTAGTCCGGGCTCGATGGGGAGTCTGCATTTTGAAGTGCACTCCAGGTCAAGCGTTCCGGGGCTCCCCAGGGACGGAATCCCCGGGCGCCCCGGCGGCGGACGTCAGCCCACTGCCGGCAATGGCCTGACAAAGGTCAGGCCCAGGCATTGTCGGTCAACACGCGTTCGATGCGGGTGATGCCGAGTTCCTCGCGGATGACATCCTCCCCAGGCGCACATCGCCGCGCAGCACTGCTCATCCAGCCCTGCCCAGAGCTGGGCCTCCCTCACTTGGTGCGGCCGGACATCACTCCTGCAGTGACGGCAGACGCAGCCCTACCCGAAAAATGACAGACGGACCTGACGGTTCGCATTGTCGCGATTTGTATCCACCAGGCAGACGGACTGCCAGGTCCCCAGCTCCAGCCTCCCCCCGATCACCGGCAAGGTGGCGTGCGGTGGGACCAGGGCCGGGAGTACGTGGTCGCGGCCGTGGCCCGGGGTCCCGTGACGGTGGCGCCAGCGGTCGTCGGCGGGGAGCAGGGCCTGCAGGGCGGTGAGGAGGTCGTCGTCGCTGCCGGCTCCGGTCTCCAGGATCGCGATCCCTGCGGTCGCGTGAGGGACGAAGACGTTGAGCAGGCCGTCTCCGCCATGAGCGACCCGGGTGAGGAACTGTTCGCAGTCCGCTGTCAGGTCCGTGACCGTCTCGGTCCGTCCGGTGGTGACACTCAGCAGATGTGTGGTGAAGGAGGACATGGGCCCATTCTGTCGTCGCCAGGAGAGATCGCGCACCGGGAAGATCCAGGAGGCGGACACGGTTGGTAGAAACGTGAACAACTTCGGGATCCGTGAGCTGGACGTGGTCGTCATCGGTGCCGGGCAGGCCGGGCTGTCCGCCGCCTATCACCTGCGGCGCGCCGGTCTCGAGCCCGACCGGGACTTCGTCGTACTCGATCACGCACCCCGGCCCGGCGGTGCCTGGCAGTTCCGGTGGCCGTCGCTCACCTACGGCAAGGTGCACGGCATGCACTCCCTGCCCGGCATGGAGCTCACGGGCGCCGACGACAGCCGCCCTTCGTCCGAGGTGATCGGTGCGTACTTCGACGCCTACGAGCACCGCTTCGGTCTGCGGGTGCACCGTCCGGTCGAGGTGAGCGCCGTGCGCGAGGGTGAGAACGGCCGGCTGTTCGTCGAGACCTCCGAGGGTACGTACGCCCCGCGCGCGCTGATCAACGCCACCGGCACCTGGGACCGGCCGTTCTGGCCGCGCTACCCGGGTCAGGAGACGTTCCAGGGGCGGCAGTTGCACACTGCGAACTATCCGGGCCCGGCTGAGTTCGCCGGCCTGCGGGTGGTCGTGGTCGGCGGCGGCGCGTCCGGCACCCAGCACCTGATGGAGATCGCCGAAGGGGCCGCGGAGACGTACTGGGTGACGCGGCGCCCCCCGGTGTTCCGGGAAGGTCCGTTCGACGAGGAGCAGGGGCGGACCGCTGTGGCCATGGTGGAGGAGCGCGTACGCCGCGGGCTTGCACCGCAGAGCGTGGTGAGCGTGACCGGGCTGCCGCTCAACGACGCCGTCCGGGCCGCCCGCGCGCGGGGAGTCCTCGACCGGCTTCCCATGTTCGAGCGGATCACGCCGACCGGGGTGATCTGGCCCGACGGCCGCGCGGTCGAGGCTGACGCGATCCTGTGGGCGACGGGCTTCCGGGCCGCCGTCGATCATCTGGCACCGCTGGGACTCCGCGAGCCGGGTGGTGGCATCCGTGTCGAGGACACCCGGGCGGTGCGGGACGCGCGGGTCCATCTCGTCGGATATGGCCCGTCCGCCAGCACGATCGGCGCCAACCGGGCGGGGCGGGCAGCGGTGCGTTCGGTCACGCGGCTGCTGGAGAGCGTGGCGGCCTGACCGGTCGTTGCGCGGGAGCCTGTATCCGGGGAGTTCCACCCCGCGCAGGACTTTCGTGGGCGGCGATCATGCCGCATCCCGGGCCGCTCCGCAGCCGGGTCGACGTCTCAGGTGGTGGCCGGCGCCGGATGGCTGTCGCGACGGATCAGAGCTGCGTAGCGCCCGTTCTTCGCGAGCAGTTCCTCGTGTGTACCGCGCTCGGCCGCGCGGCCTGCGTCCAGTACGACGATCTGGTCCGCGTCCCGGACGGTGGAGAGCCGGTGCGCGATGGTGAGAGTGGTGCGGCCCTTCGACAGGGCGTCGATGGCTTGCTGCACGGCGTGTTCCGTTTGGGTGTCGAGGGCGCTTGTCGCCTCGTCGAGGATCAGTACCGGCGGGTCCCGGAGGATCGTGCGGGCGATCGCCAGCCGCTGCTTCTCGCCGCCCGAGAACCGGTACCCGCGTTCACCGACGAGGGTGTCGTAGCCGTCGGGCAGCCCGGCGATGTGATCGTGGATCTGCGCGGTGCGGGCCGCGGCCTCGATCTCCTCGTCGGTGGCGTCCGGTTTGGCGAAGCGAAGGTTCTCGGCGACCGAGGCGTGGAAGAGGTAGGTCTCCTGGGAGACCACCCCGACCGCCCGGGCGAGGGTGTCGAAGCCCAGGTCGCGCACGTCGACCCCGTCGATCGTGACCCTGCCCGCCGTGACGTCGTACAGCCGCGGCACCAGGTAGCTGAGCGTGGACTTGCCCGATCCGGTGGGGCCGACGACGGCAAGGCTGCTCCCTGCGGGCACGGTCACGTCGATGCCGCTCAGGGTCGGCCCGCTCTTCGGGTCGTAACTGAAGGTGACGTCCTCGAAGGCGACTTCGCCGCGGATCCCGTCCAGCCGGACGGGCTTCTCGGGCTCGGTGATGTCCACCTCGAGATCGAGGTACTCGAAGATGCGCGCGAACAGGGCGAGGGACGTCTGCATCTGCACGCCGGTGGAGAGCAGACTCACGGCCGGCCGGAACAGGCCCTGCTGGAGCGAGACGAAGGCGACCAGGGTGCCGATGGAGACCGCCGTGACGCCCGACTGCATGGTGAGGCCTGCCGCCCAGTAGATGACGGCGGGCATGGCGGCCATCACGATCCCGATGGTCGACATCCTCCAGCGCCCGGCCATGTTGGAGCGCACCTCCAGGCCGACCAGGCGCTCCGACTCCTCGGAGAAGGCCTTGGTGAGTGACTCCGAGCGCCCCATGGTCCGGCCGAGCAGGATGCCGCTGACCGAGAGCGACTCGGTGACCGTGGCCGCCATCGCGGCCATCTGCTTCTGGCGCTGAGTGGTGATCTTCTTGCGCTCCCGGCCGACGCGACGGCTGATCCAGACGAAGACGGGCAGCAGGAGCAGCGACACCACGGTCAGCCGCCAGTCCAGTGCCAGCATGGCGACCACGGTGGCGATGACGGAGGTGAGGTTGGAGACCAGGGAGGTCGCGGTCGAGGTGACCGTCGCCTGCATCCCCCCGATGTCGTTCGCGATGCGGGACTGGACCTCGCCCGTGCGGGTCCGGGTGAAGAAGGCGAGCGGCATCCGCTGCAGCTGGGTGTAGACGGCGGTGCGCAGGTCGTGCATGACGCGCTGGCCGACCGTCGTGGAGATCAGGGTCTGGAGTACGCCGAAGACACTGTTCATCACCGCGGTCAGGATCATGCCGAGCGCGAGCAGCGTGAGCAGCCCCGTGCGGCCCTGAGGGATCGCGGTGTCCAGGATCTCGCGGAGCAGGAACGGGGAGGCGACCGACACCAGCGAGGAGGCGCCGACCAGTAGCCCGACCACGGTGAGTCTGCCGCGGTAGGGGCGGAAGAGCCGGAAGATCCGGCGCAGTTCGGCGGGCGGCTGCCCGCCGTCTGCTGCCGGAGGTGTCCAGGCGGGTTCGTCGGGTTTCATGGGCTCCTTCGGAGGTGTGCGACGGGAGGCCGGCCCGGGCTCCCGGCAGCTGGTACGCGGGGCCGGAAGCTGACAGTCGAGCCGGCTTCCGGGAGCCTAGCCCATTGTTACCTCTGTTCACAATGAACAAAGTCCTGATATTGTTCCCTCATGGACTCCCCCGACTCCGACGGCATGCTCGCCGAGCAGCTGCTGCGGCTCACGCGCCGTCTCCAGCGCATCCAGAGCCGGCAGCTGGAGCCGATCGGCATCACCCCGGCCCAGTTCCGTCTGCTGCGCACGACCGCGCATTACGAGGGTCCGCCCCGGATGGCCGACCTCGCCGAGCGCCTGGATGTCGTCCCTCGAGCGGTGACCACTCTGGTCGACGGCCTGGAGGCGAGCGGCCGGGTGCGACGTGCACCCGATCCGGCCAACCGCCGGGTGGTCCGTATCGAGATCACCGAGGAGGGGCGGTCAGTGCTCCGTTCCATGCGCGACGCGCGTAAGGCGGCCGCGGAGGAGATCCTGGCTCCGTTGACCGCCGCACAGCGTGAGGTGCTCGGTGGGCTGCTCACCGCTCTGGTCGACGGTATGCCGGAGCGCCGCCGCTGCTGAGGCGGGCGGTGCGTCCACCGCGCCGCGCCGTCGAGGGGATCTGGGCATGGCTGAGCCGAGGCCCGGCGCCCCCGTACGGCACGCGCACCGGCCCCGGGCCGGTGCCCGGCTGGAAGGCGTCGGGGCCCCCGCCGGAGCCGCGGGCCGCCCTGACCGCTCCGCTCGGTCCGGAAAAGACGCTGTGGAAGGTCTCCGGCTTCGTGCGGTACGCCTCTGATACCAGCCCTTACCGCTTCCTGCCCCAGGTGGGGCCGGCCCCTCCCCGAGGGCCTCGACGACATCTCGGCGATCCTCTCCTACGCGCACGGCAACGGCCGCAGCACGGTCTCCCGGGCCGCCGTCGTCGACTCGCTCGTCCGGGCCGCCGATGAGCCGCTCCCCTCACTGTCCGTTTTCCGCAGGACCGGTTCCGCCGTCCTGCATCCCACCTGATCGATGGAGCATCTGGGCGACGTGGCCCGCCTGCGTGCGCCGGCCGAGGCGTGCGCCGCCGCGGTCGTCGGGCCGGACGACGCGGGTCGCCGCGGCTTCACCGACGACCGCGGCGTGCCGCACAAGGAGCTCACCGGCCCGGTGACCGCCAAGGAGGTGACGGGGGCCAGCACCCGGTGTACGACGCCTGCCTGTCGGCGGACCGGATGCGCGAGACCGGGACGGACCGGGCGACCGGCCACCGCTGCCACTCGGCGCTCATCGAGCTCGAGCGGGCGGCCCGGCCCGCCCCCCGGACCCCAGGACATCGGCCGGGTGATCCGGCCCGCCCTCCGGATCGGAGTGCCTTCGCGGAAATAATCGGTTGCCCCGGGCAGCGCCAGGAAGCGAACCTTGCACGGTTTGGTCCCCCACTGTTCCACCAGATCCGCCACGGATCTCCGCTTCCGATCCTTGGGACGTCATGCAGATTCGCGATCTTCCGTATTCGGACCCCGGCGATCCCGATGTACGGTCAGGCCCCCGTTTTCTTTTCTGGCTGGGGCGGAACCAGCTCGCAGGCCAGCTCAAGTCCCTTGCCTGGGGGCTGCTCCACCACTGCGCGATCGCGGGCCTTCCGCTGGCCGTCGGTCTGGCGGTGCAGGCCGTCATCGACCGTTCCGGCCGGGGCCTCGCGACGGCCGGTGTGCTCCTCGTCGTCCTCGGCATCCTGATCGCCGTGGGCGACACCATGCTTCACCGGACGGCGGTCACCAACTGGATCACCGCCGCGGCCCGGGTGCAGCAGCTGCTGGCGCGCAGGACGGCCGAGCTGGGCTCGGCGCTGACCCGGAGGGTGGCCGCCGGTGAAGTGGTCGCGGTGTCCACGGGCGATGTCGAGAAGATCGGCTGGTTCGTCGAGGCGCTGTCGCGCTTCGTGGCCGCCGCGACCGCCCTCGTACTGATCTGCGTCGGGCTGGTCCTCTACCTGCCCTCACTCGGTGTGCTGGTCGCCATCGCCACTCCTGTCCTTGCACTGGCCGTCCTGCCGTTGCTCCCCCGGGCCACCCGCCGGGCGGATCAGCAGCGCGAGAAGGCGGGCCGGGCCACCGAGCTGGCCTCCGACACGGTCGCCGGGCTGCGGGTGCTGCGCGGCATCGGTGGTGAGGAGCTGTTCCTCGACCGCTACCGGCGTGCTTCCCAGGAGGTTCGCAGAGCCGCCGTGCGCAGTGCGCGGATGTGGGCGCTCATCTCGGCGGTCCAGGTGTTCCTGCCGGGAGTCCTGCTGATCTCGCTGGTCTGGTACGGCGCCACGCTGGCCAGGGACGGCCGGATCGACGTCGGCCAGCTGGTCACCGTGTACAGCGCGGCGACCCTGATGCTCTTCCCTCTGCGCAATGTGGAGGAGATCGCCATGGCGTACTCCTTCTCCCGGCCGTCCGCCCAGCGCGCGGTCCGGGTGCTGTCGTTGCGACGCAGTACGCGTCCCCCGACGGCCGGTGCCACCACACCCCGTGGTGACCTGTACGACCCGGTGACCGGACTGATGGCGCCGCAGGGCCTGTTCACCGCCGTGGTCTGCGGGGACCCCGACGAGGCGGGGCGGTTGGCGGAACGGCTCGGCGGGCACGCCGAGCCGGATGAGGGGACCGGACCGGTCCCCTCGGTACTGCTCGGCGGTGTACCGCTGGACGAGCTGCCGCTGGACTCGGCACGGGCCGCGGTGCTGGTGCAGGACAAGGACCCGGTGCTGCTCTCGGGGACACTGCGAGAGCTGATGGACGTCCCGTCCTCGGGCGGGGTCACGGCCGAGGACGCGCTCGACGCCGCCCGGTGCGGTGACGTGCTGGACGCGCTGGCCCAGGCATCCGTCGATGAGGACGGCGACCCGATGAACACCCGGATCACCGAGCGCGGCAGGTCGTTGTCCGGTGGTCAGAGGCAGCGGCTCGCGCTGGCCCGCTCCCTGGTCACCGACCCGGAGACCCTCGTGCTGGACGAGCCGACGTCCGCCGTGGACTCGCACACGGAGGCCAGGGTCGCCGCCGGTGTCGAGAAGCTGCGCCGGGGCCGTACGACAGTGGCGTTCGCCTCGTCCCCGCTGCTCCTGGACCTCGCGGACCGGGTCGTGCTCCTCCACGGGGGCACGGTCGTGGCGGCGGGCACGCACCGCCGCCTGCTGCGGGACGAACCGCGGTACCGGGCGGTCGTGACCCGTGAGACCGAGGACGAGGCCGCCGCACCGGCCGCCGCACCGGACAAGACCCCCGTGATCGGCGGCCTCCGGCCGGGCCGGACGGTCGAGGAAATCGAGGAGAAGGCATGATCGGCCTGGCACCACCGGAGTTCGACCCTGCCGCACCGGAGTCGGCGACGACCCTGCCGGTCGGCACGCCGACGACCGTACGGACGTACGTCAGCGCCCTGCTACGGCGTCACCGCAAACCCTTCGCGGTACTCATCACAGCCAACGCGATCGCCGTGATCGCGTCGATCACCGGCCCGTACCTGCTGGGCGGACTGGTCGAGGACCTCTCCGACGGGGTCACCGACCTTCATCTGGAGCGCACCGCCGCGGTGTTCGCGCTGGCGCTGGTCGTGCAGACCGTGTTCACCCGGGCGATGCGGCTGCGCGGGGCCATGCTCGGCGAGGAGATGCTCGCCGACCTGCGCGAGGACTTCCTCGTCCGGTCGGTCGGGCTGCCGCCCGGCGTCCTGGAGCGGGCGGGTACCGGAGATCTGCTGTCCAGGATCACGACGGACATCGACCGGCTGGCCAACGCGATGCGTGAGGCCGTGCCGCAGCTGGCGATCGGCGTGGTCTGGGCCGGGCTGCTGCTCGGCGCGCTGACCGTCACCGCCCCGCCGCTGGCACTGGCCGTGCTCATCGCGCTTCCGGTGCTGGTCATCGGCTGTCGCTGGTATTTCCGGCGAGCACCCTCCGCCTACCGTTCGGAGGCGGCCGGGTACGCGGCGGTCGCGGCCGTGCTCGCGGAGACCGTGGACGCCGGACGGACCGTGGAGTCCCACCGGCTCGGGGCCCGCAGGGTCGCGCTTTCGGACCGGCGGGTCAAGGAGTGGACGGCGTGGGAGCAGTACACCCTGTTCCTGCGCTCGGTGCTCTTCCCGGTCATCAACACCACGTACGTGACGATCCTCGGCGCCGTCCTGCTGATCGGCGGCTGGTTCGTGATGGAGGACTGGCTCACCGTCGGGCAGCTGACGACAGGGGCGCTCCTGGCGCAGATGATGGTGGACCCGATCGGCCTGATCCTGCGCTGGTACGACGAGTTGCAGGTCGCCCAGGTGTCGCTGGCCAGGCTCGTCGGCGTACGGGAGATCGAGCCCGACGCGGGTGACGACCTCGTCGGCCCCGACGGCCGGGAGGTGAGGGCCGAAGACGTGCGTTTCGGCTACCGTGCCGGCGTCGACGTCCTGCACGAGGTCTCTCTGGACGTCGCCCCCGGTACGCGGCTGGCGCTGGTCGGACCGTCCGGGGCGGGCAAGTCGACCCTGGGGAGGCTGCTGGCGGGGATCTACGCTCCCCGGCTCGGCACCGTCTCGCTGGGAGGCGCCGAGCTGTCCCGGATGACGGCCGAGCGGGTGCGGGCCCATGTGGCTCTCGTCAACCAGGAGCACCACGTGTTCGTGGGCTCGCTCCGGGACAACCTGCTGCTCGCCCGTACGGATGCCGAGGACGCGGAGCTGTGGGCCTCGCTCGCCGCGGTGGACGCGGACGGCTGGGCGAAGTCCCTCGGCGGAGGGCTGGACACGGAGGTCGGCTCGGGCGGTCTGGCCCTGACCCCGGCGCAGGCCCAGCAGATCGCCCTGGCGCGCCTCGTCCTGGCGGACCCGCACACGCTGGTGCTGGACGAGGCGACCTCGTTGCTCGATCCGCGGGCCGCCCGTCACCTGGAGCGTTCGCTGGCACGGGTACTGGAGGGCCGTACGGTCGTGGCGATCGCGCACCGGCTGCACACGGCGCACGACGCGGATGTGATCGCGGTGGTCGAGGACGGCCGGATCAGCGAGCTGGGCAGCCACGACGAGCTGGTGTCCGCGGACGGCGCGTATGCGGCGTTGTGGCGTTCCTGGCACGGCTGAGCCGGGGCTCCGCCGGGGACGTCCGTACTGCCGGACCGCCCTTCCCGGACACGGAGGCGCATCCGCCGGACGGCGGATGCGCCTCCGTGTCCGCCGGTCTCCCGTCATGTACGAGCCCTGCCCGCGCGTCACCGTCCCGTTCCCGCACTCGCCGCACGAGAGGCGAACTCAGCGCCCGCCGGTGAGGATGAGGGGTGACTGGCCCCGGATACGGGGCAGGCGAGCGATGACCGCGTAAGCCCGAGAAGGGACGCACACCGTGGCACGACCCAGGATCCTCGTTGTCGGCGCCGGCTTCGCCGGGGTCGAATGCGTGCGCCGGCTGGAGCGCAGTCTCGCCCCCGGCGAGGCGGACATCGCGCTCGTCACCCCGTTCTCGTACCAGCTCTATCTGCCGTTGCTCCCCCAGGTCGCCTCCGGGGTCCTCACCCCCCAGTCGGTCGCCATCTCCCTGCGCCGGAGCCGCCGCCACCGCACCCGGATCGTGCCGGGCGGGGCCATCGGAGTGGATACGAAGGCGAAGGTCTGCGTGGTCCGCAAGATCACGGACGAGATCGTGAACGAGCCGTACGACTACATCGTGATGGCCGCCGGCAGCGTCACCCGGACCTTCGACATCCCGGGACTCGTCGACAACGCCCGGGGTATGAAGACCCTGGCCGAGGCCGCCTACATCCGGGACCACGTCATCTCCCAGCTCGATCTGGCCGACGCCAGTCACGACGAGGAGGAGCGGGCGTCCCGGCTGCAGTTCGTGGTGGTGGGCGGGGGTTACGCCGGGACGGAGACGGCCGCGTGCCTGCAGCTGCTCACCACCAACGCCGTCAAGCACTACCCCCGGCTGGACCCCGAGCTGATCAAGTGGCATCTGATCGACATCGCGCCCAAGCTCATGCCGGAGCTCGGTGACAAGCTCGGTCTCAGCGCCCTCGAGATCCTGCGCAGGCGCGGCATCGAGGTCTCGCTCGGTGTCTCCGTGGCCGAGGCGGGGCCGGACAAGGTGACGCTCACGGACGGCCGGGTCCTGCCCTGTCGCACGCTGATCTGGACGGCCGGAGTCGCGGCGAGTCCGCTCATCGCCACCCTCGACGCCGAGACCGTACGCGGCCGGCTCGCCGTGACACCGGAGATGAAGTTGCCCGGTGCCGACGGGGTGTTCGCGCTCGGCGACGCCGCGGCGGTGCCGGATCTGGCCAAGGGCGACGAAGCGATCTGTCCGCCCACCGCTCAGCACGCCATGCGTCAGGGCCGCAGGCTGGCGGACAACCTCATCGCGTCCCTGCGCGGCCGTCCGCTGAAGCCGTACGTCCACAAGGACCTCGGTCTGGTCGTGGACCTCGGCGGCAGGGACGCGGTGTCCAAGCCGCTCGGCATCGAGCTGAGGGGCTTGCCGGCCCAGGCCGCGGCTCGCGGATACCACTGGGCGGCACTGCGGACGAACGTCGCCAAGACCCGGGTCATGACCAACTGGCTGCTCAACGCGATCGCCGGTGCCGACTTCGTGCGTACGGGGTTCCAGGCGCGTAAGGAGGCCACCCTGCGCGATTTCGAGTACACCGACGCCTACCTCACTCCGGAGGAGATCCGCGCGCACACCGCCGGCATGGAGGCCCGCGGCTGAGCCGTCCGCCCGAGCACCCTCACCCGGTCTCCGCCACGCCGGCGGGGACCGGAGTCATGTCCTGCGTGAGAGCACCGCCTCGACCGTGTCCGCCTCCTGGGCCCGCTTGTCCTCGCGGTAGCGCAGGACGCGGGCGAAGCGCAGCGTGACGCCTTCCGGATAGCGGGTGGAGCTCTGGAGGCCGTCGTAGGCGATCTCCACGACGAGTTCCGGGCGCACCGTCACCACATGCCCGTCGTCGGCGGTGGCCAGTTCCCGGAGACGTCCGGTCTGCCATGTGAGCATGGTGTCCGTGAGTCCTTTGAAGGTCTTGCCCAGCATCGCGAACGTGCCGTCCTCCCGGCGCGCGCCCAGGTGCAGGTTGGAGAGCTTCCCGGTGCGTCTGCCGTTGCCCCATTCGGCGGCCAGCACCACGAGGTCGAGGGTGTGCACGGGTTTCACCTTCAGCCAGGAAGCGCCCCGGCGGCCTGCGCTGTACGCCGCCGTACCGCTCTTGACCACGACGCCCTCGTGCCCGCGGGCCAGCGTGGCCTCGGAGAACGCGACCGCCGCCTCGCGCTGCGCATGGTCCGCGGGGTCCTCCACGACGACGCGCCGGACGCGCATCGCTCCGGGGACCAGCGCGGCCAGCTCCCGGTGGCGTTCGGCGAAGGAGAGGTCGAGGAGGTCGCGTCCGTCGACGGACAACACGTCGAAGAAGACGGGGACCAGGGGGACGGCGTCCGCCGCGGTGGCGACATCGCGGCGGGACCCCACCCGGCCGGCGGTCTCCTGGAACGGCCGGGGCCTCCCGTCGGCCCCGAGCGCGATCACCTCGCCGTCGAGGACGAACCGCTCGGCGGGGAGGCCGGTCACCGCGGTGACGAGCTCGGGGAGCCGGTCGGTGATGTCGTCGAGCGCGCGGGTGTAGGCGTGCACCCGCGCGCCGTCACGGTGCACCTGTACGCGGATTCCGTCCAGCTTCTCCTCGACGGCGCAGGCCCCCAGCCTGTCGATCGCCTCGGTCACCGAGCGGGCCGTGTGTGCCAGCATGGGCTGGACCGGCCGGCCGACGGTGAGCCGGAAGGACGCGAGCGCCCCCGGGCCCTCCGCGAGCAGCGCACGGGCGACGGGCACGATCGATCCGGCGAGCATGACGGCGCGGCGTACCCCGGCGCGCGGGGCTCCGGCGGCATCGGCCAGGGCGTCGACGGCGACGGCGTCCAGCGCGCCCTGACGCACTTCTCCGGTGAGCAGCGCGCGCAGGAAGTACTGTTCGTCCGCAGTCGCGGCGCCGAGCAGCCGCGTCAGGTGCTCCTTGCGCGCGGACTGCGACCCCGGGCCGGTCAGGGCGCCGATCGCCGTCAGCGCCTCGTCCGTCTCCGCCACGGTGAGCGTGGGCTCGCCGGCGGGCGTCACCGGGACGCGCAGAGCGCTCCATCCGATCCCCAGCCGTCCCTGCGGGAGACGGCCGGCGAGATACGGGATGACGACCGGGACGTCGTCCGCCCCCGCCTCCCGGAAGAGTCCGGCCAGCAGGGCGGTCTTCCGGGTCCGGGCCGACGTAGCGGCGACCTCCAGGGACACGTGGGCGAGCCGGGCGAGCAGCATGCCGCCATGGTGCTACGGCTGCGGGCCCGCCGCCCCCCGGAAGGCGCTACGGCAGCGGGGCTCCCTCCTCCCGGGACGGCCGGCCGTCATATGACGTTGAGTGCCGCCGCGCCGCCCACTCCGCCGAGGATCATGAAGGCCGGCATCAGCACCTTGATCTCCACCCAGCTGCCGGCCCGGAAGCGCATGGCCTTCGGCGGCCCGATCGGGTACCAGCGCTTGCGGCCCAGCGGGATCGGCCACAGGATCGGGCAGCCCGAGACCGTCAGGGCGTCCCCGATGTCGTGGACGAGCGCGCCGAGCACGATCGGGAGCCCGAGCCAGAGGTACTCCTGGCCGGGTGCCTCGAACAGCCAGTTCGACCCGCTGCCGGGCTGGTCCAGCACTCCTGCCAGGATCCAGGCGCTGGTCGCGCCGAGCAGCCATACCAGGACGTCGCTGGACACCCTGGCCGCCCGCCACAGGAGCCCTTCGACCGCGAGGACGAGGTGGACGAAGAGGATCGCCAGGACGGCCCACCGGCCCCCGGTGATCGCCGCGACCGACGCGGCCCCTCCGGTCAGCACGGCCCAGAGCCAGGTGTGTGTGAGGGTGCGGTGGCCGCCGGTCCTGCGCGGGTCGCCGGGTCCCTTCGTCGCCTTGTAGACCGCGTACGAAAGTTTGTCGACGATCTCGCAGATGCCCTTGGACACCGGGCCGAAGGCGCGCGAGATGGTGGCCGACTTGTGGTCCAGGTCCGGGGCGAGCGCGGCGCCCGCGGTGATCAGGGCGCCCACGACCAGGACGGGCCAGGGCATCGTGTGGCCCGCGGCCGCGGCCGCGGCACCCACCCCCAGCCAGGCCGCTGCCCCTGACAGAGAGTGTGCCGGTCCCATCATGGCTGTTTCCCGCCCCCATCGTGATTCGGCCGTGCGTCCAGGCCGGGCCGCCATTGCCTGTACCCGACAGCCGAGTTGAGTGGGCAGCGTATCGTCCGTGATCTTCGCCGGGTCCTCCGGTTCCCTCATCCGGGCGGGAGGCAGGCAAGATGGGGGCGTGACCCTTATCGATCAGCTGCCCCCGACCGCCGACCCGGACGCCCTCTTCGAGGCCTTCTCGTCATGGACCGAATCGCAGGGCATCACCCTCTATCCGGCTCAGGAGGAGGCGCTGATCGAGGTGGTCTCCGGTGCGAACGTGATCCTTTCCACTCCCACCGGGTCCGGAAAGAGCCTGGTCGCGGCGGGGGCGCACTTCACCGCACTGGCCCAGGACAAGGTCACGTTCTACACCGCTCCGATCAAGGCGCTGGTGTCGGAGAAGTTCTTCGACCTGTGCAAGCTCTTCGGTACGGAGAACGTCGGCATGCTGACCGGTGACGCCTCGGTCAACGCCGACGCCCCGGTCATCTGCTGCACCGCCGAGGTGCTCGCCTCGATCGCGCTGCGTGACGGCAAGTACGCCGACATCGGCCAGGTCGTGATGGACGAGTTCCACTTCTACGCGGAGCCCGACCGGGGCTGGGCCTGGCAGATCCCGCTCCTGGAACTCCCGCAGGCGCAGTTCGTGCTGATGTCGGCGACGCTCGGCGATGTCTCGATGTTCGAGAAGGACCTGACCCGCCGTACCGGCCGCCCGACGTCCGTGGTGCGCTCCGCGACCCGGCCGGTGCCGCTGAGCTACGAGTACCGGCTGACGCCGATCACGGAGACGCTCACCGAGCTCCTGGACACCCGGCAGTCGCCCGTCTACATCGTGCACTTCACGCAGGCCGCGGCGGTGGAGCGGGCGCAGTCGCTGATGAGCATCAACATGTGCACGAAGGAGGAGAAGGAGAAGATCGCCGACCTGATCGGCAGCTTCCGCTTCACCACCAAGTTCGGCCAGAACCTCTCACGCTACGTCCGGCACGGGATCGGGGTGCACCACGCGGGCATGCTGCCCAAGTACCGCCGCCTCGTGGAGAAGCTCGCGCAGGCGGGCCTGCTGAAGGTCATCTGCGGGACGGACACGCTGGGCGTCGGGGTCAACGTGCCCATCCGCACCGTACTGTTCACCGCTCTCACCAAGTACGACGGCACCCGCGTGCGCACGCTGCGCGCCCGTGAGTTCCACCAGATCGCCGGCCGGGCCGGCCGGGCCGGCTTCGACACGGCGGGCTTCGTCGTGGCGCAGGCTCCCGAGCACGTGATCGAGAACGAGAAAGCCGTCAGGAAGGCGGGCGACGACCCCAAGAAGAAGCGCAAGGTGGTCCGCAAGAAGGCCCCCGAGGGTTTCGTCGCCTGGTCGGAGACCACGTTCGACAAGCTGATCCAGTCCGAACCCGAACCGTTGACCTCCCGCTTCCGGGTCACGCACACCATGCTGCTCTCGGTGATCGCCCGGCCGGGCAACGCCTTCCAGGCGATGCGGCACCTGCTGGAGGACAACCACGAGCCGCGCAGGGCACAGCTGAGGCACATCCGCCGCGCCATCGCGATCTACCGCTCGCTGCTCGACGGCGGTGTCGTGGAGCAGCTCGACACGCCCGACGCCGAGGGCAGGACCGTACGGCTCACCGTCGACCTCCAGCAGGACTTCGCGCTCAACCAGCCGCTGTCCACCTTCGCGCTGGCCGCGTTCGACCTGCTGGACGCCGAGTCCCCTTCCTACGCGCTGGACATGGTCTCCGTCGTCGAGTCGACGCTCGACGACCCGCGGCAGATCCTGGCCGCCCAGCAGAACAAGGCGCGGGGCGAGGCCGTCGGGCAGATGAAGGCGGACGGTGTGGAGTACGAGGAGCGGATGGAGCGGCTCCAGGAGGTCACGTATCCCAAGCCGCTGAGCGAACTGCTCTGGCACGCCTATGACGTGTACCGCACCAGCCACCCGTGGGTCGGTGACCACCCCGTGTCGCCGAAGTCGGTGATCCGCGACATGTTCGAGCGGGCCATGACCTTCACGGAGTTCACCTCGAACTACGAGCTGGCCCGCACCGAGGGCATCGTCCTGCGGTATCTGGCCAGCGCCTACAAGGCCCTGGAACACACCATCCCCGACGACCTGAAGTCCGAGGACCTGGAGGACCTGATCGCCTGGCTGGGCGAGATGGTGCGTCAGGTGGACTCCAGCCTGCTGGACGAGTGGGAACAGCTGGCCAACCCCGAGGTGGAGACGGCCGAGCAGGCACAGGAGCGTGCCGACGAGGTCAAGCCGGTGACGGCCAACGCCCGTGCCTTCCGGGTCCTGGTGCGCAACGCCATGTTCCGCCGGGTGGAGCTGGCGGCCCTGGACCGGGTCCGCGACCTGGGCGAGCTGGACGCCG
Organism: Streptomyces sp. NPDC014623; assembly: GCF_043088245.1. Classification (NCBI taxonomy): domain Bacteria; kingdom Bacillati; phylum Actinomycetota; class Actinomycetes; order Kitasatosporales; family Streptomycetaceae; genus Streptomyces; species Streptomyces sp. NPDC014623. The sequence goes on along the minus strand of NZ_JBIBZU010000017.1, from coordinate 125,727 downwards.
ATTCCGGCTGGGACGAGGACGCCTGGGGCGGCGCGATGGACGACTACTGGGACGCGCACGAGGACATCGGTACGGGTCCGGACGCGCGCGGTCCGAAGCTGCTGAAGATCGACGAGGACCCCGGGCACGGTCTGTGGCGGGTGTGGCAGGCATTCGCCGACCCGGCCGGGGACCACGACTGGGGAATTCGTGCGGAGGTCGATCTCGCGGCCTCCGACGAGGAGGGCCGGGCGGTCGTCCGGGTCACGGCCGTGGGCCGGCTGTGACGGCGCACCGGCCGGAGGAGTGGAGAAGAACCGCATGACGAACCCCGCCGACAGCCTGGTCGACCTGCTCGACCTGGAGCGGATCGAGGTCAACATCTTCCGTGGCCGCAGCCCCGAGGAGTCCCTGCAACGGGTCTTCGGCGGGCAGGTCGCGGGCCAGGCACTGGTCGCGGCAGGACGCACCACGGACGGGGACCGTCCGGTGCACTCGCTGCACGCCTATTTCCTGCGGCCCGGGCGGCCCGGCGTGCCGATCGTGTACGACGTGGAGCGGGTGAGGGACGGCCGTTCCTTCACCACGCGCAGGGTCACGGCCGTGCAGCAGGGCCGGACGATCTTCAATCTGACGGCGTCCTTCCACCGGCCGGAGGAGGCCGGGTTCGAGCACCAGCTCCCCCCGGCCCGTGTCGTGCCCGATCCGGACGGGCTGCCGACGGTCGCCGACGAGGTGCGCGAGCATCTCGGCGGCCTGCCGGAGGCTCTGGAGCGGATGGCCCGGCGCCAGCCCTTCGACATCCGTTACGTCGACCGGCTGCGCTGGACACGCGAGGAGATCGAGGACGCGGACCCGCGCAGCGCGGTCTGGATGCGTGCGGTCGGCCCGCTGGGCGACGATCCGCTCGTCCACACCTGCGCGCTGACGTACGCCAGCGACATGACGCTGCTGGACGCGGTGCGGATCCCGGTCGAGCCCCTGTGGGGACCGCGCGGCTTCGACATGGCCTCGCTGGATCACGCCATGTGGTTCCACCGGCCGTTCCGGGCGGACGAGTGGTTCCTGTACGACCAGGAGTCACCGATCGCCACGGGAGGCCGCGGGCTGGCCAGGGGGCGGATCTACGACCGTCAGGGGCAGTTGCTGGTGTCCGTGGTGCAGGAAGGGCTGTTCCGCCGGCTCGACGGCGCGTAGGCCCGTTGCGGCGGCTTCAGGTGCCGGGCAGCGGGTCCTGCTCCACCTCGTGACGGCGGGTCCGGATGTCCGGGCCCGCCGGGTGCAGCTTGGCGTCGCAGGCGGGGCCGAGTCCGCTGCGTCGCGATGCCGCACCGGTGAGGGGCCGTCCGCAGAGGGCGCACCGCACCGGGCGCCCGGCTTCGCGGCCTCCTGCTTCCGGTTGCGGCCCTGGGAAGAGTTCGGGAAGGGGCTCGGGGGATTCCACGTACGGATCCTCTCAAGCCGGTACGACACATCACGGAGGGGCACAGCGGTGAGCAGCGTACTGAGGATGGGGCCCTCGCCACGGAGCGGAGGATCCGCGGCCGGCGGGGACGCCCCCGCCCCGGTGGGGCACCCGGTGCTGTGTGCGGAGGGCTCGGCGCCCGAGCGCGTGGTGGCGTACGTGGAGCGTGAGCTTCCGCCGGGCGGGATACCCGCCTACCGGGCGGCGCGGGGCAGCGGCGCGCGCTCCTTCGTGCTGTGGGCGGACGAGTACCGCCGGGAGCGGCTGGCCACGCTGGTGACCGTGTCGGCCGGAAGCGGTGTCGCGTCCTATCAGGTGCTCGGGGCGCACGGTGAGCTCATCGGCACGCTCGTCCGTGAGAAGGCGCTTCGCGGCCGGGGTCTGCGCACCCGCTGGACGGTGGCTCCTGCGGGCGGTGAGGAGGCGGTGGGCTTCAAGGGACGGATCGTGTGGTGGTGCGTGTGGTGGCTGCTCTCCCCGCTTCAGACGCTGGTCATCGTGCTGAGCCTGTTCAGCGGTGACGGGGACGCGGCGCGCGGGCCACGGCGCATCGTGTGGCGTGCGGGCCGGGAGGTTCCGCTGGAGTTCAGGTCGAAGGACGACACGGTGCATCTGCACGCGCCAGGTTACGACTGGCGGCTGGCGGCGGCCCTCGTGGCCGTGCTGCGCACGTTCGACAGCTGGCTGCTCGGCAACGAGTGGGACGACAGGAAGGAGTGACGGCCCCGTGCGGTCGGGCGCCTCGTCGAGGGCCCGGACGGCCGTGGTCGGCGACGGGCGGGTGGACGTCTGGGAGGGGTCGCCCGGGCCGCCTCCGGGCCGGAGCCGCCGGGAAAGCTCGTACGCGGGACGGCCTTCGGGTCTTCGACCGCCGGCTGCGCGGCCGGAAGGGCATCGCCGAGCCGGACAGAGGGTGCCACGCGGCATGGGCGCCTTCGGCGAGGTGTGCGGGGCCGCTCCGGCCCGCTCCCACGCCCGATCCGGGGACCGGAACGCCCTCGCGGCCGGCCCGGGGCACGGTGACGTGTTCGACCGAGCAGCGGGGACGTCCGCCCGGTGGTACGCCGGTCAGGGGGAGGGGGACCACCGGACGCTGGTGGACGCGGTGGCGGCGGGCCGCCTTCCCGTGGCCGGAGCGGACGCGCGATGGCGGGTCCTCGACTCGTCACGCCTCAGCAGCGGGTACATCACGGACAGAACGTCACCTCGTGGTATCACCGTGTGGATCCCGGCGGGACAGCCTGTTCCCGGCCGGGACCCGACGCTGGGGAGATCATGACGATGTCGGCCGAACCAGGCGCCGCCCCTGGGGCCGGACACCCTGACCCTCTTGCCGTGGTGCGCACCCGGGGGTACGCGGTTCTCCTGATCATGGTGGCGATCCTCGGAGTCCCCGTCTCCGCGGCCGCGTTCGGCTTCCTCGCGCTCGTGCACGAACTGCAGTCGCTGACCTACGAGGACCTGCCCCGGGCCCTGGGCTTCGACGGCACACCTCCGTGGTGGCCCGTGCCCCTGCTCGCCCTGGCCGGCCTGCTGACCGGGCTGGCCGTCCACCGCCTCCCGGGCACGGGCGGGCACGAGCCGGCCGAGGGGTTCGTGAACACGGGGGCACCCACGGCAGCGGAGCTGCCGGGGGTCGCGCTCGCCGCACTCGCGTCCCTCGGGCTCGGTGCGGTCCTCGGCCCCGAGGCCCCCCTCATCGCTCTCGGTGGCGGGCTGGCCGTGTACGCGGTACGCCTGCTCAAGCCCGGCATCGCGCCGAGCGCGAGCGCCATGGTTGCCGCGGCGGGGAGCTTCGCCGCTGTCAGCGCCCTGCTGGGGTCGCCGCTCCTCGGCGCGTTCCTGCTGATGGAGGCGTCCGGCCTCGCCGGGATGATGCTCGGTCTCGTGCTCGTGCCGGGGCTGCTCGCCTCCGGCATCGGATCCCTGATCTTCATCGGCCTCGGGACGTGGACGGGCCTCGGGACGTACTCCCTGGCCCTTCCCCACGTGCCTCACGCCCCCCAGCCCACTCCCGCCGAGTTCGGCTGGGCCATCGCTCTCGGGGCGGCCGCCGCCCTCGCGGGCACCGGCATCAAGAAACTCTCCTCCTCCTTGCAGGAACGCGTCGAGCAGCGGCGGGTGGTCGCGACCGCGGTGATGGGCCTCACCGTCGGCGCACTCGCGTTCCTCTACGCCCAGAGCACGGGCAGGAACGCGTCCGAGGTGCTGTACTCCGGCCAGGACGCCCTCGGCGGACTGCTCGCCGAGGACGCCGCCTATGCGGTCGGGTCGCTCCTCGTGCTGATCGTCTGCAAGACGCTCGCGTACTCGGCGTCCCTGAGCGCCTTCCGGGGCGGCCCGATCTTCCCGTCGATGTTCCTGGGGGCGGCGGGCGGGCTGGCGCTGTCGCACCTGCCCGGTCTGAACGCCACCTCGGGCTTCGCGATGGGCATCGGGGCCATGTGCGTGGCGATGCTGAGGCTGCCGATGACATCGGTCCTGCTGGCCACGCTGCTGCTGGGAGCCGAGGGCACCACCGTCATGCCGCTCGTGATCGTCTCGGTGGTGGTCTCCTACGTCCTCGTACTCCGGCTCGGGCGCCCCGGCGCGGCCCCGGACACAGCGCCCGGATGACGAGGATGTTGACCACGATGAGGACGAGGGACCGGAACGGGTGGTACGGGAGCCACAGGAAGTCGGCGAGGGCCGGTGGCGCCCGCCCGGAGGGCGCCGCCGGAAAGGGCGCAGCCGGCGAGCAGGGCGACGGCCCCGGGACGAGGCGCGCCCGGACCCAGCCGGTCAGGCTGGCCTGGAAGACGTAGGTGCGTGTGGTGACGAGCAGGCCGTCCTCGGCGACGGCGGAGACGCCCTTGAGGACGGCCATGGCCCCACCGGAGGCCGTCGGTCACCGCCGCGAGGACGGTTCAGCCGGACGTGGCGGCCTCGCACCCTCCGGCGGTGTCGTGGCCCCTTCGCGTCCCGCTCCCGCTCCCGCTCCCGGCCATGCCGGCTTCCTCGGTCTGCACGCCGGTACGCGGAATCGAAATACCCGCAATGATGCTCATGGACCGCTCATCGGACCGGCACGCCGGCGCTCCGGCTTCCGCCACCACGTCTCTCTTCCGGGATATTTTCCCGGATATGGGAGATCAGGGTTCGGTGGACTCTGTCGGCACCCGGCTCGCGGTACGGCTGGCCACGCTCCGCGCCGAACAGGGCTGGTCGTTGGACGAGTTGTCCCGGCGAGCCGGTGTGAGCCGCTCGACCCTGTCTCGGCTGGAGCGTGGAGAGCTGAGCCCCACCACCGCGGTGCTCGGACACCTGTGCGCGGTGTACGGGCGGACGATGTCACGGCTGCTGATCGAGGTGGAGGCGGAGCCGCCCCAGCTGGTCCCGGCCGTGCGGCAGCCCGTGTGGCGGGACGAGCGCTCCGGATGCGTACGCCGCTCCGTCTCGCCGCCGCACCCCGGGCTGCGGGCCGAGATCGTCGAAGGCACACTCGACGCGGGCGCCGGCATCTCCTACGAGAACGCGCCGGTGCCCGGACTGGAGCAGCACATCTGGGTACTCGAGGGCACGGCCGAGATCACCGTCGACCGCACCGTGCACACCCTGCGCGAGGGCGACTGTCTGCGCTTCCGGCTGCGCGGCCCCTCGCACTTCCGCTGTCCGGGCCCGCAACGGGTCCGCTACGCGCTGATGATTGTCCTGCCGTGAATGTGAAAGGACCCGCTCATGACCGAGATCGTCCCCGTGTCCGGCCCCACCCTGGTCACGTATGCCGATGAGCTCGCCACCCTGCTGATCGAAGCCGTGGAGGACGGGGCCTCGGTGGGATTCCTCGCCCCGCTGGACCGGGCGACGGCCGCCGCCTGGTGGCGGCAGCGCGGCGCCGCCGTGGAGGCGGGGAGCCACCAGGTCTGGATCGCCCGCGACGCCGAGCGGGCGGTGGGCACGATCGGACTAGTCAGGGCGCCCCTGCCCAATGCCCGTCACCGCGCGGAGATCTCGAAGCTGGTGGTCAGGCCCTCGGCCCGCGGCCGGGGGGTGGGCCGCGCCCTGCTCGCGGCGGTCGAACAGTCCGCTGCCGACGAGGGGCTGACACTGCTGGTGCTGGACACGGAGACGGGAAGCGACGCCGAAAGGCTCTACCGTTCGGCGGGCTGGACGCCGTGCGGGTCGGTCCCGGACTACGCGGCCGACCCGCACGGCACGCTCAGGGCGACCACGTTCTACTACCGGAACCTCGGCCCGCGGGAGGCTTCTTCCCAGGGACCGTCACAATGAGAGCGACGCCACGCTACCGAGGAGACATCCCATGACGCTGCACGACATCCCGCTCCGCACCCTCACCGGCGAACCGACCACACTGGGAGCCTACGAGGGCTCGGCGGTCCTGCTGGTGAACGTGGCTTCCAAGTGCGGGCTCACTCCGCAGTACGCCGGCCTGGAGAGGCTGCAGAAGGAGTACGGGGACCGCGGTTTCACCGTACTCGGGGTGCCCTGCAACCAGTTCGCGGGCCAGGAGCCGGGCACCGCCGAGGAGATCCGGACCTTCTGCTCGACGACGTACGGGGTCAGCTTCCCGCTGCTGGAGAAGCTCGACGTCAACGGCGAGAACCGACACCCGCTGTACGCGGAGCTGACGAAGCTCGACGACGCCGAGGGCGCGGGCGGGGACGTCCAGTGGAACTTCGAGAAGTTCCTGATCTCCCCGGCCGGCGAGCCGGTCGCCCGCATCCGCCCCCGCACCGAGCCGGAGGCGCCCGAGGTCGTGGCGGCCATCGAGGCGCAGCTCCCGCGGTAACGGCGCGGACAGCACGCGGGGCCGGGCCGGCATCGGTCCGGCCCCGCGGTGTGACTAGCGGATCGGCATCCCGGACAGGGTGCGGGCGATCACCAGACGCTGGATCTCGCTGGTGCCCTCGAAGATGGTGTAGATCGCCGCGTCCCGGTGCATGCGCTCGACCGGGTACTCACGGGTGAAGCCGTTGCCGCCGAGGATCTGCACGGCCTGGGCGGTGACCGACTTCGCCGTCTCACTCGCGTAGAGCTTCGACATCGAGCCCTCGGCCGCCGTGAACGGCTTGCCGGCGCTCGCCATCCAGGAGGCGCGCCAGACGAGCAGCCGTGCGGCATCGATCTGCGTGCGCATGTCGGCCAGCTGGAAGGCGATGCCCTGGTTGTCGATGATCGGGCGGCCGAACTGGGTACGGGTCTTCGCGTAGTCCAGCGCGACCTCGTAGGCGGCGCGGGCGGTGCCGACCGCCATGGCTCCGACGGCCGGGCGGGAGGCCTCGAAGGTCGCCATCGCCGCGTTCTTCAGGCGTTCGCCACCGGACCTGACGCGCTCGCGGGCCCGGGCGAGGCGCTCGTCGAGCTTCTCCTTGCCGCCGAGCAGGCAGTGGCCGGGTATGCGGACGTCCTCGAGGACGACCTCGGCCGTGTGCGAGGCGCGGATGCCGTGCTTCTTGAACTTCTGCCCCTGCGAGAGACCGGGGGTGGCCGGCGGGACGATGAAGGAGGCGTGCCCCTTCGAACCCAGCTCCGGGTCGACGACGGCGACCACGACGTGGACGTTGGCGATGCCGCCGTTGGTCGCCCAGGTCTTGGTGCCGTTGAGCACCCATTCGTCCTTGGCCTCGTCGTACACCGCACGGGTGCGCATGGAGGCCACGTCGGAACCGGCGTCCGGCTCGGAGGAGCAGAAGGCGGCGACCTTGACATCGTCCGCGTCCCCGTACATCTGGGGTATCCAGGTGCCGATCTGCTCCTCGGTGCCGTTGGCGAGGACGCCGACCGCGGCCAGGCCCGTACCGACGATCGACAGGGCGATACCCGCGTCACCCCAGAAGAGTTCCTCCATGGCCATGGGAATGCCGAGACCCGTGGGGTCGAAGAACTGCTGGGCGTAGAAGTCGAGGGAGTAGATTCCGACCTTGGCCGCCTCCTGGATGACCGGCCAGGGCGTTTCCTCACGCTCGTCCCACTCCGAAGCGGCCGGCCGGATCACCTCGGCCGCGAATCCGTGCAGCCAGTCACGGACCTGCTTCTGGTCGTCGTTGAGCTCGAGCGTGAACTCGGCCATGGTTCCCTCCATGCACTTCCGAATAACCCGTTACTGGCGGTAACAACAGTCTGTTACCAGTAAGTAGCTTCTGTCAACCGGTCGGCCGCGGATCCCCGGGCGGCAGAACAGGGTGTTACGTTGCCCGGGCGTGACGAGATCGCCAGGACAGCCGGGTGGGGCGGGAGAAACGACATGGAGACCACACGAGGGGCCGAACGGCAGCGGACAGCGGCCGAACGCCGCCGCCGGGAGCTGCTCGAAGCCGCGGACCGGGTGGTGCTCAGGGACGGCCCGCAGGCGTCGATGAACGCGATCGCGGCGGAGGCCGGGATCACCAAGCCCATTCTCTACCGGCACTTCGGCGACAAGGGCGGCCTCTACCGTGCGCTCGCCAAGCGTCACACCGACGCCCTGCTGAGCGCCCTGCGGGCCGCCCTCGACGCACCCTCCGAGCGGCGCGAACGGGTCGAGGCGACCCTGGACACCTACCTCGCGGCGATCGAGGCGCGACCGCAGGTCTACCGCTTCCTGATGCACCCGTCCGAGGACGCGGCTCCCTCGTCCGAGCAGGGCTTCGACGTCGGCCGGCACTCCGCGCCGCTCCTGCGCCGCCTCGGCGAGGAGCTGGGGAAGGTGATCGCGGAGCGGGTCGATCTCGGCCCGGACAGCGAGCTGACGGCCCGCATCTGGGGCCACGGGATCGTCGGAATGATGCACGCGGCCGGGGACTGGTGGCTCGGTGACCGTCCGTGCTCGCGCGAACGGCTGGTACGCAGCCTCGCCGACCTGCTGTGGGGCAGGCTGGCCGAGGCCGGTGACCTTCCCGGAGGCCAGGGGTTCTGAGCGTGCCCGCCCCGGCCTCGGCGTCCACGGGCCCGGGTCAGCCGTCGGCAGCCGCACGCCCCCACGGTGCCCGCCGGGCCGCGCGCAGCGCCCTGGCCCGGCGCAGTCCCGTCAGCCGGTCCGTGTAGACACGGCCTTCGAGGTGGTCGCACTCGTGCTGCAGGCAGCGGGCGAACCAGCCGGTGCCGGTGATCCGCACCGGCTCCCCCGCCGCGTTCAGCCCCTCGACCACCGCGTGATCGAAACGCGGGGTGCCGGCTTCGAGGCCGGGAAGCGACAGGCAGCCCTCAGGTCCGCGTACGGTGGCCCCGTCCGCTTCGACGAGTACGGGATTCACGAGATGGCCCAGGTGCCGGACCTCGTCGTCGTCCGGACAGTCGTAGACGAACACCTTGAGCGGGACACCGATCTGGTTCGCGGCGAGCCCGACACCGCTCGCGGCGTACATGGTGGCGAACATGTCCTCCACCAGCCGGGCGAGCGACGGGCCGAAGTCGGTGACATCGCCGCAAGGGCTGTGGAGCACCGGTGCGCCGAACGGGCTCATGGCACGAACGCGTCCGGAACTGCCGGGGATCGGGCGGTTTCGCATGGGAGAAGCGTACGTTCCACGCGACCTCCACCTTCTCCGTGGTGCCGTGGTGCGGTCGCCCCGCCGGACATCGATAGGCTGGGCGCGGACTTACGCAAGGAGGATCTAGGACGATGGCAGGCAACACGGAGCCGTTGTCGCCGCGGGCCAAGCTCGCCGTGACGGCGGGCAAGGCCGCGGCGGCGGTGTCGCGCGCTGCGGGGCGCGGCAGCGGATCGGTGATCGGCGGCCGGGTGGCGCTCAAGCTCGACCCCGACCTGCTCGGGCGGCTGGCGCAGCACCTGGACGTGATCCTCGTGTCCGCGACGAACGGCAAGACGACCACCACCCGGCTGATCGCCGAGGCGCTCAGGGCCGCGGGGCCCGTCGTGTCGAACGCGCTCGGAGCCAACATGCCCGCGGGGATCACCTCCGCGCTGGCAGGGGGCTCGGACGCGCGGTACGGCGTGATCGAGGTCGACGAGAAGTACCTCGCCGGTGTCGCACGCGACACGACGCCGAAGGTGATCGCGCTGCTCAACCTCTCCCGCGACCAGCTGGACCGCGCCGCGGAGACCCGGATGATGGCGGAGCAGTGGCGTGAGGGCCTGTCGGGCTCCAAGGCGGTGATCGTGGCCAACGCCGACGACCCGCTGATCGTCTGGGCCGCCTCCTCCTCCCCCAATGTGGTGTGGGTCGCGGCGGGACAGGCGTGGAAGGACGACGCCTGGTCCTGCCCGTCCTGCGGCGGTGTGATGCAGCGCCCCGGTGACGACTGGTTCTGCGGCGAGTGCGGTTTCCGCCGCCCCGCCCCCAGCTGGGCGCTGAACGGCGACTACGTCCTGGACCCGCACGGTTCCGCGTGGCCGATCCACCTCCAGCTGCCGGGCCGGGCCAACAAGGCCAACGCCACGAGTTCGGCCGCCGTGGCCGCGGTCTTCGGCGTACCGCCGCAGGTCGCCCTGGAGCGCATGTACCAGGTGCAGGCCGTGGCAGGCCGCTACGACGTCGTCAGCTTCCTCGGCCGTGAGCTCAGGCTCCTGCTGGCGAAGAACCCGGCGGGCTGGCTCGAAACGTTTTCCCTGATCGACCCGCCGCCCACCCCCGTGATCCTCTCGGTGAACGCACGCGGCGCCGACGGCACGGACACCTCCTGGCTGTGGGACGTCGACTACACCCAGCTCTACGGTCACCCGATCTTCGTGCTCGGTGACCGCAAGCTGGACCTCGCGGTCCGCCTCGAGGTGGCCGGTCTGGACTTCCGTGTCTGCGAGACCCTGGACGAGGCCGTCCAGATGGCACCGCCCGGTCGCATCGAGGTCATCGCCAACTACACCGCCTTCCAGGATCTGCGCCGTCATGTCGGCAACTGACCCCCGCGCGGGCACCCCCCGGAGAGGACGAAGCATGAGCAACAACAGCCTGCGGCTGGTGTGGGTCTACCCCGATCTCCTCAGCACCTACGGAGACCAGGGCAACGCCCTGGTGGTGGAGCGCCGGGCGCGCCAGCGCGGTCTCGACGTGTCGCGCGTGGACGTGCGCAGCGACCAGCCCATCCCGACGTCGGGCGACATCTATCTGATCGGCGGCGGTGAGGACCGCCCGCAGCGTCTCGCCGCGGAGCGGCTGCGCCGTGACGGCGGACTGAGCAGGGCCGCTTCGAACGGTGCGATCATCTTCTCGGTCTGCGCGGGTTATCAGATCCTCGGCCACGAGTTCATCAACGACCTCGGCGAGCGCGAGCCCGGCCTCGGGCTGCTCGACGTCGTCTCGACCCGGGGCGAGGGCGCCCGGTGCGTCGGCGACGTGCTCGGGGACATCGATCCGAACCTGGGCCTGCCGCCGCTGACCGGCTTCGAGAACCACCAGGGCATCACCCATCTCGGCCCGGCGGCGCGCCCGTTCGCCCGGGTCCGGCTCGGGCGGGGCAACGGCACGGGTGACGGTACGGAGGGCGCGTACAACGACACCGTCTTCGGCACCTACATGCACGGACCGGTCCTGGCACGCAACCCGCTGATCGCGGACCTCCTCCTGAAACTGGCCCTGGACGTGAACGCGCTGCCGCCGAGCGACGACCGGTGGTACGAGGCGCTGCGCGCCGAGCGGATCGCCGCGGCGACCCAGCCCGCCTGACACACAGGTGCGGGCCGGCCCGTCGAGAGGCCGGTCCGTACCTGTGCAGCCGGTGTACATCCGGTGGAAGTCCAGCAGTCGGACAACGGGTTCGGTCCGGACACCTCGCGCCGGTAAGGTAGCGGGGATCCAACCGGACGACGTGGTCCGGCGTCGGCCCACGTTGCAAAGGTTTCCCGGGCAATGCGAATTGGTGTGCTCACCTCCGGCGGCGACTGCCCCGGCCTCAATGCCGTCATCCGTTCCGTCGTGCACCGCGCGGTGGTGGACCATGACGACGAGGTCATCGGCTTCCACGACGGCTGGAAGGGTCTCCTCGAGTGTGACTACCGCAAGCTCGACCTCGACGCGGTCGGTGGCATCCTCGCCCGGGGCGGCACGATCCTCGGCTCCTCCCGTGTACAGCCCGCGCATCTGCGGGACGGAGTGGAGCGCGCGAGGGGCCATGTCTCCGACCTCGGGCTGGACGCGATCATCCCGATCGGCGGCGAAGGCACGCTGAAGGCGGCCAACCTCCTCTCCGAGGCGGGCCTCCCCATCGTCGGTGTGCCCAAGACCATCGACAACGACATCGCCTCCACCGACGTGACCTTCGGTTTCGACACCGCGGTCGGGGTCGCGACCGAGGCGCTCGACCGGCTGAAGACGACGGCCGAGTCGCACCAGCGGGTGCTGATCGTCGAGGTCATGGGGCGCCACACCGGCTGGATCGCACTGCACTCGGGCATGGCGGCCGGCGCGCACGCCATCGTCGTACCCGAGCGGCCCTTCGACATCGACGAGCTGACGTCACTGGTCGGCCGGCGCTTCTCGGACGGCAAGAAGTTCGCGATCGTCGTCGTGGCCGAGGGCGCCAAGCCCCGGGAGGGCTCCATGGAGTTCAACCAGGGCACGAAGGACATCTACGGCCATGAACGCTTCGCAGGCGTGGCGACGCAGCTCGCCGGTGAGCTGGAGGAGCGCCTCGGCAAGGAGGCCCGCCCGGTGATCCTCGGCCATGTGCAGCGCGGCGGGACCCCGACCGCGTACGACCGTGTCCTGGCCACCCGCTTCGGCTGGCACGCGGTGGAGGCCGCTCATCGTGGTGAGTTCGGCATGATGACGGCGCTGCACGGCACGGACATCACGATGGTTCCGCTGGCGGCGGCCGTGGAGACCCTGAAGACGGTCCCGGCCGAGCGCTACGCGGAGACGCAGGTCGTCCTCTGACCGTCACGACGCTCCCTGAACCGCCCCCGGCCGCACCCGCAGCCGGGGGCGGTTCTAGTCTGGACCGGACAACCGGCACGAAACGGGGACGTCCCCAGCGGGAGTGAACAGATGGATCACAGCGGGCACGGCATGAACATGGATCTGCCGCCGTTCACGCTGGGCCGTGGACTCGAATTCTCCGCGGACCCGTTCTTCCTGATCGGCTGCCTCGCCGCACTCGCCCTGTACGGCTACGGCGTCATGCGGCTGCGCGGCCGGGGCGACGGCTGGCCCGTGAACCGGACGGTGTTCTTCGTCGCCGGGGTGCTCTCCATCGCTCTGGTGATGTGTACGGGGCTCAACGACTACGGCATGGTCATGTTCAGCGTGCACATGGTGCAGCACATGATGATCAGCATGGTGTCGCCGATCCTGCTGCTGCTGGGCGCACCGGTGACGCTGGCGCTGCGCGCGCTGCCGGTGGCGGGGCGGGGCCGTACGGGTCCGCGCGAGCTGCTGCTCAAGCTCCTCCACAGCCGCTACACGAAGATCATCACGCATCCGGCCTTCACGATCCCGCTCTTCATCGCGAGCCTGTACGGGCTCTACTTCACCCCTCTCTTCGACTTCCTGATGGGGTCGAGGACGGGCCACATCGCGATGATGGTGCACTTCCTGGCCGTCGGCCTGGTGTTCTTCTGGCCGATCATGGGCGTCGACCCCGGCCCGCACAGGCCCGGCTATGTGATGCGGATGCTGGAACTCTTCGCGGGCATGCCGTTCCACGCGTTCTTCGGGATCGCGCTGATGATGGCGAGCCAGCCGATGGTCAAGGCGTACGGGAACCCCCCGGCCTCGCTCGGTATCGACGCCCTGAGCGACCAGTCCGCCGCCGGCGGCATCGCCTGGGCGTTCAGCGAGATCCCGTCCGTGCTGGTACTGATCGCGCTGGTCTTCCAGTGGTACCGCTCCGAGCAGCGGACGGCCAAGCGCTCCGACCGTGCCGCGGACCGGGACGACGACCGGGAGCTGAAGGCGTACAACGCCTATCTCGCCTCATTGCAGGCACGCGGACAGTAGCGGTGGGCGCGTCCGAGGGGTGACCATGGCTCCAACGGCCGTGCGGCCGGGTGAGGAGCGTGCGCTCGTGCCTGGATCCACAAAAACCATGGGAGTGCTCACTGTCGGTGCGCTGGTCGCGGTGACCGCGTACACGGTCGCGCTGGGGAGCAACGGCTGGCTCTGGTTCGGCTGGGTGCTCCTCGGGCTCGCCACTCTGGGAATGGTCGCCACCCGCGACACCTGAGGTGTGAGCGGTCGGCGGCGCCCCGTGCGAAGCCGCACCCGGTCGGCGTACGGCGTCGTGCGAGGGGGCTCCGGCAGTGCCACCCTGGTGGCACCGTGTGGCGAACGACCGGCCGCGGGGGCGGGCGGTCGTTCCTGCCGCGCGTCTTCGCCGGCGGGAAAGGGGTACCAGGCATGGACAGGTCCGGGTTGATCGAGGCGATCGGGCATAAGGCGGCGCACGGCGGTGAGCTGTCTGCCGACCAGATCGGCCGGGTCCTCGATGCCGTTTTCGGCACGGTCGGGGAGGCCGGGGTGATCGCGGAAGCTCTCAAAGCGGGCAGGACCGTCACCCTGGTGGGATTCGGCAGCTTCCACCAGGTGGGCGGCGAAGCCGCCCTGCGGCCGGGTAAGGCCCTCGACGAGTTCATCCACGGCCGGGCCGGATAGCCGGACGACGGCCCGGTGGCGGCCCTGACGCCGACGCCTCGCGGACATGCTCCGTGGTCCACCGTGCCGAGTTCGTCGTGGCGCGCTTCCCGGCCGGTCCGTTCCGTGTCGGCGGGCTGGACCGCCAGCGCGAGGGCCTGGACGGCGACGGGCGCGAACAGCGCGTGCCCGGCGGTCCGTGCGGGCCCGCGCCCCGGTGGTGGCCCGACGGCGAGGTGGAGGGCGGCCCTGGGGAGTGCGAGGCGCCGCCACAGCCGGCCGAACCGCCGGACGCCTCCCGAAGACCGTCAGCCGGGCATTGCGGTGGGAGGCGAAGACCCCCGTGCGGTGCGTTCCTGGACAGCTCCACCACACCGGAGGCCTTCACCTTCGGTCAAGACCCCGCGTCGACAACGCGCGTGATCAGTACAGGTCTTCCAGTCGTACGCGCTCCGGCCGCGCATGACCACCGCCGACAGCCTCGCCCTGCGGCTCGAGCTCCGCAAGGCGACCGAGGAGGAGCGGCGGCGCCTCATCGACGACGCCCTCACCGGGGTCGGCATGACGCACCTGCGGGACCGCCACCCGCACCAGTTCTCCGGCGGGCGGCGACGCGTCGCCCTGGCCCGGGGCGTCGTCCACTCCCCCGGCGCCCTGCTCCTGGGTGAGCCGTGGTCCGGCCTCGACGCCAGGATGCGGGACCGGGCCCGCGTCCTGGCGCCGAGGACCTCCAGCGCGAAGCCGGTGTCACCAGCGTCCACGTCACCCACGACCAGGTCGAGACGATGCCCCGTCCGACCGCAGCACCGTCTTCATGCACGGCCGCCTCCGGCAGGCCCGCACCCCGCCGAGATCTACGAGCTCCCCGCCCCTCCCGAGGTCGCGGGCTTCACCGGCCGGTGCGACCTCCTGGAGGGCCGCGTCGGCTCGGCGGGGGCGGGACCCGTGCAGGTGGAACTCGGCGGGACGGGCCGGTGCTCGCGGGTGGCCGGCGCCGGCTCCGCGGGAGTGTCCGCCGCCGTGGGCCTGCGCTCCGCACGACGGTGCTGCCGATGTGCTGCGGGCGAGGACCGAGCAGTGCGCGTAGACCGGACCCGATCCGAGTACGAACCCGGCGGCGGCGCCCCGCGCGTCCCCTCCGAGAGCCCCGTCCACCGCACCGGCGGCGAGATCGACCTGCTCATCCGACCTGAGGACTGCCTGCTGTACCCGGTGGCCGGCTGATCCGAGGGCCGGTGTGCGGACGTTCCTGACGGATTCCCGTGCCCGGTGTCCGCCTGTCGACCGCACGCGTCCCGGGAGCGGGCGCCCGCATGCCCGGTGACGGCACGCGTGCAATCCATGCCGTCGCCGGTCCGGCACCGGCCTCCCTCTCGCGCAGCGGCATGGCACCGGGCCCGGAGTACAGCTCACGGACGGCGGCCGGCGGACCGACCGGGTCGCTGATGGGCTTCGGCGGCGGGCACGGGCCCGCCTACGGACGCAACGCCCGGCGCCCGGTGATCACGGGACACCGGCACGAGAACGAACCCTCGGACGGGAAAGAGGGAGAACTGTCTGCGCGTCGTCCAGCAGGCGAGGGAGGAGGGGGCCTCGGGCCCCGGGCCTGAGCGGCACTCGAGCGTCAGGAAGCCCCACCGATGCCCTTCCGCACCATCACCGGCGTCTCGCCCGGCGGAGGCCCGCGTCCGGAGCGGGGGACAGGCCGGAGCACCACGCCACGGAACCCTTCCGCACCACTGCCGACACGCCCGGACCAGAGCTACGATCGATCATCGGAGAGAAGCAGACGTTCGTACGGACCATCGACTGTTGAAACGTCAGGTGAGGAGGCGAGGAGTGGGTACCAGTCCGAGAAGGCCGGACTGCGGCCGACCACGCCTCCGAGTCGGCCGTGAGCGACACCACCATGTGTGACCTGACAGAACGCGGCCACCAGCCCGGTCAGGAAGGCTAGGAGAGAAGCTGTGTTCTATTACGTCCTGAAGTACGTCGTACTGGGCCCTCTGCTCCGGCTGGCGTTCCGGCCCCGTATCGAAGGGCTCGAGCACATTCCCGAGGAGGGTGCGGCCATCATCGCGGGCAACCACCTCTCCTTCTCCGACCACTTCCTGATGCCCGCGATCCTCAAACGCCGCATCACGTTCCTCGCGAAGGCCGAGTACTTCACCGGCCCCGGCATCAAGGGCAAGCTGACTGCGGCTTTCTTCCACAGCATCGGACAGATCCCCGTGGACCGGTCCGGCAAGGAAGCGGGGCAGGCGGCGATCCGTGAAGGGCTGGGAGTGCTGAGCAGGAACGAACTCCTGGGCATCTACCCGGAGGGCACCCGCTCGCACGACGGGCGGCTGTACAAGGGCAAGGTCGGGGTCGCGGTGATGGCCGTCAAGGCGGGAGTCCCGGTCATCCCCTGCGCGATGGTCGGCACGTTCGAGATCCAGCCGCCCGGACAGAAGGTGCCGAAGGTCAAACGGGTCACGATCCGGTTCGGGGAGCCCCTGGACTTCTCCCGCTATGCCGGCCTGGAGGACCAGAAGGCGGCGATCCGGGCGGTCACGGACGAGATCATGTACGCCATTCTCGGCCTCTCCGGCCAGGAGTACGTCGACGAGTACGCGGTCAAGGCGAAGGCGTCGCAGGCCGAGGAGCCCAAGAAGTTCCCACGGCGGCCGCACTGAGCCGGAAATCTGCTCTCGGCCGATATTCCTGTTCCGGCAGCTGGGACGACCGTAGCGTGGCTCGCATGAGCAGAGGACGGGCATGTGTGCTGGGCGCCACGGGGCAGATCGGCCGGGCCGCGGTGCGCGCTCTGGCCGGGGACGGCTGGGAGGTGACAGCGGCCTCCCGCGGTGGCGGCCGTGACGGCGCCTGGGGCGACGGCATCCGTGCCGTCGCACTCGACCGCGACGAGGAGGGTGCCCTGGCGGCCGCGATCGGGGACGACTGCGACGTCCTGGTCGACATGGTCGCCTTCGGCCCGGAGCACGCCGCGCAGCTGACAGGGCTGGCGGGCCGGGTCGGGTCCGCGGTCGTCATCTCCAGCGGCGCGGTGTACGAGGACGAGCGGGGCCGGAGCTTCGACACGCAGGACGAGCCGGACGGCTTCCCGGAGTATCCGGTACCGATTCCGCGGACGCAGCGAACGGTCGCCCCCGGGGACGCGACGTACGGGACACGCAAGGTCGCACTGGAGCGCGAACTGCTCGCGGCCGGTGATGCCTTGCCGGTGACGCTGCTGCGGGCGGGAGCGATACACGGGGAGCACTGCCGCACACCGCGTGAGCTGTACTTCGTGAAGCGTCTGCTGGACGGACGCCGACGGCGGGTCCTGGCCTACGAGGGGGCCAGCCGCTTCCATCCGGTCCATGTGTCCAACGTCGCCGAACTGGCGCGGCTCGCCGCTCTGCGGCCGGCCTCCCGGGTGCTCAACGCGGGGGATCCGCAGGCGCCGACCGTCGCCGAGATCGGTGCGGCCGTCGACGAAGTGCTGGGCCTGGAGACCGAGACGGTGCTGGTGGCGGGTCCACCGCCCGAGGGCGGTATCGGGGAGACACCGTGGAGCGGGGCGCACCCCGTCGTCTACGACATGTCGGCCGCCGAACGGGAGCTGGGGTACCGCCCGGTGACGGGGTATGCGCAGTCGCTCCCGCAGACCGTCGCCTGGCTCGCCGCGCAGCTCGACGGCCGCGACTGGCGGCAGGCTTTCCCGAAGATGGTGCGCAACTACGGCGAGGCGCTCTTCGACTACGCGGCGGAGGACGCCTGGCTGGAGCGGCACGACCGGAAGGCGTGAGCGGGCCGCGCCGGCCGGGGGCGTACGGGCAGCCACCGGCCAGGGGTGAGCGGGCGGCCGCCGGACTCCATCGGCCGCCCGCTCACGTCAGGTGGCGATCACGGCTTCGGTGTGGCGTGCGGAGCACACGTCACATCGTGCCGGTCCGTCTTCCCCGTGAGCAGGTAGGTGTCCACCCGCTCGTTGACGCAGGGGTTGACCAGGCCGGTGACACCGTGGGAACCGGCGCCCTTCTCGGTGATGAGACGGGAGCCCTTGAAACGCTTGTGCAACTCGACGGCGCCCCCGTACGGGGTGGCGGCGTCACGCGTGGACTGCACGATCAGCACCGGAGGCAGGCCCTTGCCCGTGCGGACCTCCAGCGGGGTCTGCTGCTCGGACGACCAGGTCGCACACGGCAGGTTCATCCAGGCGTTGGCCCAGGTCATGAACGGGTGGTCCTTGTGCAGCCGGGTGTTGTCGCGGTCCCACTTCCTCCAGCTGGTGGGCCACTTGGCATCCGCGCACTCGACCGCCGTGTACACGGCGTTGCTGTTCTCCGAACTGATGTTCCCCGCGGTGTCCGACAGGTCGGGTGCCGCGGCGTCGATCAGCGCCTGGGTGTCGCCGCCCAGGTAGTCGCTCCAGACCTGGGCGGTGGGTGCCCAGGCGGAGTCGTAGTACGGGGCACCCTGGAAGAAACCGATGAGTTCGGCGGGGCCGACCACGCCACCGATCGGATCCTTCTTGGCCGCCGCCCGCAGTGTCAGCCACGCCTGCTCGACCTTCTCGGGCGTGTCACCGATGTGGTAGGCCGCGTCGTTCTCGGCGACCCACGCCTTCCAGTCGTTCCAGCGCGTCTGGAAGGCGACGTCCTGGTTGAGGTTGGCCTCGTACCAGATGTTGTCCTTCGCCGGGTTCACCACGCTGTCGACGACCATGCGGCGTACGTGCGACGGGAAGAGCGTGCCGTAGACCGCGCCCAGGTAGGTACCGTAGGAGACGCCCAGGAAGTTGAGCTTCTTCTCACCGAGCGCGGCGCGGATGACGTCCAGATCACGCGCGGTGTCGGGTGTGGTCATGTGCGGCAGCATCTCGCCGCTGCGCTCGGCGCATCCGTCGGCGTACTCGGCGGCGAGCTTGCGCTGTGCCCGCTTGTCGGCCTCGCTGTCCGGCACCGGATCGGCCTTCGGTGCCTTCACGAACTCCTGCGGGTCGATGCAGGAGATCGGCGCCGAGTGACCGACCCCGCGCGGGTCGAAGCCGACGAAGTCGTACGCCTTCGCGGTCTTCGTCCAGAGCGGGTTCTTGGTGACGATGCGCTTCGGGAACGCCATGCCCGAACCGCCGGGGCCTCCGGGGTTGTAGACGAGTGCGCCCTGGCGCTCGTCCTTCGTGCCCGTGCTGACGTGCCGGTCGACCGCGAGCTTGATCTGCTTCCCGTTCGGCTTGCCGTAGTCCAGCGGTACGCTCACCCACCCGCACTGGATGGGTGCGGCGATCGCCCAGTCGGCCGGACAGTCCGTCCAGTCGATACCCGCCTTCGCGGCCCGGGCGGCGGCGATCTGGACGCCGCGTGCCTCCTGGCCGCCGTGGTGCCGGCTGTCGGCACCTGCGGCCGGTGCGGCTATCGCCCCCGCCATGAGCGTGCCCGCGATCAGAGTGCCGGCCGAACCGAGCATCGCTGTGCGCCTCAAGTGGAACCTCCCCCTGCCTGACGCGCCGCCGGTGGCGGCGCGTCGGTTCATGTGTCCAGGCGGATCCTTTCGTCTGTGAGGTCGCCGAGAACAGGGCGTACGCATGTTTCTTTACCGAACCAATAACCGGTGCCCGTTGTCCCGCTGAGCGAACTCATACCGTCCGCAGGGGCCCGGGTTCCCTCAGCAGCTCCTCCAGCGCCTCGTCCAGCACGGCTCGCAGCAGCCGGGCGTCGGCGGCGAGAGCCGTCACCAGGACGGCGGGGCCGGCCAGCGGGGTCAGCGCGGCGGCGGGGCCGAGCAGGCGTGGCGCGGGAGGGCGGACGCCGAACGCGGGGTCGACGAGGAGCAGCTGCCCGACCGCCCGGTGGCCGCCCAGGACGGCCGCGCCGTCCCATCCTCCGGGTGATCCCGGACCGTACGCCAGTTGCTGGTCGAGCAGTGGCCGTCCTGCTCTGTGCACCGTCAGGCGGGTCGAGAGCCGTCCGGTGCGTTCGCCGTGCCGGCCCAGGACCTGTTCCTCGCGAAGCACCAGGCGTGCGGTTCCGGCCAGTTCGGCCCGTGTGGTCATGTCCAGTTCGCTTCCGCACGCGGAGACGAGCTGTTCGGGGAGCCAGTGGAGGTGGGCCCCCTCCCCCACGCTCAGCCGCACGTCGTACGAAGCGGGGCCGGCGTCCGGGCCGGCCCCCGGCAGAGCCACGGTGGCGGCGGCGGAGTCCACCGCCAGCCGTGCACCGTCCTTTGCCCGGACCTCGATCGTGAGCCGGTCGCCACCGAGGGGGGCGCTCATCGCGCCGACCACGGTGACACGCGCACGCCCGGCATCCGGGGACCGGGTCCGGCGCAGGGCGAGCGGACCGTCGCTCTCGAGCACCGGAAGCGCCGTGGCCCCCCGTCCGTCGGCGACCGCCGTGATCCGGGCGGTGGCCGTGACGCTCATGCGGCCCAGTCCGCGAGCCGCGCCCGCACCCAGTCGGCGACGGGGGCGATACCGTCGGCGCCGGTCAGGGAGGTGAAGACCACGGGAAGTTCGCCGCGTTGCGCAGCGGCGTCGCGGGCCATCCGGTCGAGGTCGGAGCCCACGTAGGGGGCGAGGTCGGTCTTGTTGATCACGAGCAGGTCGGCGGTGGTGACACCCGGGCCGCCCTTACGCGGGATGTCGTCGCCACCCGCGACGTCGATCACGAAGACCTGGGCGTCGACGAGCCCTCTGGAGAAGGTGGCGGTCAGATTGTCGCCGCCCGATTCGACGAGGATCAGGTCGAGGGGCCCCACGGCGTCCTCCAGGTCCTCGACCGCTTCGAGGTTGGCGGAGATGTCGTCGCGGATCGCGGTGTGCGGGCAGGCGCCGGTTTCGACGGCCTGGATGCGCTCGGGGGGCAGCACGGCGTTGCGCAGCAGGAAGGCGGCGTCCTCGCGGGTGTAGATGTCGTTGGTGACGACGGCGATGGAGATGCGGTCACGCAGCGCGCGGCAGAGGGCGGCGACGGTGGCCGTCTTGCCCGAGCCGACCGGCCCGCCCAAACCGATGCGCAGCGCGCGTCGGGTGCCATCGGGGCGTGCGGCGTCGGCACTGACGGCCGCGGGTCCGTGGTGTGCGTGGTCGAGATGCATGGATACGGCTCCTGTGGTGACGGGCGGGGTGAGGTCCGGGGTTCAGGACGCGAACAGACGGACCGGCCAGGCCGCGTGGGCCTCGGCCGAGATGTCGAGCAGCGGGGCGGAGGAGGCGGGCAGCGCCCCGATGCCGTGCCGCGCGGCCTCGGCGGCCTGGTCGGCGATCTGATCGAGGGCGGGTGCGAGCCGGGCGAGGACGGCGGTGGCCTCGAAGGGGTCCAGGGACAGCAGACGGACCACGGCGGTGGCCGGGCCGCTGACCGCTTCGTAGGCGGCGCAGTGCGCCGCGTCGGCGGGCCCCAGGCCTGCGGCGCGCGCCGTGAGCCCGAGCACGACGGGCTGGTGGGCGCCGCGTGGCCGGGCTTCGGCGAGCACGGCCAGTTCGTGGCTGGGCCAGGTGGCTCGCGCCGCTCTCATCAGCTGCCGGCCCAGCTTGCGTGCGACGTCCCTGAGGGCGGGCGAGGGTGTCCGTGCGTCGGCGGCCTCGTCGAGTGCGAGCGGGTCGAGGCCGTGGGCCGCCGCAGCGGCCAGGGCAGCCGAGACGAGCCCGGTGGTGTGAAGCCGTCCCAGGCAGAACTCCGCCAGGTCCTGGGCGTTTCCGATACGTCCTGCCTTGACGGCCGGCTCGGCACCACCGGAGTGGGCGTGTCCACCGGCGGGGAACCGGCCGTCGGCGAGGACGAGCAGGGCTGCGCGTGTCGTCATGAAGTGCTTTCCTGCGTATCAGAAGAGGAAATAGCGCTGAGTCATGGGGAGTTCGGTGGCGGGGGCGGGTTCGACCGGATCACCGTCGATGGTGACCGCGAAGCTGTCGGGGTCGACCTGGACCCGGGGCAGGGCGTCGTTCTCCCGCATGTCCGACTTGGTGACGCCACGGGTGCTGGTGATCGGCACGAACTGCTTGCCGAGTCCCAGGCGCTCCGGCAGCCCGGCCTCCACGGCGGACGTGGACACGAAGTTGAGGGAGTTGGCCGCGGGAGCCCGGCCCACGGCCCCGAACATCGGGCGGGGCATCACGG
This sequence comes from Streptomyces sp. NPDC014623, assembly GCF_043088245.1. Taxonomy (NCBI): domain Bacteria; kingdom Bacillati; phylum Actinomycetota; class Actinomycetes; order Kitasatosporales; family Streptomycetaceae; genus Streptomyces; species Streptomyces sp. NPDC014623. The sequence goes on along the minus strand of NZ_JBIBZU010000017.1, from coordinate 103,672 downwards.
GCTGCGGGGTGGGGATCGAGGCGTTGGCATCGCCCATCTGCGCGTACGCGATCTGACCGCCCTTGAGCACGGTCTGCGGCTTGACACCGAAGAAGGCGGGGTCCCACAGCACGAGGTCGGCGAGCTTACCGGTTTCGACGGAGCCGATCTCCCGGTCCAGGCCCTGGGCCACCGCCGGGTTGATGGTGTATTTGGCGACATAGCGACGTGCCCGGTGGTTGTCGGCGTTGCCGTCGCCCGGGAGTGCGCCACGTCGCCGCTTCATCACGTGGGCGGTCTGCCAGGTACGCAGGATCACCTCGCCGATGCGGCCCATCGCCTGGGAGTCCGAGGAGATGATCGAGATGGCCCCGAGGTCGTGGAGGATGTCCTCGGCCGCGATCGTCGAGGGCCGGATCCGGGACTCGGCGAAGGCCAGGTCCTCCGGCACCGTGGGATTGAGGTGGTGGCAGACCATCAGCATGTCGAGGTGTTCCTCGATCGTGTTGACGGTGTGCGGCCGCGTCGGGTTGGTGGAGCTGGGCAGGATGTACGGTTCCGATACCACGCTGATGATGTCGGGAGCGTGCCCGCCGCCCGCACCTTCGGTGTGGTACGAGTGGATGGAGCGCCCCGCGATCGCGGCCAGCGTGTCGGAGACGAACCCGGCCTCGTTGAGTGTGTCCGTATGGATGGCGAGTTGGGCCCCCGTCTCCTCGCACACACTCAGGCAGGCGTCGATGACGGCGGGGGTCGCGCCCCAGTCCTCATGGATCTTGAACCCCAGGGCTCCCGCCCGCAACTGGGAGTGCATGGCCTCACGCGACATCGTGTTGCCCTTGCCGAGCAGTCCGATGTTGACCGGGTAGCCCTCGAGCGCCTCGAACATCCGGGCGAGGTGCCAGGGCCCGGGGGTGATCGTCGTGGCCTTGGTGCCTTCGGCCGGGCCCGTCCCTCCGCCGACGAGGGTCGTGATCCCGGAGGAGAGCGCCTGGTCGATGAGGGTCGGCGAGATGAAGTGGACGTGCGCGTCGACGGCCCCGGCGGTGAGGAACTTGCCGTTGCCCGCGATGATCTCGGTCTCGGGTCCGATGACCAGGTCGGGGTGGACGCCGTCCATCGTGTCCGGGTTACCGGCCTTGCCGATCCCCGTGATCCGGCCGTCGCGGATACCGATGTCGGCCTTGACGACGCCCCAGTGGTCGATGATGACGGCGCCGGTGACGACGGTGTCGGGGGCCCCTTCGGCGCGGGTGGTCCGCGCCTGGCCCATCGATTCACGGATCACCTTGCCGCCGCCGAACACTGCCTCGTCCCCGGACCGTCCGGGCCCTGCGGACCGGTCCTCCTCTATCTCGACGACGAGGCCGGTGTCGGCGAGCCGGATGCGGTCGCCGGTGGTGGGGCCGAACAGATCGGCGTACACGGGGCGGCTGAGCTCAGGCATCGAGGGAACCTCCGGTGTCGCCGCGCAGTCCGGGGACGATGCGCAGACCTGCGAGCGGGACGAGTTCGACGTCGACGGGAATGCCGGGTTCGAAGCGCACAGCGGTGCCGGCGGCTATGTTCAGCCTCAGTCCACGGGCGGCCCGGCGGTCGAAGTCCAGGCCGGTGTTGGCCTCGGCGAAGTGGTAGTGCGAGCCGACCTGGACGGGCCGGTCCGCGGCGTTGAGGACGGTGAGACGGGTGACGGGGCGCCCCTCGTTGAGCGGCACCGGGCCCTCCGCGTACAGGATCTCTCCGGGAATCATGGACCGCTCCCCGTCAGACGATCGGATCGTGGACGGTGACCAGCTTGGTGCCGTCCGGGAAGGTGGCCTCGACCTGGACGTCGTGGATCATCTCCGGGATGCCGTCCATGACGTCGTCGCGGGTGAGGACCTTCCGGCCGGAGGCCATCAGTTCGGCCACGGTCCGGCCGTCACGGGCGCCCTCCAGAAGGTGCGAGGTGATCAGCGCGATCGCCTCGGGGTGATTCAGCCGCAGCCCGCGCGCCCTGCGCTTCTCTGCGACATCGGCCGCCACATGGATGAGCAGGCGTTCCTGTTCGTGCGGAGTCAGTTGCACGCTTCCACCCTCTTCTTCTTCCGCCCGGTACCTGCCCCGGACGCAGCGGGACCCTATCCCGCCTTCAACACTCTGTTGAACGATGAAGAGGGTTCCGCGCCCAGGCATTGCACGTTAGGGCGGAAGTTTTTCCGGCGCGTTAACTGGCCCTTTACACATCCGTGTACACCGGCCCGCACGACCCGCCCTCCAGGACGTGCGGCCCGGCTCCGCCGGACAGCGCCTCCTGCACGAGGAATTCCCGCGCTGTGGCGATCGGGTACGGACGGGATCGCCGGCCGGCACGGCGGAACGTGTGAGCCTGGACAACGACGGGCGCCCCAGGGCTCGCCGCACAGGCCGCCACCTCAGCCGCGGGCGGCGCGGAGGACACCGGCGCCGGCCCGTTGCTGACGACGCTGCCGGGCAGTTCCTTCCCGGGCGTCACGGGCGCACCCGGGATGCTCCGCGGACCGGTCGGTGCGAGCGGCCGACGGCTCCACGTCCTGGCGGGGCGCGGCTCTCCGCTTTTCCGCGGTCGCCCCCCGCACACGGTCCCGGCCCTGGGTGGTGTCAGCGTTCGCGGCCCTCGTGGCCACGGTGTTCCGCAGCGATGCCGAAGCGGTGCCGTTCGCCCTGAGTGGACGGCACGGAGCGGAACGAGGACACCGAGCTGATCACCTGCTCCTCGGCCGTCTCCTCCACAGCCTCTTCGTTTTCGAGTCGTTGCAGGTCAGCGGCAGAGACCAAGGCGACCAAGGGCTTTCCGTGCCGCGTCACCACCACGCGCTCACCCCCGTAGACGACGCGGTTGATCAGTTCGGCGAGCTCCGCCCGGGCTTGCGTCACCGGAATCTCGTAGGCCATGTCCCCATTCTAACCTCCTGTACATCCTGTACATTTTTAACGTACTCCGAATCGCCGTGGCCCCAGGAGAGGTATCCCCGTGCCCCGTCCCATCGCCCGCTACGTCCTGCCCGAGTTCACCGAGCGCACCGCCTACGGGTCCCGGAACATGGATCCCTACTCGAAGCTGCTGTCCGAGCGGATCGTCTTCCTCGGCACGCCCGTGGACGACACCGCGGCGACCGACCTGATCGCGCAGTTCATGCACCTGGAGCACGCGGACCCCGACCGCCCCCTCTCCCTCTACATCAATTCGCCCGGCGGCTCCTTCAACGCCATGACAGCGATCTACGACACCATGCGCTTCCTCTCCTGCGAGGTGGAGACCTTCTGTCTGGGCCAGGCGGGTTCCAGTGCCGCGGTACTGCTCGCGGCCGGCGCGCCCGGGCGCCGGCACGCCCTGCCCGGCGCCCGGGTAGTCATCAAGCAGCCCGCCCTGGACGAGCCGGTGCAGGGTCAGCCCTCCGATCTCCAGCTCCAGGCCCGGGAGTTGGAGCGCGAGCGCGAACTGCTCACGGCCATGCTGTCCCGTCACACGGGCCGTTCCACGCGGGAGATCAGCGCCGGCATCGAGCGGGACACCGTCCTCGACGCCCCGGCCGCCCTGGCGTTCGGCCTGGTGGACCACGTGGTGGAGAACCGTACGCCGTCCCAGCCGCCGCACACCGCGAGGTGAACCCCCGATGCTCCCACCCCGGTTCCCGCCCCTCCCCGCGCTGACCCGCGCCGAGGCCGAGTTCGTCGACTGCTACCTGGAGGTGCTCGACCAGCTCGGCCGCATCAACCCCGCGCATGGCGGTGACACGTACGGGGCGCTCCGGGCGGCTCAGGCGCTCGCGTCCCGGGCGCCGGCCCTCCGGGACGCACTGGTCCTGATGCACGAGCGGGGCGAGTCGCAGGTCCACGCGGAAACCCTTGCCAGGGCGCTGCGGCTGCTGGACGGGGAGCGCCGGGCCGGACGGATCTCAGTGCCTCCCGCGTCCTCGAGTTGAGCGTTCCCGAGGCCCGACTCGGGGGCCACCGCCCCTTTCCGACACCCTTTCACGACACGCCCGGCGGGCCGATGAGTTTTCCTCGCTCGATCGGCGTAGAAGCTCCCCCGCCCGAGCTACAGCCCAACTTGCGCAACGAGTACGGACACTGAGCGGCGTGCATCGTTCCGCCGCTGGTACACGGCTGGTCCGTCGCCGTCGCCTTGGCTCCGGTCCGGCTGCGGCCACCCGATCGGATCAATAGTGATGACTCTCACATATCGTCGCTTCAGTGAGGAAATCCGGCGGTAGGTGCGTAAAGATCCCTGGGACGACAAGCCCCCGCCACCGCGGCGGGGCGGTCCGGGCGGACGCCGAGTCCTGCCGCTGTCCGGATGCCTGGTCGACAGGAGTGGATCGGCAGGAGTGGAGGACCCGAGCGCAACGGGCCGACCGGAGATCCGGGCGGTCCTCGGGGTGAAGCCGCAGTGCGGCCGGGCGACTTCGCCAGCCCGAACCCGACAGGTCATCCTTCACAGGCGGCTGACGAAGGGTTGCGCATGACTGCGCAGGTTCATGTCCCGTCTCTGTTCGCCCGGGTCGGTACGGCCTCGGTCCTGACGTTCGCCGTAGGCACCACCGTGCTGGCGCCTGGTTTCGTGAACGACGCCGAGGCCGCCACCCATTCGACGAAAGCGCTCAAGATCGCCGCTTCGAAGAAGGGCGCGCCCTACCGATGGGGCGCCGCGGGCCCTCATCGGTTCGACTGCTCGGGGCTCACGCTCTACTCGTTCAAGAAAGCCGGCAGGAAACTTCCCCGCACGGCACAACAGCAGTACAACAAGACCCGCCATATCTCCAGGTCGCAGCGGAAACGCGGCGACCTGGTCTTCTTCCACGCGGGCCGCAGCGTGTACCACGTCGGGATCTATGCCGGCAGTGGAAAGATCTGGCACTCGCCGAAGGCCGGCGCCGTGGTCCGGCTGGAGAGGATCTGGTCCGGCAACGTCTGGTACGGGCGGGTCCGCTGACGCTCCCTTTCGCTTGGTTCGGTGCGGCGGGGGCCCCACCAGGCGGTGGCCCCACCACCGGCTCGGGCCCCAGCGCGGTGCCGCTGCCGCCCCCGGCCGCACGGGCGGTACGCGGCCGCCACCGGCCCGGACGGTCCACCAGCAGGGCCACGGCCGGGAACCGGACGAGCGCGAGCAGTACGTCCGCCGAAGGCGGCAGCAGGGTCCTGAACAGGACCGGCCGGCCTGCCGTTCAGCTGACCGGCAGGGGCGACGTCGCGAGGACCGTGTCCACGGCGGTGGCGATCTGATCCTGTGTGAGGTCTGCCCGGGCGGTCAGTCTCAGTCTGGAGATCCCGTCCGGCACCGACGGCGGCCGGAAGCACCCGACCGCGAGACCCGCCGTGCGGCAGTCGGCGGCCCAGCGCACCGCCGACTCCGCCGAGGGCGCCCGGACCGAGACGACAGCGGCGTCGGGACGTACTGCGGTCAGTCCGGCCGCCGTCAGACGGGTGTACAGCTCGACGGCCACGGCCCCTGCCCTCGCCGCCCGTCCGGGTTCACGGCGCAGCAGACACAGAGCGCTCAGAGCCGCGCCGACGGCCGCCGGCGCGAGACCGGTGTCGAAGATGAACGTACGGGCCGTGTTCACCAGGTGGCTGATGACCCGAGCAGGGCCGAGCACCGCGCCGCCCTGACTGCCGAGGGACTTGGAGAGGGTGAGGGTGGCGACGGTCCCCTCGCCGCCCGCGAGTCCGGCGGCCGCGAGCGCGCCGCGCCCGCCCGCGCCCAGGACGCCCAGTCCGTGGGCGTCGTCCACGAGGAGGGCCGCGCCCGTGTCGCGGCAGACCTCCGAGAGTGCGGCGAGCGGGGCGGCGTCACCGTCCACCGAGAAGACGGAGTCGGTCACCACCAGCGCCCGTCCGTCGTGCGTGTGGAGCACCTTTCGCACAGCCTCGGGGTCCGCGTGCGGAACGACGGCGGTGACGGCACGGGAGAGCCGGCAGCCGTCGACGATCGAGGCGTGGTTGCCTGCGTCGGACACGATCAGTGAGTCACGGCCCGTCAGTGCCGTGAGGGCGGCGAGGTTGGCCGCGTAGCCGGAGGAGAACACCAGGGCCGCTTCGAATCCGCAGAACCCGGCGAGCTCGCGTTCCAGTTCCGCGTGCAGCGCGGTGGACCCGGTGACGAGCCGCGAGCCGGTGGCGCCCGCGCCCCATGTCCGTGCCGCGTCGGCCGCTGCCGCGGTGACCTCGGGGTTCCGGCTCAGACCCAGGTAGTCGTTGCTCGCGAGGTCCAGCAGTGCCGTCCCGGCGGAGCGGGGGCGCAACGTCCGGACGAGTCCGGCGCCGGCGCGGCGCCGGGCCTCGTCGTCGATCCAGCCGAACGGGGCGTAGGCCATGAGCAGGTCCTTTTGTAGGCAGCTCACAGACCCTAACCGGGTGCGCAACAGGCCAGGGTGTGGCAATACACACAGCATCGGCCGACTCTGCTGTCCGGTTCCTCCTTGGCCGATGGCGGTGCCGTACGTCAGGATCAACGCCATGGACCTGCTGAACACGCTGGTGGAAAAGGGGCTGCGGCGCGAACTGCCGACCCGTGACGAAGCGCTCGCCCTGCTGGCGACCTCCGACGACATGCTGCTCGACGTGGTGGCCGCGGCCGGAAAGGTGCGCCGCCAGTGGTTCGGCAGGCGCGTCAAACTCAACTATCTGGTGAACCTGAAATCCGGGCTCTGCCCCGAGGACTGCTCGTACTGCTCGCAGCGGCTCGGCTCCAAGGCCGAGATCCTCAAGTACACCTGGCTGAAACCGGACGAGGCGAAGAAGGCCGCAGCCGCCGGGGTGGCCGGCGGCGCCAAGCGGGTGTGTCTGGTGGCCAGCGGCCGGGGGCCGACCGACCGTGACGTCGACCGGGTGTCGCAGACGATCGAGGCCATCAAGGAGCAGCACGAGGATGTCGAGGTGTGCGCCTGCCTCGGCCTGCTGTCGGAGGGCCAGGCCGACCGTCTGAGGTCTGCGGGCGCCGATGCCTACAACCACAACCTCAACACTTCGGAGGGGACGTACGGGGACATCACGACCACGCACACCTACGCCGACCGGGTGGACACCGTGCAGCAGGCCCAGGCCGCCGGGCTCTCGGCGTGCTCCGGCCTGATCGCGGGCATGGGCGAGACCGACGCCGACCTGGTGGACGTCGTCTTCTCGCTGCGTGAGCTGGATCCCGACTCGGTGCCGGTGAACTTCCTGATTCCCATGGAGGGGACCCCGCTCGCGAAGGACTGGCACCTCACGCCGCAGCGGTGCCTGCGCATCCTGGCGATGGTCCGGTTCGTGTGCCCGGACGTCGAGGTGCGGCTCGCGGGCGGCCGCGAGGTTCATCTGCGTTCGATGCAGCCGCTCGCACTGCACCTGGTCAACTCCATCTTCCTGGGTGACTATCTGACCAGTGAGGGCCAGTCCGGGCAGACCGATCTCGACATGATCGCGGACGCCGGTTTCGAGGTCGAGGGAGCAGCCACGAAGACCCTCCCCGAGCACCGCGTTCCGGAGGCCGGCGGCTGTGGTGCGCACGGGGGCGGCTGCGCTCCGTGCGGTGACACCGCCGAGACCGCCCCGGAACCGTCCGAGAGCCTCGCGGCGCGTACGGATCTGGTGGCGGTCCGCCGTCGCGGCGCCGGGACGGATCTCGCGCCCAATGCCTGATCCGCTCCGCCCCGCAGAACTCCTCGCCCTGGACCGGGCCCACGTCTGGCACCCCTACGGCCCGATGCCGGGACGGCAGGAACCACTGGTCGTGGAGTCCGCGTCCGGGGTGCGCCTCCGGCTCGCCGAGCCCGCCCACGGGCGCCGCGAGCTGGTGGACGGCATGTCGTCCTGGTGGTCGGCGGTCCACGGTTACAACCATCCGGCGCTGAACGAGGCCGCCCGCGGCCAGCTGGACCGGATGAGCCATGTGATGTTCGGCGGGCTCACGCATGAGCCCGCCGTCCGGCTGGCGGCCCGGCTGGTCGAGATCACTCCGGAACCGCTGCAGCACGTCTTCCTCGCCGATTCGGGATCGGTCTCGGTCGAGGTGGCGGTGAAGATGTGCCTCCAGTACTGGCGTTCGGCGGGACGGCCCGCCAAGCACCGGCTGCTGACCTGGCGCGGCGGGTATCACGGGGACACCTGGCAGCCCATGTCGGTGTGTGATCCCGAGGGCGGGATGCACGAGCTGTGGTCGGGTTCCCTGCCCCGGCAGGTCTTCGCGGACGCGCCGCCGGACGGTTTCGACGCCGAGCCGGACGAGGCGTACGTGAGGCACCTGCGCGAGCTGGTGTCCGACCGTGCCGGGGAGCTGGCAGCGGTGATCGTGGAGCCCGTGGTGCAGGGGGCGGGCGGGATGCGCTTCCACTCCCCCGCGTACCTGCGGGTGCTCCGTGAGGCGTGCGACGCGAACGACGTGCTCCTCGTATTCGACGAGATCGCGACGGGGTTCGGCCGGACCGGACAGTTGTTCGCGGCCGGGCACGCCGGGGTGTCACCGGATGTCATGTGCGTCGGCAAGGCGCTGACCGGCGGCTATCTGACGCTGGCGGCGACGCTGTGCACGTCGCGGGTGGCCGAGGGCATTTCGAGCGGTGACGTTCCCGTGCTGGCGCACGGGCCGACCTTCATGGGTAATCCGCTGGCCTCGGCGGTGGCCTGCGCGTCGGTGGACCTCCTGCTGGGCCAGGACTGGGAGCTGGAGGTGAAGCGGATCGGCGCGGGGCTGCGGCAGGGCCTGGCCGAAGCCGCCGGTGTGCCGGGCGTGCGTGACGTCCGGGTGCTGGGCGCGATCGGGGTCGTGCAGTTGGATCGCGAGGTGGACATGGCCGCCGCGACACGGGCCGCGGTCCGCGAGGGCGTATGGCTGCGGCCGTTCCGCGATCTCGTGTACACGATGCCGCCCTACGTGACCGGTGACGACGACGTGGCACGGATCTGCCGGGCCGTGTGCGCGGCGGCGAAGGAGGGCTGAGATGACGATCCTCGTGGTGAGCGGGACCGGCACCGAGATCGGCAAGACGATCGTGACCGCGGCGGTGGCGGCCGCCTTCCGGAACCTCCGCGTCGCGGTCCTCAAACCCGCCCAGACAGGTCTCGTCCCGGGTGAACCGGGGGATGCCGCCGAAGTCGCACGACTGGCCGGTTCCCATGTGACAGCGGTCGAACTGGCCCGCTTCCCGGAGCCGTTGGCGCCCGGGACAGCCGCTCGCCGATCCGGTCTCCCGCCCGTACGTCCGTATGAGGTCGCCGAGGCCGCCCAGAAGCTGGGGACGGAGCACGACCTGGTGCTGGTCGAGGGCGCGGGCGGGCTCCTCGTCCGCTACGACGAGCAGGGGGCCACGCTCGCGGACGCCGCTCGTCTGCTGGAGGCGCCCGTGCTGGTGGTGGCAGCCGCGGGGCTGGGGACCCTCAACGCCACCGCGCTGACGGCGGAGGCGTTGCGGACGCGGGGACTTGCGTGCCCCGGAGTGGTGGTGGGGAGCATGCCGGCCGAACCCGACCTGGCCTCGCGGTGCAACCTCGACGACCTTCCGGTCGCGGCGGGCGCCCCGCTGCTCGGCGTCGTGCCGGCCGGGGCGGGCTCGTTGCCCCCGGCCGATTTCCGGGCGCGGGCGGCGAGTTGGCTGGCTCCGGAGATCGGTGGAAATCGCCCTGCCGGATGAGCGGCCGAGCGGCTGGGCCGGGCCGGGCGGGGGAGAATTCAGGGAGAGCCGTATCCACGTGCCCTCCGAAGGAGGCCCGCTCATGCGTCCGCGCAGCACATCTGCCCCCCGGGACGCGGTGCACCACCCGCTGTTCGCCCGTTTCTACGCCCGGATGAGCGTGACCGCCGAGCTGAGAGGAGGTGTGGCGGCACATCGCGACGAGCTTCTCAGTGGTCTTTCGGGCCGCGTCATCGAGATCGGCGCCGGTAACGGCCTCAACTTCGCGCACTACCCGGGGGCCGTGTCCGAAGTGGTCGCGATCGAGCCCGAGCGCAGCCTGCGGCAGCTGGCAGCCGGTGCGGCGCTGCACGCGGAGGTGCCGGTCGATGTGGTGCCAGGCGCTGCTGAGGCGCTGCCGGTCAAGAGCGAGGCGTTCGACGCGGCGGTGGCCTCGCTGGTCCTGTGCACCGTGCGGAACCTTCCCCGGGCGCTGGCGGAGATCGAGCGGGTGCTGAGGCCGGGCGGTGAGCTGCGCTTCTTCGAACACACCCTGGCCTCCGACCGGACGCTGGCGACGGCTCAGCGGGCGGTCGACCGCACCTTCTGGCCCCTGCTCTTCGGGGGCTGTCACACGGCGAGGAACACGGTCGCAGCCATCGAGGAGGCAGGCTTCGAGCTGGGGGTGTACCGCAGTTTCCGGATTCCTGGACAAGGCGTCCGGTTGCCCAGCTCCCCGTGTGTCCTCGGCGTGGCCCGCCGGTCCACGGCGGTGGACCGATCGGCGGGGACGGGCTGAGGAACCCCGGTCACAGGCTCCACCTGCGCAGTTCGTCGGCGATGGACCGGACGTCGGCCTTGTCCTCCTTCACCAGCCTGGCCAGATCACGCACCTGTTCGGGAGAGGTGGTGACCTTCAGGCCTGAAGCGACGAGGTAGCCGTAGGCGACGGCGGACGCGAACATCGCGTTGGAGTGTTCGAGGGCGGGCACGTGGAGGAGCAGCTGCAGCATGGCCGCCGCCCGGGAGCACGGGTCGCTGTAGACAGGGCTGCCGAAGATCTCCGCTTCGTGCCGGCTGACGGCGGCGACGAGCGCGCCCCAGTCGACGACCTGGGGGTCACCGGGCGTCTTGTGCTCGGCGACCATGAGCAGCCAGGAAAGGTCGATCCGCAGGTTCAACGGGTGCCTTCGCGCTCCGGCCCGGACTCCTCGGCGAACACCGACTCGTACTGCTTCATGAAGTCGGCCGCGGCCTCGACGAAGGTGTGCCCCACCTCGCCCGCATCCTGCTTGACGAGCTCTTCTATGTAACGGTTCACGCTCATCCCCCGTTGCAGGGCGCGCTGCCGCGCCGCCTCGGCGGTGGCCTCGTCCACTCGGACGTTCAGCTGGGTCTTGGGCACACCATCACGCTAGCGCGTGCCCGCTAGCACCCACAAGGGGAGCGGGGCGGCGCACCGGGGGCGCCCGGGTCCCACCGCGGCCGTGTGCCCGTGGGTCCGGCCACGGGCACACACAGGGCCCGGCCCGCCGGGGGCACAGCACCGGAAACCGTTCGCCCCTCCCCCGGGCATTCCGACTGGCCCGGATCGTGACCGGTCCTGATGTCCGCCACGCCGTTCCGTCGGACGTCGACGCAGTGCTCCGGTGCCGGCGCGAGGCCGCGGAAGGCACCGGCATCACCGACGACCGCGACGGAGTGGCAGGGCTCATCTCACGGGATCCCGCGGCCCTGCTCCTCGCGGAACGCGACGGCCGGATCACCGGGACCGTCACAGCCGGCTTCGACGGGTGGCGGTGCTCCGCATACCGGTTCGCCGTGCACCCCGGCTTCCGCAGGCAGGGCATCGCCACCGCGCTGATGGACGCGGCGGAGCGAAGACTCCTCGCGCCGGGTGGGCGGCGGATCGACGCCATGGTCCTGGAGTCCAACGACCGGGCGCACCGGACATGGGGTGCGGCTGGTTACCATCGCGAGGACCACCGGCGGCGCTGGATCAAGTCCCTGTGATCACGACCGACACCGCCGAAGGCCTGCGAACCGGTCGCCGGGCCGGTGCCGGACAAGGTGTTTTGCCGACCCTTTACCATGGATTCCCGATCGTCCGACCCTGTGTGAAAGGTGTGAGCGTCCGCCCATGGGCGAGCCCCCCAGTAGTCGATACCGACGACATCGCGCGAACCTCCTGACCCTGCCCGATCATGGGACGGAGGTGAACCGATGACCGAAGTGCTCCTGCTCCTCGTGGCGGTACTGCTCTGCCTCGCCTGCGGCGCCTTCGTGGCGGCCGAGTTCTCTCTGACCACCGTGGAGCGCGGTGAGCTCGAACAGGCCGTCGAGCGGGGGGACCGGGGTGCGGCGGGAGCTCTCAAGGCCGTACGCAGCCTCACCTACCAGCTCTCCGGCGCACAGCTCGGCATCACCGTCACCAACCTGGTCGTGGGCATGCTCTCCGAGCCGTCCATCGCCGAGCTGATCCGCGGTCCGGTGGAAGCGGCCGGGCTGTCGCCCGGGATGGCCTCCTCACTGGCCCTTGTGATCGGCACCGCGCTGTCCACCGTGGTCCTGATGGTGATCGGTGAACTCGTCCCGAAGAACTGGGCGATCTCCTCCCCTCTGTCCGTCGCGCGGACCGTCGCCGCGCCGCAGCGCGCGTTCACGGCGGTCTTCCGCCCCTTCATCAGCCACCTCAACAACACCGCCAACCGGATCGTGCGGCGCTTCGGCCTCGAACCGGCCGAGGAACTGGCCTCGGCGCGCAGTCCGCAGGAGCTGGTGGCCCTGGCACGCCATTCCGCCAAGGAAGGCGCGCTGGAGGCGGACACCGCCGAACTGTTCGTGCGCACCCTCAGCCTGTCCGAACTGACCGCGGAGAACGTGATGACTCCCCGCGTCCAGGTCGTCGCCCTCGACGCGCAGGCGACCGCCGAGGACGTCGCGAACGCCACCCGGGCGACCGGTCTGTCCCGGTTCCCCGTCTACCGGGGCAGTCTGGACACGGTCGTCGGTGTCGCCCACATCAAGGACGTGCTGGCCGTTCCGGCGGACCAGCGGTCCCGTAAGCGGGTGTCGGACATGCTGCGCGAACCGCTGCTGGTGCCGGAGACGCTCACTGTCGACCGCCTGCTGGACCGGCTCTCCGGAAAGCTGGCCATGGCCGTCGTGATCGACGAGTACGGCGGCACGGCGGGAGTCGTGACGCTGGAGGACATCGTGGAGGAAGTCGTCGGCGAGGTGCGCGACGAGCACGATCCGCACGAGACCCCTGACCTGGCGGCCGCGGGTGAGGACGCGGACGGGCGCACCCTGTGGTCCGCCGACGGAGCGGCCCGCACGGACCAGCTCCGCACCATCGGGCTGCGGGTGCCGGACGGGCCGTACGAAACACTGGCCGGTCTGATCGCCACAGAGGTCGGCCGCATCCCGGCCGTCGGTGACACCGTCGAGCTCGGGGGCTGGCGGATCGACGTGGTGGACGCTTCGGGGCATCGCGCCGCACGTGCGCTGCTGCACGCGCCGCTGCCCGGCAGTGACGAGCCGACGGAGGACGAACGATGATCGCCGTCCAGCTCTTCATCGGCTTGCTGACCCTGGTCGTCAACGCCTTCTTCGTCGGCGCGGAATTCGCTCTGATCTCCGTACGCCGCAGCCAGATCGAGCCCGAGGCGGAGGCCGGGAACCGGCGGGCCCGCAGCGTCATCTGGGGTCTCGAGCACGTGTCGGCGCTCCTCGCGGCGGCGCAGCTGGGCATCACGCTCTGCACACTGGTGCTGGGTGTCGTCGCCGAACCCGCCATCGCCCATCTGCTGGAACCCGTCTTCGACTCGGTGGGGGTGCCGCACGGGCTGGTGCATCCGATCTCGTTCGTCATCGCCCTGACCGTGGCGACGTACCTGCACATGCTGCTGGGCGAGATGGTGCCGAAGAACATCGCACTGGCCGAGCCCGCCCGCACCGCCCTGCTGCTCGGGCCGCCCCTGGTGACTCTCGCCAGGGCTCTGAAGCCGGTGATCTTCGCGATCAACGCCTTCGCGAACGCCCTGCTCAAGCTGTTGCGGGTGGAGACCAAGGACGAGGTCTCCGCGACCTTCTCCGACGACGAACTGGCACGCCTCGTCAAGGACGCCGAGGACTCCGGGCTGGTCGACGACCGCTCGGCGGACCGTCTGCGCCACGCCCTGGAACTGGGCCGCCGCCCGGTCCAGGACGTGCTGCTTCCGGTCGACCGGGTGCTGTACACCAGGGTCGGCACGACCCCGGAGGAGCTGGAACGGCTCTCCCACGAGTCCGGCTTCTCGCGTTTCCCGGTGATGGACAGCGAGCAGCGCATCATCGGGTACCTCCACGTGAAGGACGCCCTGGACGCCGCACCACGCGATGTGCCGTTCCCGGTGACGGCTCTGCGGCCGATCGCCCGGGTGCGTGCGGCGACACCGCTGGACGACGTACTGACCGCGCTGCGGCGGAGCCGTACACACCTGGCCGCGGTACTCGACGAGAACGGCCGGCTGGCGGGCATGATCACGATGGAGGACGTACTGCGTGAGCTGGTGGGGAGGCACCAGGCCCGCTGACGCCGGCGTCCGGTGACGGGGGGCGGGGAGGGGCGGGGCCGCTGTCGCGTCCCTCCCCGTGTTCCGGCGGCGGCGTGCGCGTGTCTTCCCGCCGCCCTCGGTTCCACGCGGCTGCCGCTCACCCGCAGCCCTCTGCCGCGGTCCGCGGTCACGGTACGATCGGCAGCGCCATGGAATTGAATGCCTCCTACACCAGTCTCGTCGCGGTCGGCGACTCGTTCACCGAGGGCATGTCGGACCTGCTGCCCGACGGTTCGTACCGCGGCTGGGCCGATGTCCTCGCCGCCCGCCTCGCGGTCCGCGCACCCGGGTTCCGGTACGCCAATCTCGCCGTCCGGGGAAAGCTCATCGGCCAGATCGTGGATGAACAGGTCCCCATCGCCGCCGCCCTGCAGCCGGATGTGATCACACTCGTCGGAGGGCTCAACGACACCCTGCGGCCGAAGTGCGACATGGGGATGGTCCGCAGCCGGCTGGAGGAGGCGGTGGAGCGTCTCGCACCGTCGTGCAAGACGCTGGTGCTGATGCGCAGCCCCGGCCGGAACGGCCCGGTCATGGAACGCTTCCGTCCACGCATGGAAGAGCTGTTCTCACTGGTCGATGATCTGGCCGAGCGCCATGGTGCGCTGGTGGCCGACCTGTACGGGGCACCGTCGCTCGGCGATCCGCGGATGTGGGACGTCGACCGGCTGCACCTGACGGCCGAGGGACATCGCAGGGTCGCGGAGGCGGTCTGGCAGACACTGGGGCTGCCCGCGGAGAGCGACTGGCAGAAGCCGATGCCGGTGTCCGCGCCCGCACGCTGGGCGCAGCGACGGATCGACGACGTCCGCTTCGCCCGGCAGCACCTGATGCCCTGGATCGGGCGACGCCTCACCGGACGTTCGTCGGGCGACGGCCGGGCCGGCGCACAGTTCGACACCGGGCTGGGGAGGGCGTTCTGGATCACTCCCGAGGACGCGGCGTCCCCCGGACCGGTGACAGGCTGGCGTCGGCTGGACGGCTGACCTCTCTGTCGCCGCGTGTGCCCACGTACGTCATTCCGAGAGTTGGCGCAGTTGTAGCTGTTGCGTGTGTGGCTGGTGGGACAGCATGGACGTTCACCGCGCAGGGGCTCCCTGGGCACCGGAACGGGGAGGGCCCATGAACGGCGTACCGGACATCGGAATACCGGCGGGCGGAATCGACACCACCACGCCCCACTCGGCACGGGTGTGGAACTACTGGCTGGGCGGCAAGGACAACTACGAGGTGGACCGGCGGCTGGGCGCGACGATGGAGAAGCTCTACCCGCAGATCATCGACATCGCCCGTGCCTCGCGTCGCTTCCAGGCCCGGGCGGTGCGCTATCTGGCCGGGGAGGCGGGGATCCGGCAGTTCCTCGATCTCGGCACCGGCCTGCCGACCGCTGAGGCGACCCATGAGGTCGCGCAGGCTGTCGCCCCGGCGGCACGCGTCGTCTACGTGGATCACGACCCGATCGTGCTCGCACACGCTCGCGCTCTGCTGACCAGCAGCTCCGAGGGTGCCACCGACTACGTGCACGCGGATCTGCGGGATACCGGCACCGTGCTCCGGGAGGCCGCCAGGACGCTGGACCTTCGGCAGCCGGTGGCCCTGATGGTGCTCTCCACTCTGGGGCATGTCGCCGACCCGGCCGAGGCAGCCGCTCTGCTGCGCGGTTACCTCGGCGCGTTTCCCTCCGGGAGCTTTCTGATGCTGTGCGACACCATCGAGACCGAGGAGACCCTGGCGGCCTCCGACGAGTATGCCGACGGCGGCGCGATGCCGTACGTCTCTCGCCCCGGAGAGACCATCCGTTCCTTCGCGGACGGTCTCGACCTCGTCGCGCCGGGGTTCGGTTCCATCAGCCTGTGGCGTCCTGAGGAGCGGGAGACGGGCCCGGCGGTGGACCAGTGGGGATTCGTGGCCGCGAAGCGGTGAGTGCCGGCCGGCCCCACGACGAGGGCCGGGAAGGGCTTCGTAGGAAGCCACATACCGGCCCACGGCGCGGACCTGCAGAAACCGCCAGTAGAATCGGGCCACGTGACTGCTGTGTCTGCGAAGCCTCGCATCCCCAATGTCCTGGCCGGCCGCTATGCCTCTACGGAGCTGGCCGTCCTCTGGTCCCCCGAGCAGAAGGTAAGGCTGGAACGCCAGCTGTGGCTGGCGGTGCTGCGCGCTCAGAAGGACCTCGGGATCGAGGTACCCGACGCTGCGCCGGCCGACTACGAGCGTGTGATCGACCAGGTCGACCTCGTCTCGATCGCCGAGCGTGAGAAGGTCACCCGGCACGACGTGAAGGCCCGGATCGAGGAGTTCAACGCTCTCGCCGGCCACGAGCAGGTGCACAAGGGCATGACGTCCCGGGACCTCACCGAGAATGTCGAGCAGCTGCAGATCCGTCTCTCGCTGGAGCTGATGCGCGACCGCACGGTGGCGGTTCTGGCGCGCCTGGGCAAGCTTGCGGCGGAGTACGGCGAGCTGGTCATCGCGGGCCGTTCCCACAACGTCGCCGCACAGGCGACGACCCTCGGCAAGCGCTTCGCCACCGCCGCGGACGAACTGCTGGTGGCGTACGGGCGGCTGGACGACCTGCTCGGCCGCTACCCGCTGCGTGGTATCAAGGGGCCCGTCGGCACGGCGCAGGACATGCTGGACCTGCTCGGCGGTGACGCGGGCAAGCTCGCCGACCTGGAGCAGCGCATCGCCGGGCATCTCGGCTTCGCACACGCCTTCACCTCCGTCGGCCAGGTCTACCCCCGCTCCCTCGACTACGACGTCGTGACCGCGCTGGTTCAGCTGGCCGCCGCGCCTTCGTCGGTCGCCAGGACCATCCGGCTCATGGCCGGGCACGAGCTGGTGACCGAGGGCTTCAAGCCCGGCCAGGTCGGCTCGTCGGCGATGCCGCACAAGATGAACACCCGCTCCTGCGAGCGCGTCAACGGCCTGATGGTGATCCTGCGCGGTTACGCGTCCATGACGGGCGAGCTGGCGGGCGACCAGTGGAACGAGGGCGATGTGTCCTGCTCCGTGGTCCGCCGGGTCGCGTTGCCGGACGCCTTCTTCGCATTCGACGGGTTGCTGGAGACCTTCCTGACCGTCCTCGACGAGTTCGGTGCGTTCCCCGCGGTCGTGGCGCGTGAGCTGGACCGCTACCTGCCCTTCCTCGCCACGACCAAGGTGCTGATGGGGGCGGTGCGGGCCGGAGTCGGCCGTGAGGTCGCGCACGAGGCCATCAAGGAACACGCGGTCGCCTCGGCCCTTGCCATGCGGGAGCAGGGCGCGGAGCGCAACGAGCTGCTGGACAAGCTGGCCGCGGACGAGCGGATTCCGCTCAGCCGCGGTGAGCTCGATGCCCTGATGGCGGACAAGCTCTCGTTCACCGGAGCGGCGGGCGACCAGGTCGCTTCGCTGGTGTCGAGGATCGAGGAGATCACCAAGCAGCACCCGGAAGCCGCCGCGTACACCCCCGGCTCCATCCTCTGAGGCCGGCTCCACTGCTGATGACACCCGACGAGCTTCTGGCCGCCCGTGACCGCGTCGTACCCGACGTGGTCGCGGGCGGCCTGCGTGTGCTGTTCTGCGGGATCAACCCGAGCCTCATGACTGCCGCTACGGGGCACCATTTCGCTCATCCGGGCAATCGGTTCTGGCCGGTGCTGCATCTGTCGGGTTTCACGCCCAGGCAGTTGAGACCCGCGGAACAGGATCAGCTCCCGGGACTCGGCCTGGGCATCACCAATGTGGTGGCCAGGGCCACGGCACGGGCGGACGAGCTGGGCGCGGAGGAATTCCGTGAGGGCGGAAGGGTGCTGGCGGCCAAGGTGGAGGACCTGGGCCCGTCGTGGCTGGCCGTCGTCGGCATCACCGCGTATCGCACGGCCTTCGGCGATCGCCGCGCACAGATCGGTCCCCAGGAACGGACGATCGGCGGCGCCCGCGTCTGGGTGCTGCCCAACCCGAGCGGACTGAACGCGCACTGGACCGTGAGCACCATGGCTGACGAGTACGCCCGCCTGCTGGCGGCGGTCGGCCGGGCCTCCCCCGGCTAGACCACACCTCCCGGTCCCGGCGGGGGCTGCTACGGCGGAACTGCTGACGGGACGCGCTCCGGAGAAGGGAGGCCTTGGGGCTCATCCCATCGATGAGGCGGAGACGGTCTGCGGTGGTCGTACCGTCAGTGGACCTCCCCGCACTGACACATGGCCCCGGCCGGGCTGCTCCACGCCTCCCTCAGGGGGTTTCCCGGTGCTGTTCCCCGAAGGGCTGAAAGCCGACCGTACGACCTGCGGGCGCCCGAGCCACGCCTCCCCCACCGCGGCAGCTCAGACGTCCCGCTCACACAGGGCCCACCTGCCTGCGACCAGTGCGACAGCCGCCCGTCCCGCGGTGACGGCAAGCCCCGTCCACGGACCGGTATTTCCCTCCTGATGCCCGGGGAGCACCAACTGCCCCGCCCGGTCGGGAAAGTACTGGACGATGCCTCCCGCGATGCCTCCGACCGCGAAGGAGACGGTCAAGATGAAGAGGACGAGCAGGCTGAGTACGGCGATCGCGCTGCGCAACACCGCCGTCAGACCTGTTGCGAACAGAGCCGGCAGAGCCAGATGGACACCACCACCGAACGCAGCACGCAGGGCTCCTGGCCCCCCGGGACGGATCGCGTACTCACCCATGAACAGCCGTCCCACCAGAAATGTGGTGAAGCTGGTGACCAGGCCCGTGCCCAGGACAAGCCCACCGGGCCTCACCATCTTGGCGAGCCGGAAAAGGCTGCGCCCGGCTCCGGACGCCTCTCTCCGGGTGCTGATCGCCGCGACCGGGGTCAGCGAGTACCATCCGGCAGACATGAGCACGACCTGGGAGGACGTACGGTGGGCCGGCTGACCGGTGGTGACCCGTCTTTGCTGCGGAGGATCAATTCCGCGGTGGTGCTGCATGCCCTGCGCGGGGCGGATTCGCCCACGCTCACGGATCTGACCCGGATCACAGGGCTGTCGCGTCCCACGGTCGAAGGTGTCGTGGAAGGACTGTTCGCAGCGGGCCTGGTGGTGGAGACGGTGCCCGACGAAAGCGGAACCAGGCGCCAGGGCCGCCCCGCAAGGCGGTTCAGGTTCCGTGCCGAGGCCGGATTTCTGCTGGGCGTCGAGATCGGCGCGCACCGTGTCTCGGCCCTGCTGTCCGGCCTGGACGGCCGGATCGTCGGCGCAGGCTCACGTGACGTCTCCGAGACGGCGTGTGCGGACGACAGGATCGACCAGGTCAGAGCTGTGATCGCCGATGTGCTGCGGCGCACCGGGGTGGCACGTGGCAACTTGCGTGCGGTCGGGGTCGGCAGCCCCGGCATCGTCGGGGCCGACGGCACGGTGCGCCTGGGCACGGCGCTGCCGGACTGGACCGGCCTCGCGCTCGGCGAGAGGCTGCGCCGTTCCTTCCGGTGCCCCGTCCTGGTGGAGAACGACGCGAACGCCGCAGCGGTGGCGGAACACTGGAAGGGCGCGGCAACCGAGTCCGACGACATCGTCTTCGTCCTGGCGGGTTTGAGCCCGGGTGCGGGTTCGCTGATCGGCGGGAGGCTGCACCGCGGATTCGGCGGAGCGGCCGGGGAGATCGGCGCACTGCATCTGCTGGGGCGCGACGTCACTCCGGAGCATCTGCTCTCCACTACGGACACCCCGCTCGACCCTCTGGACGAGCGCGCCGTCGCCGCCGTTTTCGCCAGTGCCAGAGAGGGTGACGCCGGCGCCCGGGCCGCTGTCGCGCGGTTCATACAACGGCTGGTGCACGATGTCGCCGCACTGGTGCTGGCGCTCGATCCGGAGCTTGTGGTGATCGGCGGGTGGGCCGCCGGTCTGGACGGCGTTCTGGACCCGCTCCGCGACGAGCTCGCCCGCTACTGCCTGCGCCCGCCCCGGGTGGCCCTCTCGGTCCTCGGGGAGGCGGCCGTGGCCACCGGCGCGCTGCGGCTGGCACTCGACCACGTCGAGGAACAGCTCTTCGCGGTGGAGGGAACGGTGACGGCCCGCCGCTGAGAGCGGCGGGCCGTACGGAGGGCGGTCCGGCTCCGGCGATCAGGCCGCGGCGTGCGGGGGCCAGGAACTTTCACTGACGGAAAGCCAGGGGGCCGGCCGACGGGCCTCCCACTGGCGTCAGGAGGCTTTGCGCTCCTGCTCGTCGTGACTGATCTCCAGCGCGCCGGAATCCCCGAAGGTGAGCCGGCAGGTGTCCGCCCGGTACGTGGCGACGGAGACAGCCGCTGTGCCGGCGGCCACGAGATACCGAGTGGTGACCACGAGGACGGGAGCGCCCGGAAGCCGGTCGAGCTCTTTCGCGTCGTCCGCGCGGGCCGACCCGAGTTCGACCGAACGGTCCTGGCCCTCGAGGCCGAGGCGGTGCAGCTCCCTCAGGACGCTTCGGGCCCGCACCGGCCCGGACGGCGCTTCGATGGCGGAGAGTTCGGGCACGGACCCCGTCGGGATGTACAGGAACTCCGCGGCCACGGCCTGTCCGTGGGCGAGACGGATGCGGCGCACCACGTGTACGAGCTCCCCGGCGGGCGTACCGAGCAGTACGGCGACTGCGGAAGGCGCGGTCGCCATGGTGCACTCGAGGGGCTGCCACGCCTCGTCGGCGCCCTCCCCCGCCCAGCCGTGCTGTGCGGGGGCGACGGCCACTCCCACGCGGGGCGGGGCGACGGTCGTGCCGACGCCACGTCGCCGCTGCAGCCTTCCTTCGAGTTCGAGCTGCTCCAGTGCCTGGCGGAGCGTCGCCCTGGCGACACCGAAACGCGCAGCGAGATCCCGCTCGTTGGGCAGCACCTCTCCCACCGCGAAGTCCGAGTCGAGCGCCTCACTGAGCACGGTCCTGAGGTGCCAGTACTTCGGCTCCTGCACCGATTCCAGCTGCGTGGTCCCCACTCTGTCCTCCGCATCCGCCCGGTGGCTGTTTTCCGCGACGTTATTTATTAAAGGTTCCTGCCTATCGTTCAGACCTTAGGACCGCGAATCACCTTGGTCAAGACCAATCCTTCCTCCGTAACACATCGAAACGGACCGCTGCCATTGAGTGTTCACGGAGTGTTCGCGCGACAGCGGGTCCCGGTGCCACGAAGCGCCACAGCTACCCTCGCTTACGGGAAGCGCGGGACCGCGGAGGCCGTGGGGCCTGTGGGGTCTGTGGGGCCTGTGGAGTCCAGGGTTCGGGGCCCGGGGGTACGCGTCGGCCTGCGGCGGCGGACCGCCCCGAGCGGTTCTTCGAGAGGCCGCGTACGGCCCGGAGGGCCGCGACTCCGATCGCGCCGCTACCCCGCGCTCACTCCGGCCAGTTTGTCCGGGTTGCGAACGACGTAGACACACCGGATGGCTCCATCTCCGACCTCCGCCTGGAGCACGGTGTCCACCACACCGCCCACGCTGAACACCAGAGCGGGACCCCCGTTGAGCTCCAGGATCCTCACCTCCATGCCGGAAGGCTGGTCATTCATCACGGCGAGGAGGAAGCGGCCGACCTTGTCAGCGGTTTCGATGATCCGCCGCGGCGCCTTCACCTTGCCCCCGCTGTCGCCGACAAGGCGCACATCGGGAGCCAGCAAGGCGAGCAGCTGCTCCAGATCTCCGCCCGCCGCAGCGGCGAGGAAGCGCTCGGTGATATCGCGCCGCGCGGCCGGATCCACGTCGTACCGCGGCTTGCGTTCCTCCACATGCCGCTTCGCACGGCCTGCGAGCTGGCGTACCGCCGCCTCGGACCGGCCGAGGACGGCGCCGATCTCCGCGTACGGGAAGCCGAAGGCCTCGCGCAGGACGAAGACCGCACGCTCCAACGGGGAGAGGGTTTCGAGGACGACCAGCACGGCGAGGGACACGGAGTCGGACAGCACCGCCCGCTCCGCGGAATCGGGGACGGCCGGACCGAATTCGGTGACCACGGGTTCGGGCAGCCAGGGCCCCACGTACCTCTCGCGCCGCGAGCGCAAATGGCGCAGCCGGTCGATGGCCAGGCGTGTGGTGACGCGTACGAGAAAGGCCCGCGGCTCCCGCACGTCTTCCCGCCCGGCCGAAGACCAGCGCAGCCACGCCTCCTGCACCACGTCCTCGGCGTCGGCGACGCGGCCGAGCATGCGGTAGGCGACCCCGGTGAGGAAGGGCCGGTACTCCTCGAAGGGATCGGTCACGGTCTCGGCAGTCACTTTCCCATCCCAGCCGACTCGCCGGAGGGTGTCCAGCGGGAATCGCACACGCCCCTTGAACTGCAAGCTACCGGACGGTAATCATTGCTGACGGAGTGTCTCGGTCATTCCCGTTCAGCCCGGCAGGCCCGTCCCTAGGAGCAGCATGGCCACCACGGTCTCGTTCGCAGTCGACTCCGCCGTCGGCCGTCGCGTCGTCAGCGTGTCGTACGAACGCACGGGTTCCGGTGAGCCTTTGGTGCTCCTGCACGGCATCGGCCATCATCGCCAGGCATGGGACCCGGTCCTGCGCCTCCTGGCAGCCGAGCGCGAGGTCATAGCCGTCGACCTCCCCGGATTCGGTGCTTCAGGGGCGCTGCCGGACGGTCTCGCCTACGACGTGCGGACCATGGCCACGGTGCTCGGTTCGTTCTTCGACACTCTCGGGGTGGTACGGCCGCATGTCGCCGGAAACTCTCTGGGGGGTCTGCTGGCTCTGGAGCTGGGCCGTATGGGGCTGGTCCGGTCGGTGACGGCGCTGTCCCCCGCAGGGTTCTGGACACGGAGTGAGCGCCGCTACGCCTTCGGGGTGCTGCGGGCGATGCGCGGAGCGGCTCTCTCGATGCCGATGCCGATGATCGAGCGGCTTTCGAGCAGTTCTGCCGGCCGCACCGCGCTGACCAGCACCATCTACGCGCGCCCCGGCCGCCGGTCACCCGGTGCGGTCGTGGCGGAGACCGTCGCCCTGCGCGAAGCCACCGGTTTCCGTCAGACTCTCGAGGCGGGTCTGACCGTCGCGTTCACCGACGATGTACCGGACGTCCCGGTCAGCATCGCCTGGGGCGGCAAGGACCGTCTGCTCCTGCGCCGGCAGGGCGTCAGGGCCAAGCACGTGATCCCGGGCGCGCGGCTCGTCCGCCTTCCGGATTGCGGCCACGTCCCGATGAACGACGACCCTGCCGCCGTGGCGCGGGTCATCCTCGACACGAGCCGCTGACACGGACCGCCGGCGTCAGCCGTCGGCATGGACCGCTGATACCAGCCGCTGACGGGCGCGTCCGCCCCGCTCCCGGGCCGAGGTGCTCCGGAAGGGACCGCCGGCCCGGTCTCTTCCGGTGGCCGAGGCCCGAGGGCGGGCCGGCCGGTTGTTCATCTGCGGTTGGCGTGCCCGCCTCTGCCGGGGACTAGGTATGGGTCTGCACCCGGCCCGTACGAACCCGCTGCTCCGGCAGCCGCTCCCCGCCCACGGAGGCGCATCGATGTCGAACCGTCCCCTCGTCCCGGCCCCGGGCCGCCGCACCGTGCTGCGCGGCTCCCTCATCGCCTCGGCCGCGGTCGCTGCGCCCGCAGCGGTCACCGCCGCGCCCGCGTTCGCCCTCTCGGGCCGGCCGACCGCGTCGTGGGGCGTGCAGGCCGGTGGCGTCACGGCGTCGTCCGCCCTGGTGTGGGTTCGTTCGGACCGCCCCGCCCGAATGGTGGTGGAGACGTCCGCGACGGACTCCTTCCGCCGCGCCCGCACATGGCACGGTCCGCTGATCGGCGCCCGCACGGACTTCACCGGGACCACCCCGCTGCACGGACTGCCGGCCGGCGAACAGGTGCACTACCGCGTCACGCTCGTGGACCCGCACGACCCCCGCCGTACCGGAAAGCCGGTGTACGGAACCTTCCGCACGGCTCCGGCCCGGCGCCGTGAAGGGGTGCGGTTCCTCTGGTCCGGTGACATCGCGGGGCAGGGCTGGGGCATCAACCCCGACATCGGCGGCTACCGCGTGTACGACGAAATGCGCCGCCTGGACCCGGACTTCTTCCTGTGCAGCGGCGACAACATATACGCCGACGGGGTGCTCGAACCGAGCGTCGCGCTCCCCGACGGGCGGATCTGGCGCAACATCACGACCCCGGAGAAGTCCAAGGTCGCCGAAACTCTGGACGAGTACCGCGGGAACTTCCGGTACAACTTGCTCGACGAGAATCTGCGGGCGTTCAACGCGCAGGTTCCGTCCGTCGTCCAGTGGGACGACCACGAGGTGCGCAACAACTGGTACCCGGGTCAGATCCTCGACGACGTCCGCTACACCGAGAAGAACGTCGATCTGCTCGCGGCACGTTCGATGCGGGCGTTCCGCGAGTACTTCCCGGCACCGGCGCTGCGGGGATCACCGGAGGAGCGGCGCATGCACCGCGTCGTGCGGCACGGTCCGCTGCTCGATGTGTTCGTACTGGACATGCGGTCCTTCCGCAACGCCAACTCCCCCGGCCGCCGGCCCGACGACACCACGGGCATCCTGGGCGCCGAGCAACTGGGCTGGCTCAAGCGCGAGCTGTCGCGGTCACGCGCGGTGTGGAAGGTGATCGCCGCAGACATGCCGCTGGGGCTGGTGGTCCCGGACGGAGCCACGGACTTCGAGGCGATCGCACAGGGCGACCCCGGCGTACCGCTGGGGCGCGAGCTGCAGATCGCCGAGTTGCTGCGGTACATCAAGCACCGGCGTATCACCGGCACCGTCTGGCTGACTGCCGACGTTCATTACACCTCTGCCCAGCACTACGCCCCGGAGCGCGCGGCCTTCAAGGACTTCGCCCCGTTCTGGGAGTTCGTGTCGGGCCCGCTGGCAGCGGGTGGCTTCCCCGCCAACGCCCTGGACGGGACATTCGGCCCTGAGCGGGTCTTCGTCCGGGCACCGGACCGGGCGAACGTGTCCCCCATGGAGTCACCGCAGTTCTTCGGCGAGGTCGACATCGACGGCGGGAGCGGGGAGCTGACCGTGCGGCTCCGGGCGCAGGGCGGCACGGTCCTGTTCAGCAAGGTGCTGCAACCGGGCCGCACCGGGCAGTGACGGTGAACGGACCGGGTCACGGTGAGCGGACCGGACGGCTGCTCCGAGCCGGAGCGGAGGCAGGCTCGGCGAGCACGCGAAAAGATGCTGAAGGCGACCAGATCCACACGTAACCCATCAGTCACAATGCGTTCGTGATCAGGCAACACCGTTCGGTCACAGTGAGGGCATGACTGATGTGACATCCGCGAAGAGTGCCCGCCGCCCGCACCACTGGCGGCGGGACCTGATCGAACTGGCCGCGCTCTTCACGGCGGTCGCCGTGGCCGACGCGATCGCCCATCTGATCGGGCACCAGCCCGGCGGCCCTTATCTGCTCATGGCCTCGGCCGTGACCCTGGTCGCCACGGCCGCCTTCCACACCTGGTGGGCGCGGCGGCACAGCCACGCACCGCCCCCGGACACCGGTCTCCGGACCGGCGCCGGTCCGGAGACCCCCTCCGGCAGCGCCGACGAGGCGGGCGACACGGTGCTGTGGCGGATGCGGACGACCGTGCGGGACGCTCCCGGCACCCTGGCCTCCCTCTGCATCGCCCTCGCACGGCACCGCATCGACATCCTCACCCTGCAGACCCACCCGCTGGCCGAGGGCACCGTCGACGAGTTCCTGCTGCGTGCGCCCGCTTCGCTGCCGGCCCAGCAGCTCACCCGGGAGGTCTCCGCGGCCGGCGGCTCCTCCACCTGGATCGAGCGGGCGGACGCCCACGACCTGGTGGACACGCCCACCAGGCTCCTCGGGCTCGCCACCCGCACGGCGCTGGACGCCGCCGAGCTCCCGCTGGCCCTGCGCCAGCTCCTGGGCCGGTGCACCATCCACTCGTCGCCCGCCCTGCCGGCCGCCGGCCGCCCGGCCGGCGGGAGCACACCGGTGGAAGGCGTCCTGGACGACACAGTGATGCGGCTGCGCGATCCGTCGGGCGGTGTCATCACCGTCGAGCGCCCTTATCTCCCCTTCACCCCGACCGAGTTCGCCCGTGCCCGGGCCCTCGTCGAGCTCGACGCGAGGCTCGGCCCGCGCGTTCCGCGCAGCGAGGACGTCCTGACCCTGCCCGAGGGCAACGAGATCACGGTGCGCCGCGCGGACCACGGAGACCTCGACGCGGCCCTGGCCATGCACGGCCGCTGCTCCGAGCACACCCTCGGCCTGCGCTACCACGGACCGGTCCGTGACGCCGACCGGTACCTGGACCACCTGCTGAGCCCGCGCTTCGGACGCACACTCGCCGTGCAGACCGCCTCCGGCCGGCTGGTGGCACTCGGTCATCTGCTCTGGGACGGGGACGAGACCGAGGTCGCCCTCCTCGTCGAGGACGACTGGCAACGCCGGGGCGTCGGGTCCGAGCTCCTCGGCCGGCTGGTGGCCCTGGCCGTCGAGGCGGGCTGCGAGAGCGTGTACGCGGTGACACAGGCCCACAACACGGGGATGGTGGCCGCCATGCGAGGGCTCTCGCTGCCCCTCGACTACCAGATCGAGGAGGGCACCCTGGTCATCACCGCCCGGCTGGCCGCGGCTCCTGCCCAGCCGTCCGAACAGCTGATGACGGAACCGGTGGCCCGCCCAGGGGCGTCGACGTCCCGACCGCAGTCCCGGACCGGGCAGGCGCAACAGCACTTCCGCCACTGAGCGCCTGACACAGATCCGCCCAGAGGTCCTCGACGTCCTCGAGACCGACCGACATGCGCAGCAGACGGTCACCCACACCCGCGGCCCTCCGGTCTCCCTCGCCCACGATGCGGTGGCTGATGGAGGCCGGATGCTGGATGAGCGTGTCCACGCTGCCGAGGCTCACGGCAGGCGTGATCAGCCGGACCGCCGCGATGATTTCGTGGGGGTCCCCGAACACCTCGAAGGACACCATCGCCCCGCCCGCCTCCGGGTAGTGCACGCGCGCGACGCGGGGGTCGGCCGAGAGCCTGCGGGCCAGTTCCGCCGCTGCGGCCGAAGCGGCACGGACCCGTACCGGCAGCGTGGACAGTCCGCGCAGCAGCAGGTAGCCGGCCATCGGATGCAGCACTCCCCCGGTGGCGAACCGCACCTGCCGCAGGACGGCGGCGAACTCCTCGTCGCAGGCGACGACGCCGCCCATCACATCGCCGTGCCCGCCCAGGTATTTGGTGGCGCTGTGCAGCACGATCCGGGCGCCGTGCTCGAGCGGGCGCTGGAGTACGGGCGTGGCGAAGGTGTTGTCGACGAGGAGCGGCACGGAACCGCAGGAGTGCGCCACGGCCCTGATGTCGATCTCGGCGAGTGTCGGGTTGGCGGGCGTCTCGACCATCACGAGGCCGGTGTCCGGCCGGATCGCCTCCGCGATGCCCGCCGGATCCGTCCAGGTCACCTCGGTGCCCAGCAGCCCGGCGCCCAGGAGGTGGTCGCTGCAGCCGTAGAGCGGACGCACCGCGACCACATGGCGCAGCCCCAGACTCGCACGGGCCAGCAGGACGGCGGTGAGCGCCGCCATCCCGCTGGCGAAGGCGACCGCGCTCCCGGCGCCTTCCAGCCGTGCCAGTGCCGTTTCGAAGCGGGCAGTGGTGGGGTTGTCCAGCCGCGCGTACACGGGCGGGCCGTCGGGCCTGGCTCCGGTGGCGGCGAAGGCGTCGATGCGCGCGGCTTCGCCCCGGGAGTCGTACGAGGGGTAGGTGGTGGACAGGTCGATCGGCGCGGCGTGCAGGCCTTGGGAGGCGAGGTCGTCGCGTCCTGCGTGCACGGCTTCGGTGGCGAGCGCCCTGGACCGGAAGGAGGGCTGGGGTGTCAGCGAGGAGGCTTCGGTGTCCATGACACCAGACTGAACAACGACCGCCTGAGGGGGCCCTCGCGCCGTGCTACGTTCGCCCGATGTCTGAATCCGTCGCTCTGGATCCGGTCGATCTGCACATTCTGCGCCTCCTGCAGAACGATGCGCGGACGACGTACAGAGAGCTCGCCGCCGAGGTCGGTGTGGCACCGTCCACGTGTCTGGACCGTGTGGCGCGGCTGCGCCGGTCGGGTGTGATCCTCGGGCACCGGTTGCGGCTCGATCCGGCGCGGCTCGGCCGTGGCCTGGAGGCGCTGCTGCTGGTTCAGGTGCGGCCGCACCGCAGGGAGCTCATCGGTCCGTTCGTCGAACGGATCAGGGCGCTGCCGGAGTCCCGGGCGTTCTTCCACCTCACCGGGCCCGACGACTATCTCGTGCACGTGGCCGTCGCGGACCCGACGGACCTCCAGCGCCTGGTGCTGGACGAGTTCACCTCACGCCGTGAGGTGGCACGCGTGGAGACCCGGCTGATCTTCCAGCAGTGGGAATGCGGCCCGCTGATGCCGCCCGGGGCAGGCGGACGGGACCCGGCCGCCCCCCAGAAGCGTCCCGGCCCCTCCGCGCCGTAGGAACCCTCGGGACCGCAGCAAATCTTCACCGCCGAAGTCCCGTTCCCCGTGACGCGAAGGCCTTCGCCGTACGAGGATGTCCACATGTCAGACACATCGAGCAGCGCACTGCCGCGTCAGGTCGCCGACGCCTACGTCGACGCATTCATCGAACTCGACCCGATCACCGGTACCTATCTCGGTGTCGCGGAAAGCTACCGCCGGCTGCCCGATTTCTCACCCGCCGGTCAGGATGCCATGGCCGCGCTCATGCGCAGCACCCTCGTGGAACTCGATGCCGCAGAGCAGGCGCCGGGCGCGGACAGCGACGAGGAGCGGCGTTGCGCACGGCTGCTGAGGGAACGCCTGACGGCCGGACTCGCCGTCCACGAGGCCGAGGAGGGACTGCGGGCAGTTTCCAACATCCACTCCCCGGCACACAGTCTCCGTGACGTGTTCTCGGCGACGCCGACGGCGACGGACGAGGACTGGGCCGTGGTCGTGGACCGCCTGCGGGCGGTACCGGCCGCCCTGGAGGGATACCGTGCCTCGCTCGCCCTCGGGCTGGAGCGCAAGCTGTACGGCGGCCCGAGACCGACCGCGACATTCATCGGGCAGCTCGGCAACTGGGCGGGAGAGGACGGCCCTGGATTCTTCCAGGGGTTCGTGGCCGAGGGACCCGGCCCCCTGCGTACGGAGCTGGACGAAGCTGCCGGGCAGGCCGCCGCGGCCCTGGTCGCGCTTCGGGACTGGATGAGGGACGTGTACGCCCCCGCGATCGAGGGCGCCCCCGACACCGTCGGCCGTGAGCGCTACGCCCGCTGGGCCCGCCAGTTCAACGGCACGGATCTGGATCTCGACGAGGCGTACGCGTACGGCTGGTCCGAATACCACCGGCTGCTGGCCGAGATGAAGGCCGAGGCGGACAAGATCCTGCCGGGCGCGGGGCCTTGGGAAGCGCTGGCCCATCTCGATGTCCACGGCAAGCACATCGAGGGCGTGGACGAGGTCCGGGTCTGGCTGCAGGGCCTGATGGACGAGGCCATCGAGGCGCTCGACGGCACACACTTCGAACTCGCCGAACGCGTACGGAAGGTGGAGTCCCGGATCGCCCCCGCGGGAGGTGCCGCCGCACCGTACTACACCGGGCCCTCCGAGGACTTCTCGCGCCCCGGCCGCACCTGGCTCCCCACCATGGGCGAGACCCGCTTCCCCGTCTACGACCTGGTGTCCACCTGGTACCACGAGGGCGTTCCCGGCCACCACCTCCAGATCGCCCAGTGGACGCACGTCGCCGACAGCCTCTCGCGTTACCAGGCGTCGGTCGGCCAGGTCAGCGCCAATTCCGAGGGCTGGGCCCTGTACGCCGAGCGGCTCATGGACGAACTGGGCTTCCTGCCCGACCCGGAGCGTCGGCTCGGTTACCTGGACGCACAGATGATGCGTGCCTGCAGGGTGATCATCGACATCGGCATGCACCTGGAGCTGGAGATCCCGGCGGACTCGCCGTTCCACCCGGGGGAGCGGTGGACGCCCGCTCTGGCCCAGGAGTTCTTCGACAGCCACAGCGGCCGGCCCGCCGACTTCGTGGAGAGCGAACTGACCCGCTACCTGTCGATGCCGGGGCAGGCCATCGGCTACAAGCTGGGCGAGCGGGCCTGGCTGCTGGGCCGGGAGAACGCCCGCAAGGCACACGGCGACGCGTTCGACCTGAAGGCCTGGCACATGGCGGCCCTGTCACAGGGGTCGCTCGGTCTGGACGACCTGGTGGACGAGCTGTCCAGGCTCTGACTCCGGCGGCGGCGGGCCGGGGGCCGGTGTGTGATCACCGGCCCCCGGAGCAGGTGCCCGGCGCTGCACCCGGTTCCTCTTCCCCCCGTCGACGTCCGAAGGCCGCTCCCCTCATGACTCCGCCCGGCTTCCTGTTCTGCTGCGACCCGCTGCGTCCGCGGCGCCCCGATCCCCAGTTCGCCCAGGAGGTGGCTGCGGCCCGGCACGCCGGTGCACGGACCGTTCTCATCGATCACGACGCACTGCTCGCAGGGGATGCGGAGAGCGCCGTCGCCCGGGTGGAAGGGGATTCGGGGCCGTACTGGTACCGGGGCTGGATGATTCCTCCCGCCCGTTACGCGGAGTTGGAGTACGCGCTCCTCGCCCGTGGCTGCTCACTGCTCACCGGCTCCTCCGCGTACCGGTCCGCCCACGAACTCCCCGGTTGGTACGAGGCGTTCAGCGGACTGACCCCGCGCAGCGTCTGGCGCGCCGTGTCCGCCCGGGAGCCCTTGCCGGATGCCTGCGTCTGGTCGGACCTCGCAGGGGCTCTCGGCTCCGGCCCCGGTATCGTCAAGGACTTCGTGAAGTCCCGTAAGCACGAATGGCATGAGGCGTGTTTCGTTCCGGAGCTGGGGATGCGGGCCGGCTCGCCGCCGTCGTCGGCCGGTTCCTCGAACTGCAGGGGGACTTCCTGACCGGCGGAGTGGTGCTGCGGGCGTACGAGCCGTTCGTGCCCGGCGGGGAGGCACGGGTGTGGTGGGTGGACGGGGAGGCCGTGCGGGTGACGGCTCATCCGGACACGCCCGGCCGGGCGCCGGCGCCCGGCCTCGGCGCCGTCGGCGAGGCCGTGCGCGCTCTCGGCTGCCGGTGGGTGACCACCGACATGGCGCTGCGGGAGGACGGGGCGTGGCGGGTGGTCGAGGTCGGTGACGGTCAGGTCAGCGGCCTGCCCGCCGACGACGACGGCCAGGCGCTCTTCGGCGCGCTCCTCGGCCTCTGAGGCACTCTGGGGACGACCGGCGCGGATACGCCGGCTCAGCAGCCGCAGTCGTCGGTGTCAGCCGCTGAGCGTGCCGCCCGCCCTGTGGACCACCGCCGACCCGTGCCGTTCCTTCACCACCTCGAGCTGGACGGGAATGCGGCGGCGCAGGTCGGCCACGTGGCTGACGATGCCGACACTGCGGTCGCGTTCGCGCAGCGAGTCCAGGACGTCGAGCACCTCGTCCAGCGTCTGGTCGTCCAGGCTGCCGAAGCCCTCGTCGATGAAGAGCGTGTCCAGACGCACGCCGCCCGCTTCGTCCGACACCACGTCGGCGAGGCCGAGGGCCAGGGCGAGCGAGGCGGAGAAGGTCTCTCCGCCGGACAGTGTCGCCGTGTCGCGCTCCCGGCCCGTCCAGGAGTCGACGACGTGCAGGCCGAGCCCCGCCCTTCGTCCCCCGCTGCGTTCGTCCGAGTGCACCAGCGTGTAGCGGCCCGACGACATCCGCTGGAGACGGGCGGTCGCCGCGGCGGCCACCTGTTCGAGGCGGGCCGCCAGCACGTACGCCTCGAGCCGCATCTTGCGCTCGTTGTCCGCGGAGGTGCCCGCGGTCAGGCCGGCGAGACGGGCCACCCGTTCGTACTCCTGGCGCAAGGGTCCCAGGACGCGCACCCCGTCCTCGGTGAGGCGCGAGAGCCGGCCGAGCTCCGCACTGCGCTCCTGCGCGGCGGCATGTGCTGCGACGCTGTCGCGCAGCACCTTCGCCGACAGTTCGTACGCAGCCCGCGCCGCGTCCGGGGCCGCGGGCGGGTGCCCGGCCGCGGCCCGGGCGTCCTCCTCGGCGAGCCGGTCCGCGACCGTGGCGGCCTCCCTCTGCCATACGTCGATCCGGTGCTGCAACTCCCGCTGCGCGGTGTCGTCGAGGCGCTTCGCGGCGGCCTGCGGCGTGTCGAACCCGGCCCTGAAGGCGGCGTCGGCAAGCCTGCCGTCGGCCTCCTTGAGCCGCTCGGCGGCGCTCTGCTCGGCACGGAGCGCCTCGGCGGCCTCGGCCAGCAGAGCGACGCGGCGTTCCAGCACGCCCGCGTGCTCGGCGACCGAGGCGCAGTCCCCCCGGGCCTTCACCAACTCGGCCTCCAGCGCGGCCTGCTCACGGTCGAGCGCTTCCCGTTGGGAGGTACGGGCAGCCGCACGCCGCTCCGCCTGCTGCCGGTCGTCGAGCCGGCCGAGGTGTTCACGCTCGGCGGAGGCCAGGGCCTCCCTGGCCGCGTGCGCTCCCGCGGCCAGACGGTGGGCGTCCGCGTGCTCCCGGGTCAGGCGGTCGACGACCGCCTGCAGTCCGGCCACGGAAGCGGACACTTCGCCCACCGAGCCGGAGGTGCTGGTCCCGGCAGCGGGGTCCTCCGCCTCCGCCCGCGCCGCCGCGAGGCGTTCGCGCAGGATTCCGAGCTCGCTCTGCGCTTCCGCACGCGCCCGGTCGGCCCGCTGGTGGGCGGCGAGCGCGGTCTCCTCCGTGGCCCGGTCCACATGGCCGGCCTCCGCGCGGGCCGGCTTCGGGTGCTCGGCCGAACCGCACACCGTACAGGCGACACCGTCGACGAGCTGACCTGCCAGTTCCGCCGCGATGCCGCGCAGCCGCTGTTCCCGCAGCGCCAGCCACTTCTCGTGCGCGTCCACCGCGTGCTCCCGTGCCGTGGCCAGGGCCGCCACCGCCGCGCCCTCCTGCACACGGAGAGCGTCGCGCCTGCGCGCCGCCTCCAGCCTTCTGCGCGCGGGGCCCAGCCGCCCAACCAGCTGTTCCGCTCTCGTCGCGGCGTCCTGCGCCTTCTCTACGCGGTCCCTGAGGCTCCGGCGGGCCGCCTCCCATCCGTCCAGCCAGTCCACCGTCTCCTGGATCAGCTCGTCGTCGGACCGGGACTGCCTTTCCAGACCGGCCCGTTCCGTCTCGATCTCCCGGCTGCGCCGTTCGGCTCGGCGGGCGGCTTCGAGTGCGCCGAGCTCCGCCCTGAGTCCGCGTTCCCTGTCGGCCAGTTGCTCGAAGCCCGCGCCGGCCAGTTCTGGAGGAAGCCCGGCGAGGGCCCGCTCGCGGACCCCGACAGCAGCCCGGTGGGCGCGCTCGGCCTCGTCACGCAGGTCGAGCGCCGGGGCGACCAGGTCAGCCTTGCGCGCGCGGGCCAGCTGTTCGTGGCAGCGGTCGCGCTCCGCGCGACGGTCCTCCAGCCCGGCCGCGCGGCGCCGGGTCTCCTCGTACCTCTGCTGGAGCCGGGCGCGTTCGCGTTCGGCCTCGAGTGCGTGGCGTGCGGCGGTGTTCCGGGCCTCCCCCCCGGCGAGGACGCACCGGGCGATGTCGAGCCGCTCACGGGCCCCGCTGCGCACGACGGCTGCCCACTGCAGGACCCCTTCGGCGAGACCGGGCTCGCCGGGCCGCTCCTCGGGCAGCGCCGCTTCCTCCCCGGCGGGCCCGGCCGCCTGTGCGATCCGCTGGGCCAGGGCGAGGATCTGCTCGTCCCCTGTCCTGACCCGGGCTTCAGCCCCCCGGCGCAGCTCGGCCAGGCGCTCCTCGACCGCCGCGAAACGGCGGGTGTCGAAAAGCCGGCCGAGCAGTTTTCCGCGCGCTTCCGCATCGGCGCGCAGGAAACGCGCGAAGTCGCCCTGCGGCAGCAGCACCACCTGGCAGAACTGGTCCCGGCTCATCCCGATGAGCCCGCCGATCTCCTCACCGATCTCCTGGTGGGAGCGGCTGAGCGCCTTCCAGCCGTGCTCCGGGTGGTACTCGCGCAGCCAGCTCTGCGCCTTCTCGGTCGTGAAGCCACCGCCCCTCTTCTTGGGGCGGGGCTGGGCAGGGCGCCTGGTGACTTCCAGGCGGCGCCCCGCGACGGTCAGTTCCAGGCACACCTCGGTCGGCCGGTCCGCCGGGGCGTGGTCACTGCGCAACGAGGTGCCAGGGCTCTGCCGGGCACCGGGCACCGCCCCGTACAGGCCGTAGCAGACCGCATCGAGAACGGAGGTCTTGCCCGCGCCGGTGGGGCCGTGCAGCAGGAAGATCCCGGCCGAGGACAGTGCGTCGAAGTCGACTTCCTGCGTGGCGCCGAAGGGGCCGAACGCGGTCAGGGTGAGCTTGTGCAGTCTCAACGGGACACCTCGTCGACTCCGTCGCCGACCCGTACGTCGTCGAAGGCGGCGCGCAACACCGTCCGTTCCTGTGCGGTGGGACCGCTGCCGCCGCGTACATGGGCCACGAAATCCTCCGCCACCTGCTGGTCGTCACGCCCCTTGAGCCGCTGGGCGTACGACGCGAGGGGGTCCTCAGGATCACGCTCGGGGTCGAAGACCAGGCTGAGGGTGTGCGGGAAACGTTCGAGCAGGCGGGCCATCGGCTCGTCCGGCCGCGCCGGGTCGGTGAGGGTGGCTTCCACCCAGGAATGCCGGTGCCGTTCGAGGGCCGGGTCCTCGAGCAGTGTGTCGAGGGGGCCGCGGAGCCGTGCGAGCGGGCGCGGCACCGGGCAGTCGACGCGTTCGGCCACGAGATCTCCGCCGGCGCCGAGGTCGATCAGCCACATCGTCTTGCGGTGCGTGTGCTCGGAGAAGGAGTACGCGAGCGGCGATCCCGAGTAGCGCACGCGCTCGGTGACCGTCTGACAGCCGTGCAGATGGCCGAGCGCCACGTAGTCGACACCCTCGAAGACTCCTGCGGGGACGGCGGCGACACCGCCGACCGTGATGTCGCGTTCGCTGTCGCTGGGTTCACCGCCGGCCACGAACGCGTGGGCGAGGACCACGGACCGGGTGCCGTCCGGGCGGGAGGCGAGATCGCCCCGCACCCGGTCCATGGCCGCCGTGAGAACGGCTTCGTGCCCCGCCTTCGAGGCACCGAGGCTGTCCTTGACCAGGGCCGGTTCCAGATAAGGCAACCCGTAGAACGCCACGTCGCCGTGCGTGTCGTGCAGTACGACCGGAGTGGAGCAGTCTCGGGGGTCGGTACGCAGATGGATTCCGGCCCGTGCGATCAGCCCGGCACCGAAGCCGAGCCTGCGGGCCGAGTCGTGGTTGCCGGAGATCATGACGGTCGGCACTCCTGCGGCGGCGAGCCGGTGCAGCGCGTCGTCGAACAGCTGGACCGCCGAGAGCGGCGGCACGGCCCGGTCGTAGACGTCGCCCGCCACGACCACCACGTCCACCGCCTGTTCCCGCACCGTCCCCACCAGGTGGTCGAGGTAGGCGGACTGGGCGTCGAGCAGGGAAACACGGTGGAACGAACGCCCCAGGTGCCAGTCCGAGGTGTGCAGGATCCTCACGACATCACTCCGACGACTCCGACGTGCGTGGTCCGCTTCCTCCGCCCGGGGACCTGACCGGTCCCGCGCCCCGCTCGCCGCAGATCTTCGCGGCAGGCCCGCCCGCGCCGATGCCGCGCGGCCCCTGGTCCTCGGTCCGGCTCATACATCCCCGTACGCCTCGCCGCCCAGTTCGAGCGTCGCGGAGCCCGCGGTGGCGTCGGCCAGCCACGCCCTGAACCCGTCGACTCCCGCGTCCGGCAGCCCGACGGCGATGGTCACGGCCTCCGCGTAGGTGACGTCGTGAACGGCCACGCCGGTGGCGCGCAGATCGTTCTCCAGCTTGCCCGCCCGCTGGTGGTCCACGGTGACGGTGGCGAGGCGGAACCGGCGGCGGGTGGTCGTGCCCAGCGCGTCGAGCGCTTCACCGACCGCTCCGCCGTAGGCTCGGATCAGCCCCCCCGCGCCGAGCTTGACGCCGCCGAAGTAGCGGGTGACCACCGCGACGGTGTAGCGCACCTCCCTGCGCATGAGCATCTGCAGCATGGGGACACCGGCGGTCCCGCCGGGCTCCCCGTCGTCACCGGCCTTCTGCACGGAGGCGTCGGCGCCGATGACATAGGCGAAGCAGTTGTGGTTGGCGGTGGGGTGCTCCTTGCGGACGCGCGCGATGAACTCCTGCGCCTCCTGCTCGGTGGCGGCCGGGGCGAGCGCGCAGAGGAAACGCGATCGGCTGACCTCGGTCTCGTGCACGCCCGCGCGGGCGACTGTCCGGTACTGCTCCTGCATCGGTCCACCCTATGCGCCGGTCCGCCGGCGTTTTCACCCTCCCGCGGGGAATGGTCCTGAGGGGCCGTCCGTTGTCCGGGCATGTACGCAGACGATGAGACGGTTCGCAGGATCCTCCAGGACACCGGTGACACCTGGGCGGTGGTCGGCCTGTCCGGCAACCGCTCCCGCGCAGCCTACGGGGTGGCGGAGGTCCTCAAGCGCTTCGGCAAGAGGGTGGTGCCCGTCCACCCGAAGGCGGAGACGGTCCACGGCGAACAGGGGTACGCCTCGCTGTCGGACATTCCCTTCCCCGTGGACGTGGTGGATGTCTTCGTCAACAGCGACCTCGCCGGCGGTGTCGCCGACGAGGCGGTGGAGGCCGGAGCGAAGGCGGTCTGGTTCCAGCTCGGCGTGATCGACGAGGAGGCGTACGAGCGCACGCGCGAGGCGGGCCTCGCGATGGTGATGGACCGCTGTCCGGCGATCGAGATCCCCCGCCTGGACCCTCGCCGCTGACCACCGCCTCGCGGGGGCCGGTCTCCCGTCGGCCGGCGTGGTGACCTGTTGCCCGCCGGTCGCGGCGGACCGCCGCCCGCCAGGCGTGGTGTCGCGGAACGCCCCGGCGGAGGATGATGTCTGCCGTGACCCAGCCTCTCCTCGGCGGTGAACACGTCACCGCCCAGCTGCACGAGCTCGGCGTGCGGCCGGGCGGTGTCCTGCTGGTGCACGCCTCGATGCGCTCCGCCGGCGGGGACGCCGTGAACATGGCCGGCGCACTGCTTCGAGTTCTGGGCCCGGAGGGGACGCTGGTGGCCCCGGCCTTCACTCCGGAGAACTCCGACACCTCGCGCTCCTACCTGGACCGGGTGCGCGGCCTGAGCGGCGAGGCCCGTGCCGTGGTGCGCGCGGCGATGCCGGCGTTCGACCCCGCGACGTCTCCCGCACCCACGATGGGTGCGCTCGCCGAGACGGTGCGGCTGGCTCCGGGGGCGCTGCGCAGCAGCCACCCGCAGACCTCGTTCGCCGCACTCGGCCCGGCGGCGGCGGCACTGCTCGCCGGCCACCGCCAGGACTGCCACCTGGGCGAGGGATCCCCCCTGGCCCGGCTGTACGAGACCGATGCTCAGGTGCTGCTGCTGGGCACGGGCTTCGACCGCTGCACCGCCTTCCACCTCGCGGAATACCGCTGCCCCGCCCCGCCGCGCCGGCTCTACCGGTGTGTGGTGACGTCGGAGGCCGGACGCCGCTGGTGGGAGTACGAGGACGTCGCTCTGGACGACAGCGACTTCGCCGCTCTCGGGGACGACTTCGTCCGTGCGTGCCCCGGGTCGGTCAGCACCGGCCGGGTGGGAGCGGCGCGGAGCCACCTGTTCCCTCTCCGCACGGCCGTGGACTTCGCCACGGGATGGCTCGCGGGACGCAGGGCCGGCCGTCCCTGAGTGGTCCGCCTCGACGGCGGCCTCGGGCCCCGAGGCCGCCGTCCGGCACGACCGCTGCGGACGGGCGGTCGACGCCTTGCACTCGGCGGTCAACTTGCCGGGGCGGAAGAGACATCGCTGAAGGTGTCCGGGGGGGTGCGTGCCACTCACGCCGACAGCCCCACGATCAGCTCACTTGCCTTCCCGTCGCACCGGTGGGATCGATACCGCCATGGTCAGCTCTGTGGGCTGGGAGCCGTCGTTGCGATAGGCGTGCGGCACGTGGGCCTCGAACGTCGCGGAGGTGCCGGCGGGCACTGTGTGAGCCTCGCCGTCGACGATCAGGGTCAGTTCACCCGCTGTGACGTGGAGGAGCTCCACCGTCCCTTCGGGGTGCGGGTCGGATCCGCTGCCGTCCCCCGGCATCAGGTGCAGGGACCAGAGCTCGAGCGGGCCTCTGGCCTCTGCACCCACCAGCAGCGTGTTCGAACTGCCTGCCTCCGTCGACCACATCCGCACCGCCTGGCTCTCGGGCACCAGCCGCACCTGAGGTCCCTGCTCGTGATCGAGCAGGGTGGTGATGCTGACGCCCAGCGCGTCGGCGAGCTTGACGGTGGTGCCGACGCTCGGGTTCGTACGTGCCTGCTCGATCTGGATGATCATGCTGCGGCTGACCCCCGCCCGGGCCGCGAGAGCGTCAAGGGTGAAACCACGCTCCCCTCGCCAGCGCCTGAGGTTACGAGCGAGCGACTGGGTGAGCTGATCGAGGTCAGACACATTCCGCCCAACATTCTGGATGACAGGGTCGAAGAACTGCACCACGGTGTGGGGTACCACCCGGCCACCGCACTGTACTGCGAGGCGAGGTCAGGACCCCTCGGCCGGTTCCTCCAGCAGCAACGCCACAGCGGCCAACTGCTCGGGCGTGACTCCCTCGGGGATCGGCACCGGCGCAGGGGTGCGCAGCGGCGGGTGCCAGCCCTTCTCCGGGTCCCAGCTCCGAACCACCCGGGCCGGTGCCCCCGCCACCACCGCGTGGTCCGGGACCTCCCCGCGCACGACGGCGCCCGCCGCGACCACCACGTTGCGGCCCAGCCTGGCCCCCGGAAGGATCACCGCTCCGGTGCCGATCCAGCACCCGGGCCCGATCGCGACCGGCTCCATGCGCGGCCACTGCTTGCCGACCGGCTCGTGGGGATCGTCGTAACTGTGGTTGGTGGAGGTGATGTAGACGTACGGACCGCAGTAGGTGTCCGAGCCGATCGTCACCGTGGTGTCGGCGATGACATGGCTGCCCCGGCCCAGCACCACGCCGTTGCCCAGGGTGAGGATGGGTTCTGATCCCAGATCCAGATCGGGCATCAGACCCGCCGTCAGCGTCACCCGTTCACCGATGATGCAGTGGTCGCCCAGCTCGATCCACGGTTCCCCGAAGACCGTGCCCTGCGGAAAGGCGAGCCGGGTCCCCGTTCCGATACGGCCGAACCGGAGCCGCCCGGGGTGCTGCGCGGTGACCGCTCCGGTCTCCTGCGCCCAGGCCCAGACACGATGGACGGCGCGGGACGTGACGGTACGCCGCCAAAGGGCCAGGGAGGAGAACGGCTTCCGGTTCTTCGGCACCCGCCCACGGTAGTCGGCCCGACCGGAGCGGATCCGCGCGGCGGACTGTGATGTTCACCCCACCTGCCCAGGTCACCGGGGTCGTCCACTACGGTTCGTGCGGAGCGGAGGGCACCGAGGCTCACCCCCCACCCACCGGAGGAGCAGGCGATGACGGAACAGGCATTGGTCACCGGTATCGGCGGCAAGGAGCCGGACATCGACCCGGACGCCTTTCTCGCGCCGACCTCCGTCGTCATCGGCGAGGTGTCGTTGGCCGCCGGCTCCAGCGTCTGGTACCACGCCGTGCTGCGGGGGGACGGCGGTCCCATCTCCCTCGGCCCTGACAGCAACATCCAGGACAACTGCAGTGTGCACACCGACCCCGGCTTCCCGCTGACGGTGGGCGCCAGGGTCTCGGTCGGTCACAACGCCGTGCTGCACGGCTGCGTCATCGAGGACGACGTCCTGGTCGGCATGGGCGCCACGGTGCTCAACGGCGCACATGTCGGAGCGGGTTCACTGATCGCGGCGCAGGCCCTCGTGCCGCAGGGGATGCGGGTCCCGCCGGGGTCCCTCGTCGCCGGCGTACCCGCCAAGGTCAAGCGGGAGCTGACCGCCGAGGAACGCGAGGGCATCGCCTTCAACGCGGCCGGCTACGTGGAACTGGCGAAGGCCCACCGCGAGGCGCACCAGGAGAGCTGACGGTCACAGGGCCGGCGCGGACCGGGCCCGCCTCCACCGGGGGGGCCGGTCCGCGCCGGATCAGTCGGTCGCGGCAACCGCGTCCCGCTCGGGCAACGGCACCGGGTGGCCGGTCTGCTCCGCGGCCTTCTTGGCGCGATTCTTCAGCACCAGCATCGAGACCACACCGATCAGCACGGCCGCCAGCAGTCCCAGCCACGAGAAGCGCTTGAGCCACGCCTCGGCGACGACTCCCACCGAGTAGATGACGGCGGTGGTGCCGCCCGCCCAGACGATTCCGCCGAGCACGTTGGCGATCAGGAACTTCCAGTACGGCATGCGCAGGACGCCGGCCAGCGGTCCCGCGAAGATGCGGAGGAGCGCGACGAAGCGGCCGAAGAAGACCGCCCACACGCCCCACTTCTCGAACGACCGCTCCGCCATGGCGATCTGCGGCTCCCCGAAGTGCTTGGGGAACTTCCCGCCGCACCAGGCGAGCAGCGGACGCCCTCCCTTGCGGCCGATGGCGTAACCGATCGAGTCGCCGATGATCGCTCCGGCCGACGCGCAGGCGCCCAGCACCACGGGGTCGATGTCACCGTGCTGGGAGGCGAGGAGCGCCGAACTCACGAGAATGATCTCTCCGGGCAGTGGAATGCCCAGACTTTCGAGCCCGATGACGACCCCCACCAGGAGGTAGATGCTGACCGCGGGGACGGTCTCGAGCCACTCCTGGACGTGCAAAGCGGGTCCTTCCCGTAAGAAATCTGCGGCCGCGCACCAAGGGCGCACGGCGGGCAGCCTACCGGGCCGGACAGCCGGACCAGTCGGCCCGGCCCCACGACCGGTACGTGGGGCCGGACAGGACTCAGCGGTTCGGACGCAGCGTCCAGACGACACTCATCTCGCTGGTGACGGCCCCGTCGGCGCGCCGGATCTCGACCCTCACGGGGAATTCCGGGCGCTTCCCCTCGTCCAGTTCGGCGACCACCTCGGCTGCCGGGCGCTCCAGCACCGCGGTCGCGGTGAGCTCTCCCATGGCCACCTTCTTGAAGGCCATCTCCGTGGTGACGGGCAGCGGGACGGCCCGGGTCATCTGGTCCCCGAACGCGGCGACGACGATCGCGCCGCTCGCCGACTCCGCGAGCGTGAACATCGCTCCGGCGTGAGGTCCGCCGAGGTGGTTGTGATATTCGGTCCGGTCCGGGAGCGAGAGCACAGCGCGCTCCGCAGTGGTCTCCAGATAGGTGATGCCGAGGGTCCGGACCATCGGGACGCTTGCGGACAGGATGTCGCCGACTGTCATTTCTTCAGTGCTCATGACGACGACGTTACTAACGAGTAGCACTCTTTGACCATCCCCTCACGGGGGCGCTCGTAGCAGAGGGCCCCGGACCCCTCTATGGTTACTGGCCATGTGGCCAGGACAGCAGCCGCCCGGGGGCGAGCAGAACCCGCAGGACCAGAACCCGTACCAGCAGCCGGGGTACCAGCAGCCGAATCCCTATCAGCAGCAGGGGTATCAGCAGCCGGGATACCCGCAGCCCAACCCGTACCAGCAGCCCACCGTGCCGCAGTACGCCGTACCGGGCGGACCCGGCGGCCCGCAGCCGGACGACAGGAAGAAGACGACGCTCGTCGCCGTCCTCGCGGCCACCGCGGTCGTCATCGCGGCGGTCGTCACCGGTGTGGTCGTCATGAACAAGGACGACAAGGGCGGCTCGGACGCGGCCGGCGGCAAGACGTCCGCGTCACCGTCCGCGAAGGCGTCCGACGCCGCGTCCTCCCCCGCGGCGAACCCGCGCGGCGGTGAGGAAGCCGCGCCCACGATTCCGGGCTGGAAGGTCGTGACCAACCCCAAGTGGGGCACGCAGTTCGACGTGCCCGGCGACTGGGAGGTGGCGGGCACCGGTGTGATCTCGGGCTTCGAGGACGTGAAGGATCCCATGGGCCCGCCGGCGGTCGGCTTCTCCGCGCCCGCGCACTACAAGAGCAAGTGGTGCATCGACGACACCGACAAGGACGGCACCAAGGAGGACACCAGCCTGGCCGGTGTCGGCACCAAGGGTGGTCAGGGCGCCAAGAGCACGGACGAGGCAGCCACGAACGAGGCGGCCAACTGGGTCTGGGCCGCCTATGCGCAGGAGGACCCGAAGGAGAAGGTCAAGACCGGCAA
The DNA here is from genome assembly GCF_043088245.1 of Streptomyces sp. NPDC014623. Lineage (NCBI taxonomy): Bacteria > Bacillati > Actinomycetota > Actinomycetes > Kitasatosporales > Streptomycetaceae > Streptomyces > Streptomyces sp. NPDC014623. The sequence goes on along the minus strand of NZ_JBIBZU010000017.1, from coordinate 61,490 downwards.
GCCCAAGCCGTACACGACGAAGTCGGGCCTCTCCGGCAGCGTCGTCACGGCCACCGCCACCGGGCTGGCCAACAAGAACAAGTGCGACACCGACGGCAAGTCGATCGCGTTCACCTTCAAGAACGCCAAGGGCGAGTACTCGTCCTGGATCCTTTACGCCAACGCCGGTGTCGACGACGAGCTCCCGGACACCACCATCCAGAAGATCCTCAGCACGGTGCGCCTGGCGGAGGGCGCGGAGACGGCCTCCTGAGTCTCCGGCGCACACGGCCGGGACCCTCCGTTTGGCAGGTGGGGGGTGGGGCGGGGATAGTCCCTTGGTGACTTCCGCCGCTCCCTCTCCCCCGCCCGCCCTCCGCACCCTGCCGGAGGGCCGCAATTTCGGTCTGCTGACCGCCGCCGCGATCATCACGAGCCTGGGTACCAACGGCGCGCTGATCGCGGCGGCGTTCGCCGTCCTGGAGTCGGGCGGCGACAGCGGCGACGTCGGCCTGGTCGCCGCCGCGCGCACGGCGCCGCTGGTGCTCTTCCTGCTGATCGGCGGCGCGGTCGCGGACCGGCTGCCGCGTCACCGGGTGATGGTGGCCGCGAACACGCTCAACTGCGTCTCGCAGGCGGTGTTCGCCTGGCTGGTCCTGACCGGCGACGCCCGGCTGTGGCAGATGATGCTGCTGACGGCACTGTGCGGCACGGGGCAGGCCTTCTTCGGTCCGGCCGCCGAGGGCATGCTGCTGTCCAGCGTCAGTGCTGAACAGGCGGCCCGCGCCTTCGCCTTCTTCCGGATGTCCATGCACGGTGCCGCCATCGGCGGCGCCGCGCTCGGCGGCGCCATGATCGCGGCCATGGACCCCGGCTGGGTACTGGCGGTCGACGCGGTGGCGTTCGCCGTGGCCGGTGCGCTGCGGGCCTTCCTGAACGTGAGCCACATCCCCGCGCGCGCTCCCGGCGGCGGGCTGCTCGCCGATCTCCGGGAGGGCTGGCAGGAGGTCGCCGGGCGCCCTTGGCTCTGGGCCGTCGTGCTGCAGTTCTCCGTGGTCGTGGCCGTCGTCGGAGCCGCCGAGGCGGTGTACGGACCGCTGGTGGCGCAGGACGAGCTCGGCGGCGCCCGCCCCTGGGGCTTCGCGCTCGCGGCGTTCGGCGTCGGCACACTGGGCGGGGCGTTGCTGATGATGCGGTGGAAACCACGGCGGCTGCTGCTGGCCGGGACACTCTGCGTGTTTCCGCTGGCCCTGCCGTCCGCGGCGCTCGCGATCCCGCTGCCGGTGGCCGCCCTCTGCGGGGTGATGTTCGTGACCGGGGTCGCCATCGAGGTGTTCGGGGTCTCCTGGATGACGGCCCTGCACCAGGAGATCCCGGAGGAGAAGCTGTCCCGGGTCGCGGCGTACGACTGGTTCGGCTCGGTCGCGATGGTGCCGCTGGCCACTGCGGCGGCCGGTCCGGTGGAGACGCTCGTCGGCCGCAGCGAGGCCCTGTGGGGCTGCGCCGCTCTGATCGTGCTGGTGACGGCGGGTGTGCTGCTCGTCCCGGATGTACGGAACCTGACGCGTCGCAGCCCGGTGAAGAAGGTCAGCGTTCCGGAGCAGCCTTCCAGGGAGTCAGCCGATGCCGAAGGCTCCGTCGGGGGGCTCGGGTGAGGCCACGGCCTCGCTGTCCCTCACCGGCTTCGCGTCGCCGATGAGCCGGGCGAGCGCCGCTCCGTGTTCGACCCGTGCGGGGAACGCGTCGGCGGCGCAGAGCCTGGTGAGGGGCGCGATGTCGAGGGGCGCGCGCGAGGCGAGCAGCACGGCGTTGCCGAAGCGCCGGCCGCGCAGGACGGCCGGTTCGGCGACGAGGGCGAGTTCGTCGAACACCTCGGCGAAGTTGGCCAGTTGCGACCGCAGGAAGGTGAAGGGCGCGCTGTCGGCCAGGTTGGCCGCGTAGACGCCCTCCCTCCGCAGGACGTGTCCGGCGGCCCGCGCGTACTCGACGGAAGTGAGGTGCGCCGGCACCCGCGCGCCGCCGAAGACGTCGGCGATCAGAAGATCGGCGGAATTCCCGGGTGCCTCTTCGAGCCAGCACCGGGCGTCGGCGCCGTGCACGGTGATGCCGGCTCCCTCGGGCAGCGGCAGGTGCTCGCCGACCAGTTCCACGAGGCCCCGGTCCGCCTCGGCCACGTCCTGCCGGGAGCCGGCGCGGGTCGCCGCGACGTAACGCGGCAGAGTGAGCGCACCGCCGCCGAGATGCACCGCGTCGAGCGGCTTCCCCGGGGCACCTGCCAGGTCCACGACGTGGCCGAGCCGTCGTACGTACTCGAATTCGAGGTGCTCGGGATCGTCGAGATCGACGTACGACTGCGGGGCACCGTCGACCGTGAGCAGCCAGGCGCGGTCGCGGTCCACGTCGGGCAGCAGCCTGGCGGTGCCGCAGTCGGTGCCGCGGATCACGGGTATCGGCTCGTTCACTCCCCCATTGTGGCGGGTGCCGGGCGCTCCCCCCGCCGCTTCAGCCGTTCCACACCGCGGCGACCGCTTCGGTGTGGGCGGCGGACTGGGCGAGACCAGCCCTGGCGGCCGCGGCCCGGCGTGCGGGATCCAGGCTGTTGCGCCCGATGGCCTTCCGGGTGCCGGCGTCCGGGGTGATGACCTCGACACGGGCACCCGTTGCCTCCAGCTCGGCGGCCTGCGCGCGGGGCGAGGCGATCACCTTGTTGCCGCTGGCGGTGGGTGCGATCACGACGACCCGCTCGTACCCGGAAGCGAGGTGGGCGTTGGCCGGGGAGTGCACACCCCCGTCGATCCAGTTCCCGCCCCCGGCGCTGACCACGGGCCAGACCGCGGGGACCGCGCAGCTGGCGGTGACGGCGTCGGCGAGCGTGACCGTGCCCGTCCTGTCGAAGGTGTGCAGGGCTCCCGTGGACGCGTCCACGGCGGTGACCATCAGGTGCCGCGCGGGCCATTCGGGCGACGGAAGCAGACCCGCGATCCTCTCCCGCCGCTCGTCCGCCGTCGCCGCGGGCCTGCTGCCCCGGGCCAGGGCGCCCAGTTTCCTCCCGTACTCGTCGGGCGTACGGGAGGAAAGCACCGCTCGCGCGTAACGCAGGACGGTGACGGGGCCGAGCCGGCCGGCCGGCTCCTTCTCGTCCTCCGGCGCGGCCAGCTGCCGCTCGTAGAGGTCGTCGACGCCGGCAGGTCCGAATGCGAGCTGCGCCCCGACGATGGCGCCCGCCGAGCTCCCGACGATCAGATCGGCGGTGGAGAAGTCGATGCCCGCCTTGGCGAGTCCGTGCAGGATGCCGGTTTCCCAGGCGGTGCCGGTGACGCCTCCGGCACCCAGTACGAGAGCTGTGTCTGCCATGGGCCCAGTCTGCCCCAGGAGGCGCGGTCCCCCTCCCCGGGGCCGGGGAGGCGGACCGCGCACGTGCCGTCAGAGCAGACCGGTGACCGTGCCGGCGCCGACCGTGCGGCCGCCCTCTCGGATCGCGAAGCCGAGGCCGGACTCCAGCGGGACGTCACGTCCGAGCTCCACGGTCATGGTGACCGTATCGCCGGGCCGCGCGACCGCCGCGTCGCCGAGGTCGACGTCGCCGACGACGTCCGCCGTACGGATGTAGAACTGCGGCCGGTACCCCGTGGTGACCGGTGTGGTCCGGCCTCCTTCCCGAGCCGACAGGACGTACACCTGCGCGGTGAAACGCCGGCTCGGAGTGACGCTCCCGGGCGCCGCCACGACATGGCCGCGGCGGACCCGGTCACGCTCGACCCCGCGCAGCAGCAGCGCGACGTTGTCGCCGGCCTCCGCGGACTCCATCGGCTTCCCGAATGTCTCCAGGCCGGTGACGACGGTCTCGACGTCCGCGCCGAGCACCGACACCCGGTCCCCGACGCGCACCGTGCCGCGCTCCACGGCGCCGGTGACGACGGTGCCGCGGCCCGTGATGGTGAGCACGTTCTCCACGGACAGGAGGAACGGCGCGTCGGTGTAGCGCACCGGCATCGGTACGTACGTGTCGACGGCGTCCAGCAGCCCCTCGACGGCCGCGGTCCAGCGTGGGTCGCCCTGCAGCGCGCCGAGCCCCGACACCCGTACGACGGGCACGGTGTCCCCGCCGTAACCGTGCGCGGAGAGCAGCTCGCGGACCTCCAGCTCGACCAGGTCGGTGAGCTCGGGATCACCGGCATCGGCCTTGTTGAGGGCGACGACGATGTGGTCGACGCCGACCTGACGGGCCAGCAGGACGTGCTCCGCGGTCTGCGGCATGATGCCGTCGAGCGCGGACACGACGAGGATCGCTCCGTCGAGCTGCGCCGCTCCGGTGACCATGTTCTTGATGTAGTCGGCGTGGCCGGGCATGTCGACGTGCGCGTAGTGCCGGGTGTCGGTCTCGTACTCGACGTGCGCGATGTTGATGGTGATGCCGCGCTGCGCCTCCTCGGGGGCCCGGTCGATCCGGTCGAACGGCACGAAGGTGCCGGTGCCGCGGTCGCTGAGCACCTTGGTGATGGCGGCGGTCAGGGTGGTCTTGCCGTGGTCGACGTGGCCCATGGTGCCGATGTTCAGGTGCGGCTTGGTGCGCACGTATGCCGTCTTGGGCATGGCTCGTTCCTTGGTTTCCGAAGCTGAAGAGAGAAGACCCCAGGGCCCCGCCGACCCTCCCCTCACGGGGTCCGCCGGACTGTCGGGGGAGGGTCAGCTTCGGGCGCCGCCGAAGGGCGCTGCGGCAGCGGCGAACGCTGCGTCGACTGCTGCTGCGACTGCTGCCGTGCATGCGGTCGCAGGGCTCACGGCAGCCTTCGGCGCGTCCGCGACTGCGGACTGCGCTGCGAGGAAGGCGTACCGGAACATGCCCTGATCATGGCGGAGCGGGAAGGCGGCGTCGAATGGTTTTCGCGCGGGCCGGGCCGGCCCGCCGCCCGGGGGTGCGGCCGACACCGCTACGCGACCACTGCCGTAGCCGGCCGATGACCGGCTCCGCCCCCCTGGCGGAGTCCGACAACAGACCGGCTGCTCACGGGTCCCCGCGGCCCGAGCGCCCCGTGCGCGACGATCACACGTCAGTCACCCCACCGCGAACCGTGGCCAGGCTCCGGCTGCCGGCGGATGCGCGGGCTTCCGCACACGGTGGGCTTCGCCCAGGAATCCGACATGCGGGGTGGCAGTTCCACCTGCGTCCAGGACCCGGCCAGTGGTTCGACCTGCGGAGTGACACCGCCGGCCCTGGCCGCGAGGGCTCCCGTGGAGACGTCTCACGCAGCGACGAGGAGAACCGGTGAACTATCGATACCGGAGGCGCGCTGACCCGCATTCGTGCAGACCGCTTCCGAGGCGAGGACGCCGATGTCGCGGTCGCCCTCGACGGACTCGACGTCTTCCGGGTCCCGCCGGAGAGCTGCTGGAGCACCTTGCGGAACGTGGCCGCACGGTCGGGCAGGCCCTCGAGCGGGGCGGCCGGCAAGCCTCCGATCAGCCGCTGCCCGGCCAACTGGCCTGTGACGCCCGGAGGGAGAAGGCCAGGAACATGGTGAGGGACTCGTCACCCCTCCCCCGCACATTACGGCGATCACACACCTGTTTCGGTTACGCTCCCCAGATGTTCGACCCCGTCCCCGCAACACGGCCCTCCGGCGGCCTCGCAGTGCGCTGCACGAGGGCGTTGCTGTCCCCCTGGTCCCGGTTCTCCCTGCTCGTAGCGGTCCTGCTGGCCGCCGGCGTGACCATGCTGCTGTTCGAACCACAGCGGCTGCTGGCCTCCGGATGGCCACCTCAACTCACGGGTGGGGCGGCAGCGATGCTGTTCGGGCTCGCGTACGGCGTGTGCACCGTGGCCTTCGTGCCGCGCCCGCTGCTCAATCTGGCCGCCGGTGCGCTGTTCGGTGCCCAGGCCGGTCTCGCGGCGGCGCTGGCCGGCACCGTCCTCGGTGCGGGGGTCTCCTTCCTGCTGGGCAGGGTGCTCGGTCAGGACGCGCTCCGGACGCTGTTGCGCGGCAAGTACCTGAAGGCCGCGGACGGGCTGCTGAGCCGGCACGGTTTCAGGTCCATGCTGGCGCTGCGGCTCTTCCCCGGGGTGCCGTTCGCCGCGGCCAACTACTGTGCGGCGACCTCCCGCATGAGCTACCCCCCGTTCCTGCTGGCCACGGGGCTCGGTTCGATCCCGAACACGGCCGCGTACGTCATCGCGGGCAGTACGGCCTCCTCGCCGACGTCGCCGGTGTTCCTGGCGGCGATGGGCTTCATCGTGCTCTCCGGCACGGGGGCGGCCCTGGTGGCCTGGCGCCGGCGGCACCGGCTGGGCGGGGCGGCCGGCACGGCGTCCCAGGAGGCGGGCGGCGCTGCCTGAGGGCGGACGGCGCGGCGTAGCCAGGGGCAGGCGGAAGACTGTTCACCTGCAGGCGATACGCTGCGCGCAACCGACAGAGGATGTCCGGGGCCGTGGCGTCCCGTCCCCTTTTCTGACCGCATCCGCACGCCGCCGACGGCCTTCGCGTCCGTCGGCCGTTGCATGAGTACCTCCGGGATGGCCTAAGCCCCATGAGCTGGTTCGAATCATTCGTCCTGGGCCTCGTTCAGGGACTGACCGAGTTCCTGCCGATCTCCTCCAGCGCGCATCTGCGGCTGACCGCGGCGTTCGCGGGCTGGCACGACCCGGGAGCGGCGTTCACCGCGATCACACAGATCGGCACGGAGACCGCGGTCCTCATCTACTTCCGCAAGGACATCGCGCGGATCATCTCGGCCTGGTCCCGGTCGCTGACCAATTCCTCGATGCGCAGCGATCACGACGCCCAGATGGGCTGGCTGGTCATCATCGGCTCGATTCCCATCGGCGTACTCGGCATCACGCTCAAGGACCAGATCGAGGGCCCGTTCCGTGACCTGCGCCTGATCGCGACGACCCTGATCGTGCTGGGCATCGTCCTCGGCATCGCGGACCGGCTCGCGGCCCGCGACGAGACCGGCGGCAAGCACCGGGCGATCAAGGAACGCAAGTCGTTGAAGGAACTGGGCGTCAGGGACGGTCTGATCTTCGGCTTCTGCCAGGCGATGGCCCTGATCCCGGGTGTCTCCCGTTCGGGTGCGACGATCAGCGGCGGTCTGCTCATGGGCTACACCCGTGAGGCGGCGGCCCGCTACTCCTTCCTGCTGGCGATTCCGGCAGTGCTGGCCTCCGGGGCTTACGAGCTGAAGGACGCGGGCGAGGGACACGTCTCCTGGGGACCGACGATCTTCGCGACGGTCATCGCGTTCGTGGTCGGCTACGCGGTCATCGCATGGTTCATGAAATTCATTACCACGAAGAGCTTCATGCCGTTCGTCATCTACCGCATCATTCTGGGCATCGTGCTGTTCGTCCTGATCTCAGCCGGCGTGCTGAGCCCGCACGCGGGCGAGTCCGCCGGCTGAGCAGGGCGTTGAAGGACCACCCGTCCGGGCCCCGCGGACAGCTGTGGGCGCCGGAACCGCGGCCGGCGGGGGCGGCCCTTCGTGTTCTCCCCGCCCGGGTGCTTCCCGGCGTCCTGCGGGCCGGCGGCCGGGAACTTCCGGGATCCGCCCCGCCGGAGCCGGGCCTGCCGTCGCGGAGACCGGTGCCGCCCCCGCGGGGTGTCCTGTGCGGGCGGGCTCCGAGCGGCACTCGTACCGGCACCGTCCCCTCACTCAGGACAGCACGCGATACGTCACGTGGGTGACCGAGTCCGCCGCTCGCGACTCCACCTGCTGGAGATCCAGCGACGGCACGCCGTCGAACAGCCGTGTGCCGGCGCCGAGCGTGAACGGCACGATGTGCAGCCGCAGCTCCTCGATCAGACCTGCGGCAAGGTACTGGTTGACGGTGGTCGCACCTCCGTGGACCGACACGTTGCGGTCTCCGGCCGCCTCGCGAGCCTGCCGCAGTGCGGATTCGATGCCGTCGGTGACGAAGTGGAACGTGGTGCCGCCGTCCATCGGCTGCGGGTCACGCGGGTGGTGGGTGAGGACGTAGACCGGCGCGTGGTACGGCGGATCGTCCCCCCACCAGCCCTTCCACCGCCGGTCCCACGCGCCGCGTACGGGGCCGAACATGTTGCGCCCCATGATGAAGGCGCCGGCCGCCGTCAGCCGGTCGAGTTCGGCCTGCCGCCGCTCCGGGGTTTCGAACATCCAGGCGTGCAGCCTGTCACCCCAGCCATCACCGCCGTCATCGCCGAACGGCCGCTCCTCGGTCTGGTGGAGTCCGGCCGAATAACCGTCGACGGAGATCGTGAGGTCGCAGGTCACCCTGCCCAGCCGTTCGGTCACTGTGCCGCCCTCCTGGTGGCGACCACCTGTCGCCTTCGCGGTGGATCCCGGTCCGTTCACCTGTGTAGACCGTTCCGGGCCCGCGAACTCATCGCGCGGCCGTCTCGTCGCACTCGGCCACCCGACCGGCCGCGGCCCTTGGCGCTGTGCCCGGATTTCGACGTCACGGACGCACGGTGCGACGCCGGCCGTCGTCGGACCTCGGCGAATCGGGCCCTGGGCCCGGCGGACCGGCACCAGGACGTAGCCTGCGGGCGCTCGCCGAGGCACTTCGCGGGGTGACCGGATCCCTCGTTCGGGGGCACCTGGGCCCGCCTCCCGTTCCTTCGCCGACCACCTGGGCTACCTTCCACCTTCCTGGCCGTGGTGGAGCCCCCTCGTATCCAGGCGGTCCGGTCCCAGGAGCCCGGAGCGATGAAACCCGCCGTGGTCACCTGTCTTCATCGCCCACACGTGGATCAGCCACACCCCGCCCTCCCGGGCCGCCTGACAACGTACGGAGAGACCATGACCGTCACCTACACGTTCGACGTCTTTTCAGCCTCGACGGCTTCGGCGCCGCCGGCGGCGACTGGACCGGTTACTGGGGCAAGCAGGGCCCCGAACTCCTCGACCACCGCCTCGCCCTCTACGCCGAGGAGCAGCGGATGGTCTTCGGGGCCCACACGTACCGGGCGTTCGCGCAGATGGTGGCCTCGGGCACCGAGGAGTCCGAGGTACATGACCCATGGGTCACCCGGATGAGGAACCTGCCGGCGACGGTCGTGTCGACCACGCTGGAAGGCCCCCTCGACTGGCCGGACGCGCACGTCGAGAGCGGTGATGCCGTCGACGTCGTCGCCCGGCTCAAGGAGGAGTCCGGGGTGCCGTTGCGCTCGCACGGCAGCCTGTCGATGAACCGGGCGCTGATGGCCGCCGGTCTGGTCGACCACGTCCAGGTGACGCTCTTCCCTGTGATCACCGGCCGGACCGGGCTGGACCCGGTCTTCCGGGGTGCGGCCGACTTCGACCTCGAGCTGATCGGGCACCGGACGCTCGACGGCAACGTCCAGGAGCTCGTCTACCGGCCCACCCTGCACGTCTGAGTCCGTCTGCTCGCCGGACACGACGGCTCCGGGCCCCGGCCGTCGGTCATTTCACCGATGACGTGGGGGCCCGGGCGCGGGAAGTTGGGCGTGGCCACGGCAGCAGGCGTCATGCGCCGGCCGTGCACCGCCGTCCTCGCTCCCCACACCACGGAGGATCCCCATGTCCCTGTCCCGTACGGCCGGCGCGGCACTCCTGGCCCTCGCTCTCGCCTCGGTGACCATGCCCGCGGCGGCAGCCACGACGGAGGCGGCCGAGGTGAACTACGTGGCTCTCGGTGACTCGTACGCCTCCGGCACCGGCGCCGGCAACTACTCCGACCTGGCGTGTACACGGAGCCGCAACGCCTACCCCGCTCTCTGGGCCGGTGCCAACGACCCGGCCTCGTTCACCTTCGCCGCCTGCGGCGGTGCGAAGATCCCCGACGTGCTGAGTGACCAGGTGGGCGAACTGGACGAGGACACCACCCTGGTGAGCCTGAGCATCGGGGGCAACGACTCCGGCTTCGCCTCCACCATGCTCAGCTGCCGGTACTCCACCCAGTCGGCCTGCGAGCGGGCCCTGGACACGGCCGGGGAATACGTCGTGAACGAGCTGCCGGGCGAGCTGGACAGCCTCTACGCGACCGTCCGGGAACGGGCGCCCCACGCCGAGGTCGTCGTCATCGGATACCCGCACCTCTACAAGGAGGGCGGCCTCTGCCCGGGTGGGCTGGGCTCGGCCAGGCGCACGGCCGTCAACCAGGGTTCGGATCTGCTCAACGAGACGATCGCGGGCCGCGCGGAGGCGGCCGGGTTCGCCTTCGCCGACGGCCGGCCGGCCTTCGCCGGGCACGAGATCTGCACGGGCGACGCGTGGATCAGCAGCACGAACGTCCACCCCACGGCCGAGGGCCACGAGTCCGCGTACCTCCCGGCTTTCAGCGCGGCCGTGTCGGGGAGCTGAGCTCAGTACACATCACGTACGTGAGGCTTGTGGGCGAGGTGGTGCGCATCCGGCGTCACCTCGTCCGGCTCACGGGCCGTGCGCAGCCCTTGGCCTGCCGCCCCCGCCGGCCGGTACCCGGGCGATGCCCCGGCGCGTGGCTCCTCGGTCCGACGGCCCCGTGCCCCTCGGCGGCGCCCCGGTGGCCACGGCACTCCCCCTGTGCGCGGTTGATGTCCTGCACCACACTGGGATGGAGCGCGGGACCGGCGAGAGGGAGATGCATGCCGATGCGTGGCGGGCGGCTTCCGGCCGGGCGGGCGGACGAAGGCGGCGTACGGCCGTACGAGCGGCTGCTGGGTTCCCGTACCGGTCGTGGCGCTGCTGCGCTGTGCGCAGGCGCTCTGCCCGCCCTGGCGTTCCCCGCGCCCTCGCTCTCGTGGTTCGCTCATGTCGCGCTGGTGCCCTGGCTGCTGCTGATCCGCTCGGCACCCACAGGGCGGCGTGCGGCGCTCGACGGCTGGCTCGGCGGTACGGGCTTCATGCTCGCCGTGCACCACTGGCTGATGCCGAGCCTCCATGTGTTCATCGTGGTCCTGGCCGCCCTGCTCGGTCTGCTGTGGGCCCCCTGGGGTCTGCTCGTGGACCGGTTCCTCGGCGGCTCACCGTCCGCCCGGCGCTCCGTGGCCGCTGTCGCGGTGGTGCCCTCCGGGTGGCTGATGATCGAACTGGTCCGCTCCTGGGAAGGGCTCGGCGGTCCCTGGGGGCTGCTGGGTGCCAGCCAGTGGGACGTCCCGCTCGCGCTGCGTACCGCCTCCGTCGGTGGCATATGGCTGGTCGGTCTGGGCGTGGTCGCCGTGAACACCGCGGTGGCTCTTCTGCTCGCCGTACCGACGGGCCGCAGGGCGGCGGGCGCGTGTCTGATCGCAGGGGCCGTAGGCGTGGGGGCGACAGCCGTGTGGGCGCCCCGGCCCCAGGAGGCCGGCTCGGTCCGCATCGCCGTGGTACAGCCGGGGGTGGTGGACGGCCCCGGCAGTGTCGAGCGCCGGTTCGCGCGCAGCGAGGAGCTGACCCGTGGCCTGGCGGGCCAGGACGTGGAGCTGGTCGTGTGGGGCGAGAGCAGTGTGGGTGTCGATCTGTCCCGTGACCGGGAGAGGGCGGAACGCATCGCCGCCCTGTCGCGTCTGGTCGAAGCGGATGTGCTGGTCAACATGGACGCCCGGCGCACGGACGGCCCTGGCCGCGCCGGGATCTTCAAGTCCGCGGTGCTGGTGGGCCCGGAAGGTCTCACGGGAGACCGTTACGACAAGATGCGCCTGGTGCCGTTCGGTGAGTACGTCCCGGCCCGCGCGTTGCTCGGCTGGGCGACCTCGGTGGGCAAGGCCGCGGGCGAGGACCGGATGCGCGGCAGCGGTCCCGTGGTGATGAACCTGCCGGACGGGCTGCGGGTGGGTCCTCTGGTGTGTTTCGAGTCGGCCTTCCCCGACATGAGCCGGCAGCTGACGAGTGACGGAGCCGGGCTGCTGGTCGCCCAGTCGTCCACCTCGACGTTCCAGCACAGCTGGGCCCCCGCGCAGCACGCCTCGCTGGCGGCGCTGCGGGCGGCCGAGACGGGCCGCCCGATGGTGCACGCCACGCTCACGGGCGTGAGCACGGTGTACGGCCCCCGGGGCGAACGGGTGGGGACACCGCTCGGTACGGACGTGAGCGGGGCTGCCGTGTACGACGTTCCGCTCGCCCGGGGCACCACTCTCTACGTGCGGCTGGGCGCCTGGCCGGTGTACGGCGCCTCGGCGGTACTGGCCGCCTGCATGGGTGCGGCGGGGCTGCGGTCCCTCCGGCGTCGTTCCTCCGCACCTGACGATCACGCGTGCCCGGCCTGACGCCGGCGGGGTGCGCGGTCCCGAGCCTGTGCCCGCGACCGTGTGCCCCGCTCGCAGCGGCGGCGAAGGTCATACGCAGGCCGGCACCGGAGTGCGGTGCCAGCCCGGTCCTCCCAGGTTGACGGATCCGTAATAGCAGTTGTCGGCCAGGCCGTGCAGCTCCATCCCGATGGAACCGCTGTGGGCGTGAGAGGTGAAGGGGACCCCGTCACGACGGAAGGAACCGTCAGCGGCGTAGATCCTCAGCACGACCCCGAAGTAGGTGAGGCCGCTGTTGTTGGTGAGCCAGGCGGTCGTCGGCACGCCCGGACCTGTGCTGATACAGATTTCGAGATCGACGTCGATCACCCCGCAGCGGGTGTCCACCTCCTGCGCCGGGGGACCGGCTCGTCCCGCGGGGAAACACGGTCCTGTGCGGCTGACGGCGCCGTGCCGGCCAGTGCCACGACTCCCGCCGCCGTGAGGGCGGCAGCGGTTCGCAAACCGTGTGTGATCAGGTTCATCGTTCCAGCTCCTCTGATGTGCGCGTCTTGGGCGGCGCGTGACGACAGTGCCGGGATCGGCTGACGGGTGGCGAAAGAGCCCTTAGCAGATGACCGCGAACCAGTGAGCCTTGTCGTTCTCCGCCCGGGAAAGGTTCGTGGAGGTCCACGGGCCCACGTATCCGACCGGGTTCTGGTTCACGTCCCTGAGCTGCACGGCGTTCCCGTGCGTCTTGACCGAGGAGATCCTGCCCGCGTAGGAGCGGAGGTGGAAATTGCCGCACGCAGTGGGATGGTCGAAGTCACCTGTGCCGTCCGAATCGACGAAGTAGCAGGCGCGCCCGGAGGGACACTCGCTGCACGCTGCTGCTGCGGGTGAGGCCGTGACCAGAGCCGCTCCGACGGCCAGGACTGCGGCCGTGAAGAATCCGGCGAGAGGACGTGCGTTCTTCCCGTGGACGCGGATGCGCATGGATCTCCCCCGAGAGGGCTTCGACCGGTGCCCGGCGAGCGAGGCGAGTACCCGGTGCCGTCGCTTCCGCAGGCGCACCGCACCAGGTCAGGGTGGCGTTCTGCGCTGATCCGGGGCGGCGCCTCCACACATCCCCGCCGTAGCACCGGGTGCTGACGAGTACTCACCGTATGAGGCCTCCCCGGGGCAAGGCACGGCATTCGAGGAGAATCAAATCCCGGGCGGCAGCGCGGGCGGGCGCGGAAACACAAGCGCCTGCACACGGCTGTGCCGGCTCCTCGCACCCGGATGGACCCGGGGTTTTCCACGTGCCTCCGACGCGTCGGAGGAAAAAGCCGGGGGGAAAGACGCTGAGCCCCTCCCAGGCCGTTCTCGCCGGGCGCCGACGAACAGCCGTACCAGCCGGCCACGACGGGAGCACGGCGGATCACCTTCCTCGGTGTCCGGAGCCAGGCCCGTCGCCGCCACTGCCCCTGGGTGACGGCGGACAGCACTCAGGTGCCGCGCCAGGGCGGGTTGTCGCGGCGCCCTCAGGACCGGCCCGGCTCCGGTTGCCCCCGTCAAGCAGCCCTGACCGGCCGGAGCTCCCTTTCGGAAGACCTGCTCACGCCTGCTCCGATGCGTCCTGGATCACCCGCTCGCACAGCCGGTGCGTCTCCAGGGCGTCCCGGGCGCTGAGCACCTCACCGGACCGGACCGCGTCCAGGAAGGCCAGCACACTCTGCTCGATGCCGCGCTGGCGGGCGACGGGTACCCAGTCGCCGCGGCGCCGCAGGGTCGGCTGGCCTTTGTGGTCGATGACGTCCGCGAGGTTGAGGACCTGCCGCTTGGCGTCCTGACCCGAGACCTCGAGGATCTCCTCGGTCGATCCGTTGAGCCTGTTCATCATGCCGATGGCGGTGAATCCGTCGCCGGACAGCTGGAGCACCACATGGTGCATGAGCCGGTCGGCGATCCGTGCCCGCACCACGACGTTCGACACGGGGCCGGGGACCAGGAAACGCAGGGTGTCGACGACATGGATGAAGTCGTCCAGCACCATGGTGCGTGGGTCCTCGGGCAGGCCCACCCGGTTCTTCTGCATGAGGATCAGCTCACGAGGATGCTCGGCGCATTGTGCGTACGACGGGGCGAGCCGGCGGTTGAAGCCGACCGTGAGAGTGACGCCACGCGCCTCGGCGAGGGACACCAGCCGCTCGGACTCGGCGAGTTCGTAGGAGAGGGGCTTGTCGACATAGGTGGGGACGCCCGCATCGAGCAGCCGCCCGACGATCTCGGCGTGTACGGAGGTCGGCGCGTGCACGAAGGCGGCGTCCAGCCCCTGGGCCAGGAGCGAGCCGAGATCCTCATGGCACTGCGCCACGGGGATCCGGTGGGCCCCGGCGACGGCCTTCAGCGTGGCCGGGGTACGGGTCTGCAGATGCAGTTCGACGCCGGGCAGGGTCGCCAGCACCGGCAGGTACGCCTTCTGTGCGATGTCGCCGAGTCCGATGCAGCCGACCTTCACGTCGCTCTCCCTGTCGCCTTGACCAGGGTCTTGTCACGGCCGTGTCGTCCGTCCTGCCCTGGTCCGGGCAGCATACGTGCGCTGTGGCGGCTCCCAGTCGCAGATGCCGTCGAACGTCCGCAGGACGAGGCCCGGGCCGAGACGGGAGACCGCGGACATCAGCGCGTTCCGCAGGGCGACGGCCGGTGCGCTGGACAGCCCCGTCATCCGGGAGACCTGCGCCGCCTTGCGGACCATGGCGGTCGTCCGGGGGAGTCTCGCCGCGCTGTAGGCAGCCAGGCCCGCTCCCAGGTCTTTTCCCGGTGTGACGTGGTGTGCGAGCACGACGGCGTCCTCGATGGCCTGGTTCCCGCCTTGGCCGAGGAAGGGAACCATCGCGTGCGCGGAGTCGCCGAGGAGCACGGTGCGCCCGCGGTGGAAGGACGGCAGCGGATCAGCCAGGTGGTGGACGTCGTGGCGCAGGACCTGGTCGGGCTCGACGGCGTCGATGATCGCGGGGATCGGGTCGTGCCAGTCGCCGTATCTGCGCACCAGCTCCGCCTTCTCGTCGTCGGCCCGGACGCCGGCCGGGGCGATCGCCGCGGCGTAGGCGTAGACCCCGCCGTCCTTCAGAGGGTGGCTCCCCCACAGCGCGCCCCTGCCCCATGTCTCGTGCGAACCGAAGCCGTGTCCGACCCCGGGGGCGAGGACACGCCAGGTGGTGAATCCGCTGTACGAAGGACCCGGGTGGTGTGGGAACAGCTTGGTGCGTACGGCCGAGCCGATGCCGTCGGCGCCGATCACCAGATCGGCCTCGATGTCCCCGGAGGCCGTCCTGACGTGGGCCGGGCCCCCGCCCACGCTGCCCGGATCGACGAGCCGCGCCGGTGTGCCGGTGCGCACGGCGTCCGCGGGGAGCCGTGCGCGGAGAAGGCCGATGAGGGCGGAGCGGCGCAGCAGGACGAGCGGCCCGCCGAACCGGTCGGCCGCGGCGGCGCTGTCCGTGCGGGCGAGCCAGCGCCCTGACGGCGTGCGCATGCCTCCGTCGCCCTGCCAGGCCGCGAGGGACCTGATGTCGTCGCCGAGTCCGATGACGTCGAGCGCCCGCTGGGAGTTGGGGGCGAGGCTGATGCCCGCGCCGACGGGCTCCAGCGAAGCGGCACGTTCGAGCACGGTGACCTGCCAGCCGCTCCGGTGCAGCGCTGCCGCGGCGGTGAGACCACCGATTCCGCTGCCGATGACCACCGCTCGGGACGCCGCCATGATGCATCTCCCCTTTGAACTACACCTGTAGTGGGCAATCTCCACGCTACTACAGGTGTAGTCGCGAGCGGTAGGCTGGTTCCATGTCCACACGCTCCACACCCGCCCGCACGGCCGCTCCCGGGCCCGCCCGGCCGGCCGGGTCCCCCCGCGCCGACCTGATCGCCGACGCCGCGCTCGCCCTTCTCGCCGAGCGCGGGATGAGGGGCCTCACCCATCGGGCGGTGGACGAGCGGTCCGGGTTGCCCCAGGGCTCGACGTCCAACCTCGCCCGCACCCGGCAGGCCCTGCTGGAAACCGCCGTGCGCCGTCTCGCCGAGCTGGAGGCGCGGGTGCTCGTGCCCGGGGACCTGCTCACGAGCAGTGATCCCGCCCGGGCCGCCGCAGGGCTGGCCCACGCGCTGCACCGGTATCTGACCGACAGCACCGAGCTCCTGGTCTGCCGCTACGAACTGGCCCTGGAGGCCACCCGCCGTCCCGGCCTCCGGGCGTTCTACGACGAGGCGGGCGGGCGGTTCCGCGAACCCCTGGTGGCCCTGATGGCCGCCGCGGGGTCCGCCGAACCGCAGCGTCACGCCCTCTCGGTGGTGGCCTGGGCGGAGGGGATGATGTTCGCGTGCGCGGTCGGGTCCTACCACCGGGCCGTGCCGACCGAGGAAGAACTGCGCGCGGGCTGCACCGAGTTGCTGCGGGGAATGCTCGGCCCGGAACCGGTTGAACGATGGCACGGCTGATCATGACTGCGCGAGGATGACCGGCATGACGGCAGACGAACGCTCCACGCCCCCTCTCGACGCGCCCGAGCGGAAGATGCTCGAGGGGTGGCTCGACTATCACCGCGCGACCCTGGCCATGAAGTGTGCGGGACTCACCGACGCGCAGTTGCGGGAGGCGTCCGTGCCCCCGTCGGAATTCACCCTGCTCGGTCTCGTGCGGCACCTCACCGAGAACGAGCGCGGATGGTTCCGTGAGGTGCTGGCCGGTGAGGACGTGCCGCCGGTCTACGGGACGGACGCGGACCCGGACGGGGAGTTCCATCTCACCGACGCGGACACCTGGGAGGAGGCCAGGGCCACCTGGCTGGCGGAGATCGAAGCCGCCCGGGCCAACGCCGCGAAGGTGGCGCTCGACGACCTGTCCGTCGGTGTGGGCAAGCGGGGCGAGCCCTTCAGCCTCCGCTGGATCTATACGCACATGATCGAGGAGTACGCCCGGCACAACGGCCACGCCGACCTCCTGCGGGAACGGATCGACGGCGCGACCGGCGCGTGAGGGACCGGGGCGGCGCCCGGCGGCACAGCCTGCCGGTCACTCCCCGGGCGCACTCCCCCGCAAGCGCCGCTCCATGCGCCCGAGGGCGGCACGGACCCCTCCGCCGTATCCGTCGTCCTCCAGCACCCCGATGACGTCCCACGCCCGGTCCAGGTGGATCCGGGCGGCCTCGAAGCGCTGCAGTTTCAGGTAGTCCGCCGCCAGGCTGAGGTGCAGCGAGGGCACGAGGGCCCGCACAGCGGTCACGTCCTGGTACTCGCCGTCCGGGTCCGTGGCCACTGCCCCGGTCAGACCTTCCGCTGCCGTCAACGCCCGGAGGTCCCAAGCGAGTTCGTCCCCGGGATCGTCCTGCGTGTCGGCCATGTAGTGGGCGAGGGTGCAGCGGTGCAGTGCCTCGCCGCGCTCACCGATCTCCGCCCAGATGATCCCGAACCGATTGCGGGCCTCTTCCCTGTCCCCCGCGTGGAGCAGCATGATCGCCTGGCCGATCCTGGTCATGACGACGTCCCCCGGCACTTCCCGCTGCTCCACTACAGAGGTCTCCCTGATCACCGCCCGGCCTGTTCCGGTCGGTCAGACGCTAGCCGCAGCCAGGAGCAATCCCGCTCAGGCGCGTCCCCCGGCCGCCGACCGGGCCGCCTGAGGACCCAGGTCAGGGATCCGCCAGTCGACCGGCTCGTGCCCCTGTGCGGCGATGGCCTCGTTGATCTGCGTGAAGGGGCGGGACCCGAACCACTTCCTGGCGGAGAGCGGCGAGGGGTGCGCCCCCTTGACCACCGCGTGACGGTCCTGGTCGATCAGCGGAAGCTTCTTCTGGGCGTAGTTCCCCCAGAGGACGAAGACGGCCGGGTCGGGCCGCTCGGCCACCGCGCGGATCACCGCGTCGGTGAACTTCTCCCAGCCCTTGCCCTTGTGCGAATTCGCCTCGCCGCCACGGACCGTGAGCACCGCGTTCAGCAGCAGGACGCCCTGCTCGGCCCATGGCGTCAGATACCCGTTGTCCGGGATCGGCAGGCCGAGCTCGTCGTTCATCTCCTTGTAGATGTTGCGCAACGAAGGGGGTGTCCTGACGCCCGGCCTGACCGAGAAGCACAGCCCGTGCCCCTGGCCCTCACCGTGGTAAGGGTCCTGGCCCAGGACGAGCACCTTCACCCGGTCGTACGGCGTTGCCTCCAGAGCGGCGAACACCTGCTCCCGCGGCGGATACACCGGTCCCCTGGCCCGCTCCTCCTCGACGAAATCCATGAGCTCCTCGAAGTAGGGCTTCGCCAGCTCTTCGCCGAGGACGCCGCGCCAGGACTCGGGCAGCAGGTCGGTGTCGGTCACGTCCACAACCTCCGGTAAGCAATCGGTTCTTGCCCGCAGAACCTACCGGGAACCACTGACACCGTTGCCTGCAGGCGGCTTCCGCGGCTCCCCTACCAGCTGGTCTTGCGGTACAGCTCCCACATCTGCATGACCGTCTGCGGGTCGAGCGCCCGTTCGCCACCGCCGATGTCCTCACCCGCCGCGACATAGAGCTTGCCCTGCCACAGAGGCAGCAGCCGGACGTCCTCGACGAGGATCTCCTGAGCCCGCTTGAACTGCTCGGAGACGGCACCTCGGTCGCTCTCCTTGCGGGAGGACGGCAGCAGCTCCTGGGTGATCTCGTCGGCGAGGTACGGGGTGCCGGTGACGCTGTCCTTGCCCACGAAGGGAGCGATGAAGTTGTCCGGGTCGGGGAAGTCCGGGAACCAGCCGCGGCCGAAGACCGGGTAGTGGCCCTTGTTGAAGCCTTCCTGGAAGGACTTCCACGGCGCGCTCTTCAGCGTGATCCGGAACAGGCCTGACGCCTCCAGCTGGCGCTTCAGCTCGGCGAACTCGGGAGCGGTGGAGGATCCGTAGCGGTCCGTGGTGTACCAGAAGGTCATCTCGACCGGTTCGGTGATTCCCGCCCCGGATAGGGTCTTCCGGGCCTTGGCCACGTCCGGGTCGCCGAAGGAGTCGAAGAAGCTGGTGGCGTGTCCGGCGATGCCCTTGGGAACCATGGAGTAGAGCGGTTCGGCGGTGCCCCGGTAGACCTTGGCGACAAGGGCGTCGCGGTCCACCACCTGAGCGACGGCCCGCCGGACGGCGAGTTTCCCCGCAGCCGGGTCCTCGGGGTTGAAGACGAGGAAGCGGATGTCGGCACCGACCGACTCGACGATCTGCAGACCGTCTTCGTCCTTCTTGTCGTCCTCGATGCCGATGACCTCCTCGGCGGTCAGACCACGGTAGGTGGCGTCGATCTTCTTGGCCTTCAACGCCTCCACCATGGGGGCGGAGCCCTTGAAGTAACGGATCGTGACCGCATCGTTCTTCCGGTCGGCGAAGCCCTTGTAGCCGGGATTCCTGGTCAGCTCGGCCTGCTTGCCGCGCTCGTACGAGTCCAGGACGTACGGTCCCGAACCGGTGACCTTGCCGTCGTCACGGATGCTGTCCGCCGGGTAGTCACCGGGGGCGACGAGCGACATCGCGGGCGTGGCGAGGATGAACGGGAAGGTCGCGTCCGCCTTGTTCAGGTGGAAGACGACCGTGTCGTCACCCTCGGTCTCCACCCGGTCGAGAGATCCGAGGAGGCCGGCCGGGCCGCCCTTGACCCTGATCTCCGTGATCCGGTCCATGGAGTACTTCACGGCCTCGGCGTCGATCTTCTCGCCGTTGGAGAATTTCAGGCCCGGACGCAGGGTGCACCTGTACGTCATGCTCGTGTCGTCGGTGAACCCGCATTCCTCGGCCGCGTCGGGCTCGGGGCTCGTGCTGCCGGTCGGGAAGCTCACCAAGGTCTGGAAGACGTTCCTCATCAGCTCCCAGGAGCCGTCCCACGCCGCCGCCGGATCGAGGGTCGAGGGCGAGCTCGTCGTTCCGACCGATATCCGCTGTTCCTCCTCCGAGCCGCTGTCGGACAGCAGACCGCAGCCGGCCAGCAGAGAAAGGGAAGCAAGGGATGCCGCAGCCTGCAGACTGGACCGGTAGAACACGTGCACGCTCCTCGATCGGCCTTGGGATCGGCAGACCATACCGCAGTGCCCCGCCGGAACAAGCCGCTTGCCCGGCGGGGCACTTGAGTCAATCAGGACCAAACTGGCGCAGGTCTCCCTCAGGCCACGCCCGCGTTCAGGAAAATCCCGCCGTCGACCACGAGCGTCTGCCCGGTGACCCAGTCGGACTGGTCCGACGTGAGGAACGCCGCCGCACCGCCGATGTCCTGCGGGACACCGAGCCGGCCCAGCGGGTAGGCGGCCGCCGCCTCGGCTTCACGCCCCTCGTACAGCGCCTCCGCGAACTTGGTCTTCACCACGGCCGGGGCGATCGCGTTGACCCGCACGACGGGCGCGAACTCGTGCGCCAGCTGAAGGGTCAGGTTGACCATCGCGGCCTTGCTCATGCCGTAGGCGCCGATGAACGGTGACGCGGACACGCCCGCGACGGAGGCGATGTTGACGATCGCCCCGCCGTTCTCCCTCTGCCACGCCTTCCAGGTCTGCTGGGCGAACCCGAGCGCCGAGATCACGTTGGTCTCGTAGACCTTCCGGGCGACGTTGAGATCGAGCTCGGCCATCGGCCCGAAGACGGGGTTCGTGCCGGCGTTGTTGACCAGGTAGTCGACCCGGCCGAACGCCTCCATGGCCCGCTCGACCGCCGCGGCCTGGTGCGCCTCGTCGTGCGCCTTGCCCGCGATGCCGACCGCCCGGCCGGCGCCGAGCTTCTCGACGGCCTCCTCCAGGGCGTCCTCACCCCGGCCCGTGATGACGACCCGGTCGCCACGGGCGACGAGCGCCTCGGCGATGCCGTAGCCGATGCCCCGGCTCGCGCCCGTGATGAGCGCGACCTTGCCGCTGTCCTGCACAGTCATGTCGTCCGTTGCCTTTCCGGGGTCAGTTGAGCGGTCCGCCGGCGACGTACATGACCTGCCCGGACACGAAGCCCGCTTCCTCACCGGTGAAGAAGGCGATGGCGTTGGCGATGTCCTCGGGACGGCCCACGCGCTGCACGGGGATCTGCGTCGCGGCGGCGGCCTGGAACTCCTCGAAGCCCATACCGACCCGCGCCGCCGTCTGGGCGGTCATCTCGGTGACGATGAACCCGGGTGCGACGGCGTTGGCGGTCACACCGAACTTGCCGAGCTCCTTGGCGAGCGTCTTGGTGAAGCCCTGGAGGCCGGCCTTGACCGCGGAGTAGTTGGCCTGGCCCCGGTTGCCCAGCGCCGAGGAGGACGAGAGCGAGACGATGCGGCCGAACTTGGCCTCCACCATGTGCGACTGGACGGCCTTGGCCATCAGGAACGCACCCTTGAGGTGGACGTTCATCACGAGGTCCCAGTCGGACTCGCTCATCTTGAAGAGCAGGTTGTCGCGGAGCACACCCGCGTTGTTGACGAGGATCGTCGGGGCACCGAGCTCGGCGGCCACGCGTGCGACGGCGGCTTCCACCTGCGCGCTGTCCGACACATCGCAGCCGACGGCGAGGGCCTTGCCCCCGGCGGCGGTGATCTTCTCGACCGTGTCCTTGCACGCCGCCTCGTCGAGGTCGAGTACGGCGACGGCGCGGCCCTCGGCCGCCAGGCGTACGGCGGTGGCGGCGCCGATGCCCCGTGCCGCTCCCGTCACGATGGCGACGCGCTGCTCGGTGGTGGACATGCTTGGTTCTCCTCGCCCTTGGATGCGGCTCAGCGGACGTCAGGAAGTTCCCGATGACTGAGCAACCGCTTAGTACCTTCAGCAGACGAGACGCTAGAAGCCCTGGCACCCGGTGTCAACGGCCCACGGGGGCGCGGGCGCATGTCACACCGGACGGCGCCCCGCCCCGTACGTCCCCGGGGCGGGGCGCCGGCGCCCGGATCAGCGCACCAGCAGGTCCAGCAACCGCTCGACCTCGGCGGCCGGATCCGTGGTCAGTCCGCTGTGCACGACGCCGGGCTGGACGACCGTGGAGCGTGGCGCGATCAGCCAGCGGAAGCGCCGCCCCGCGTCGTCACCGGCCGCCTGGCCCGCGGCCTCGCCACCGCCGCAGACGCCTTCGACCGCCCGCAGGGCGGCCCGCACGCCCAGTACGTCGGCCTGCGGGTCCAGCGCCTCGAGCTTGCGCTCGTCCAGGTGCGTCCGAGCGGCGACGAACGACTTGGCCCGGCAGTAGACCAGCACACCCGCGTTGAAGCACTCACCGCGCTCGACGCGCGGAACGACACGCAGGACCGCGTACTCGAAGACATCGCGCCGGCTCATCGGCCACCGTCCTTGCTGTTCGACCCGGCGCCCGCCTGCGCGTCGCGGTCCTTCTTGGTGGGATGCGGCCAGGAGGCCAGGTGCTCGGTGAGCCACCCGGGGGCCTGGGAGGGGCGCGTCTGCGTGGGCGCCTCCAGGACGATGCGCTCGTGGATGCTCCCGGCGCGGGCCAGCAGCGGCTCCACATAGGCCCGGCGCAGTTGATCGGTGCTCTCGAAGCCCGGTTCGCCGGCCAGCCACTCGTCCGGCACCTGCGCCGTGACCTCGGTGAGCAGCTCTTCCGTGACGAGCGGGGCGAGTTCGGCGGCCGCGGCGGCGAGGTCCGGTCCGAACGGCGCGAGGACGTGGTCGGAGGCGTTGTACGGCTTCGCCGCGGATGCCTGCGCGCCCGGCCAGTTGTGGTGCCAGATCATGGTGGCCCCATGGTCGATCAGCCACGGCTCACCGTGCCAGACGAGCATGTTGGGGTTCCGCCACGACCGGTCCACATTGTTGATCAACGCGTCGAACCAGACGACCTTTCCGGCCTCCGCCGCGCCGACCTCATAGGCGAGCGGGTCGAATCCGAGCGAGCCGGGCAGGTAGTCCATCCCGAGGTTCAGCCCGGCGCTGGCCTTGAGGAGCTCCTGCACCTCCTGGTCCGGCTCGGCGAGACCGATGACGGGGTCGAGCTGGATGGACACCAGCTCCGGCACCCGCAGTCCCAGCCTCCGGCCGAGCTCCCCGCAGACGACCTCCGCGACCAGGGTCTTACGGCCCTGCCCCGCTCCGGTGAACTTCATGACATACGTGCCGAAATCGTCGGCCTCGACGATCCCGGGGAGCGAACCGCCTTCACGCAGGGGCGTTACATAGCGGGTCGCGGTGACTTCTGTCAGCATTTCTTCAGGCTATACGGCGCCGCTACCTGGAGATCCACGGAGCAGGGGGAGGACCGTAGCGGCTGGAGAACCGACCCCGAGCAGCCCTGGGCAGGATCCGGGGAGTTCCGACCGGCGGCCCCTCCCCGGGGAACCGCCGAGCACAGCCCGGCCTCGGCTTCCGGCTTCCGGCATGAAGTGCGCGTGGTGGCCCAGTGTGATCGACGTCGGCGAGTTCCCCAGCCACTGGGCCGGGGCGACGACAGACTCGCCTGCCTCCAGCATCATCGAGGCGCAGGTGTGCCGCAGGACGTGGGAACCGTCCTGCGGCGTCGCAGCCCGCTGCCGGGGCTCGGCCCCTCGGGTCGCTGCGGAATGACCTCGGCCTTGGCCGGAGCAGGCTTCCACGTAATCGACGCCATCCAGCCCACAGAACCCTGGACCCGTGGCACAGAGGACTGACCTCCGGAACCCGGCCTCGCGGCACCTTGCTCACACTCCCGGGCGCGGAGGACCCGCGGCCGGGCCGAGCTCGCTGCGGAGCGAAGCCGGTCAGACCTCGCGCGGCGGAAGCGGGCGCAGGGCCGGCCCTTGAAGGACCTCGCCGTCGATGCCGAACCGTGAACCGTGGCAGGGACATTCCCACACGGTTTCCGCCTCGTTGAAGGCGACCAGACAACCCAGATGTGTGCAGCGCGCCGACACGGCGTGGGCGGCTCCGCCTTCGTCCCGGTAGACGGCACAACGCCGTCCCTCGACCCGGACGACCGCACCCGAGCCCGGGGCGATGTCGGCCACGGAGTCGGCATGGGTGGTCTTCAGCCTGTCACCCACGAAGTGCCGGGCGACCTCCGCCTGTTGCTTCAGCAGCGTCGCGCCCTCCCGGACTGTGCTCCACAGCCGACGCGGGTCGTACAGTTGCGCCCATTCGGGTTCCGTGCCGGTGAGTGTCGATGCCAGCAACTGTCCGGCCATGGCACCTCCGCTCATGCCCCAGCCGCCGAATCCGGTCGCCACATACACATGGCGTGCGCCCGGGTGGAAAGGGCCGACCAGTGGCACACCGTCACTCACGTCGTTGTCCTGGGCGGCCCACCGGTAGGCCGTCTCGCCGACCGGGAAATGTTCGTGCATCCACGCGTCCAGCCGCAGGAACCGCTCGCGGCTGTCGCCCGTGCCAGGTGTGAAACTCTCACCTGTGACGATGAGCAGCCGTCGGCCTTCATCGAGCGGTGCGGTGCGGACCGACCGCTTCCCCATGTCGTTCGTCAGGTACATGTGCTCCGGTGCTTCGGAGGCGAGGAGCGGAGCGGCGACGACCAGTTCGCGGCGCGGTGACAGGCGGGCGAAGTGGAGCGCCCGGTCGAAGACCGGGTAGTGGGTCGCGACCACGACGTCTTTCGCTGTGACCGTCGCGCCCCGCTCGGTCATCACCCGGCACGGGCTTCCCTCGGAAAGTCCGGTGACCCGGGTTCGTTCGTGGATGACACCGCCTTGTGCGGTGATGTCGTCAGCCAGGGCCAGAAGGTACTTACGTGGGTGGAACTGGGCCTGGTGTGCGACGCGCACCGCTGCGGCCACGGGGAAGGGCAGGTCCGTCTCCGTCACGAAGCCGGCGTCCAGCCCTGCCTCCGCGGCTGCCTCCGCTTCCGCTTCGAACTCGGCGCGTTCCTGCGGGTCAGTGGTGAAGGTCAGAGCCGACGACCCCTCGAAATCGCAGTCGATGCCCAGTTCTCCCGCCACCGACGCGACCCGCTCCACCGCCGCTTGCTGGGAGTGAGCGTACCGGCGTGCGCCTTCCTTCCCACGCGTGCGTCGCAGTCGCTCGTACACGAGGGAGTGCGCCGCGGTGAGTTTCGCCGTGGTGTAACCGGTCACCCCCGTGGCGACACGGTCGGCCTCCAGTACCACCACGCTCCGTCCGGCGCGGGTCAGTTCCCAGGCGGTACTCAGGCCGGCCATGCCTGCGCCGATCACGACGACGTCCGCCCTCGTATCGGTGTCCAGTGCCGGCCACCGGATGCCCGGTGCCGTGGCCATCCAGTAGGACTCGGCCATTCCGGGCAGTGCAGCATCTCGTGTGGTCATGGCCCACGTGTTCCCCCAGCGGCCGAAAGGAGACGTGGCAGGCGGAATCTTCCCCTGTGCGGCCCCGACTTCCTCCGGCCGGCTGGTGCCGTCCCGGCGGCCCCGTCTCCGGGAACCCGAACACGTCCCGCTCCGGTTCCGGTTCCGCCGGCCGGAATTCCCGGTTCGTACATCCCGGACCAGGAGCCGGGACTTCATGCCGGAGTGGCGGACCTCATCTGTCGTCGCGGTTCCCTCCCAAGGGACGCGCGACCCCCTCGTCAGGCTCGAAGACGTCGCGTCGTCCTGCTTGCCTGCCCTCGTCCAGCTTTGCGACAGCCGGGTAGTGCAGGTCGAAAGCAGGCGATTCGGATCGCACTTTGGGGAGGGTGACGAAGTTGTGCCGCGGAGGTGGGCAGGAGGTGGCCCATTCGAGGGAGCGGCCGTACCCCCAGGGGTCGTCGACGTCGATGCGCTTCCCGGTCCTGGCGGTCTTCCACACGTTGTAGAGGAACGGGAGGGTGGACGCCCCCAGGAGGAAGGCACCGATGGAGGACAGGGTGTTCAGGGCGGTGAAGCCGTCCGCGGCGAGATAGTCGGCGTAGCGGCGGGGCATTCCTTCGGCACCGAGCCAGTGCATGACGAGGAAGGTGGTGTGGAAGCCGATGAACAGGGTCCAGAAATGGATCTTGCCGAGGCGTTCGTCGAGCATCGTGCCGGTCATCTTCGGCCACCAGAAGTGGAATCCGGCGAACGTGGCGAAGACGACCGTCCCGAAGACCACGTAGTGGAAGTGGGCTACGACGAAGTAGCTGTCGGTGACGTGGAAGTCCAAGGGCGGTGAGGCCAGGATGATGCCGGTCAGTCCGCCGAAGAGGAATGTCACGAGGAACCCGACCGACCAGAGCATGGGTGTCTCGAAGGAGATCGAACCCTTCCACATGGTGCCGATCCAGTTGAAGAACTTCACTCCGGTGGGAACGGCGATGAGGAAGGTCATGAAGGAGAAGAACGGCAGCAGTACCGCTCCGGTGGCGAACATGTGGTGCGCCCACACGGTCACGGACAGACCGGCGATCGCGATCGTAGCGCCGACCAGGCCCACATAGCCGAAGACCGGTTTACGGGAGAAGACCGGCAGGATCTCCGTGATGATGCCGAAGAACGGCAGGGCGATGATGTAGACCTCGGGGTGTCCGAAGAACCAGAAGAGGTGCTGCCACAGGAGCGCGCCGCCGTTCTCGGGGTTGAACACTTCGGCGCCGAAACGCCGGTCGGCCTCCAGCACCAGCAGTGCCGCGGCCAGCACGGGGAAGGCCAGCAGGACCAGCACCGACGTCAGAAGGATGTTCCAGGTGAAGATCGGCATCCGGAACATGGTCATGCCCGGGCCACGCATGCAGATGATCGTGGTGATGAAGTTGACCGCGCCGAGAATGGTGCCGAACCCGGCCAGCGCCAAACCCATGATCCACATGTCACCGCCGACGTACGGGGTGCGCTCGCCGCCGCTGAGGGGCGTGTAGGCCGTCCAGCCGAAGTCGGCTGTGCCCTGCGTGGTCAGCAGGCTGCTGAGGACGATCAGCCCGCCGAAGAGGAACAGCCAGAACGACAGCATGTTCAGCCGTGGGAAGGCTACGTCGGGCGCGCCGATCTGCAGCGGCATGATCGCGTTCGCGAACCCGGCGAACGTCGGAGTCGCGAAAAGCAACAGCATGATCGTGCCGTGCAGTGTGAAACTCTGGTTGTACTGCTCGCTCGACAGGATCTGCAGCCCGGGGCGGGCCAGCTCCGCACGCACCAGCAGTGCCAGCACACCGCCGATGATGAAGAAGAAGAACGACGCGCCCAGATACAGGTGACCGATCTTCTTGTGATCCGTCGTGGTCAGCCAGCTGATGACGACGCTGCCCGGCCCCCTGCCTTCAACGGGCACCAAGGTGGGTGGTTCGGTGGTGGACACGGGCATGATAGGGCTCTCCCCCACGACAACGGAACAGCAGCACCAGCACGACGCACGTGCCCGGGAACTGCCGGCAGATGAGGATTCCTGTTTACCTGCACCAGCCCGGTTGCGCGCGCCTGTGCCACCCGCGCGTCCGGGTGACGCACCGGTCGGTTGTGCCCCTCATGCGCACCGCCACCCGGGCGGGAGCCGAACACATGGCCGCACCCCCCGCCTCGCCGTCCGGTGGCCGACCGCACTTCCTCGGAGTGTCCACGTCAGCCCATGCCGTCGTCGCCTGCGAGAACGTGGGGGTACTCCAGCTTCTCGTGGGTACTCGCGTCCTGTGGCGCGTCGGTCACGGCTCGCCAGGGGCACGTGCCCTTCGATGCAGTGGGAGAGGGAATGCGGCTTCGTGACTTCGCTCAGGCCACAGCTTCCCGGTGTTCCGCCGAGGTGCTGAGCGGCCGGTACCGTCTGGACGAATTCCTCGGCAGCGGCGGCGCCGCGGATGTCCACCGGGGTTTCGACCTCCGGTTGAGACGACCGGTGGCGGTCAAGGTTTTCCGGCCCGAGGCCGGCATCGACATCGGCCTCGAGGAGAGCCTGCACAGCGAAGCAGTGATCTTGGCCCGGTTGCACCATCCCGGACTCGTCACCGCCTACGACGCCGGGCAGCACAACGGACGCGCCTTTCTGGTCATGCAACTGATCGAAGGCAGCACACTGAAGAACCGCATCACTCAGGGCCCTCTGCCGCCCGAAACGACTGCCGCGCTCGGCGCCGGCCTCGCGCACGCGCTGGCACACGCGCACGAAGCAGGGGTCGTCCACCGGGACGTCAAACCGTCGAACATCCTGCTGGATGCTGCCCACCGCCCCCATCTGGCCGACTTCGGCATCTCCCGCCTGCTGGACGCCACCACCCACACCGCCACCGGCACACTCGTCGGCACCGCCGCCTATCTCTCTCCCGAGCAGGTCCTCGGCCGCCCCGTCGGCCGGCCCGCCGACATATACGCCCTCGGCCTGGTTCTTCTCGAATGCCTCACGGGCAGGCTCGAGTACGACGGCGGCCCCCTCGAAGCCGCTATCGCACGACTGCACCGGCAGCCCGTCCTGCCTGACGGGCTGCCGGGCCGACTGGGCGTTCTGCTGCGGGACATGACAGCCCTCGACGAACAGTGCCGCCCAACGGCCCGTGACTGCGCGCGCACCCTGGCTGCGGTGGCCGGCGCAGCCCGCGCCGAAGCCGGACCGTCGGCGCCTGTCACGAGCCTCATCACCGGCCAAGAGCCCTCGCCGGCGGCCGAGGACACGCACACCAATCCGATGCCCGATGAAAAACGGCCCGCTCCCCGGACCACGGCCGCGCGCGGTCGCATCCTCATGGCGAGTGCGACCGTCGCACTCGCCGCCGTCACGGCAACCGGCCTCGCCGTGACCGGCGGTTCCGCCCCGCAGGGCAACGACCGAAACGCCACCAGGGCCACTGACGCCCCCGCCGTAAAGCCGGACCGCCCTGCCGGCCCAGGGCGGAAGACCGCCACGGCACCGGCGGAGGCGCCGTCCTCCGAACCCGGCGCCTCCGCCGGCACAGTCCCCGAGGACGCAGGCGCGCACAGTTCGGCACCCGAGGCGGCACGAACCGCACCGCGCGACCCAGCCACATCCGCAACCGCCGCCACGACGCAGGAGGATACGACAGCCAGAACTCGGCATCTCCCCCCTGGCCGGATCAAGAAGGCAGAAAAAGCGGAGAAGGCGGAAAAGGCCGAGAAGAAGGCGCAGCAGAAGAAGTCCGGCAATGCGGCCCCGCACCACTGAAGGTGTGAGGACAACGCAGTGACTGAGCCGGCCCGGCGGCGCATTCGACGGAGTGGCCGACTTCGCGTCGGCCACTCCGTCGCACGATGACCCGCTGACCATGGACCCCGCCTACGACGGCGGGGACGGACTCCACCCCGACGACGCGGGCACCCGGGTAATGGCCGACGCCGTCGACCTGGGCATGCTGCTCGCCCGGCCGGCGCCCGAGGGCTCACCCCGCACGTGGGCGCAGCGCCGCTGACTGTGCCGGGCACTGCGGACGATGGCGTACGAGGTGGGCAGCCCGGGCCTGCGGGAGCGGGCGGCTCCTCACCCGTCGGACAGGCGCAGCATGACCTTGCTGCTGCCGCCGGCCGGGTCGGCGGCAACCGCCAGCGCCTCCTGCGCGCGTGCCAGCGGGAAGCGGTGGGTGATCAGCGGGGTCAGGTCCAGCCCTTCCTGCAGGGCGAGCAGGGCGTCGTCCATCTCCTCGACGAAGCGGTACGACCCGATCCACGTGATCTCGCGGGTCACCAGGTCACCGAGGACCGCCGGTGCGGCCGCTCCGGGCAGGTTGCCGACCTGTACGAGCGTGCCGCCCCGTGCGGTGGCCCGCAGCACGGGCCCCAGGGCGGCCGGGGCTCCGGACGCCTCGAAGACCACGTCGACGTCCTGTGGCAGGACATCGCCGCGTGCCAGGTCACGGGTCTCGTCGGCGCCCATGGCGCGGGCGACGGCGAGGGCGGGCGCCGTCAGGTCCGCGGCGATGACGGTGGCCGCTCCGCGGTACCGGGCGGCGGCCACGACGAGGGAGCCGATCGGGCCGGCGCCGTTGACCAGGACGGTCCGGCCGCGCAGGTCGGGGACCCGGTCGGCCGCGTGCAGGGCGACCGCCAGCGGCTCGGCCAGGGCGCCCTGTTCGGTGCCCACTCCGGGCGGCAGTGGCCGGATCTGTTCCGCGCGGACCGTACGGTACTCACTGAACCCGCCGTCGGTGTGGGGGGTGAAGGCCGCCGAGCCGAAGTAGCGGATGCGCGGGTAGAGGTTGGTGCGTCCGGCGATCCGTTCCGGCAGTACCCCGTCACCGAGAAGCTGGGCCGGGTGGACGGTCACCGGCCTGCCCACGCCCGGCCCCGTGACGCCGGGACCGAGCGCGGCGATCCTGCCCGCGACCTCGTGCCCGAGCACCAGTGGATGGACGAGCTCGGCCGTACCGGAGGCCCCC
Organism: Streptomyces sp. NPDC014623; assembly: GCF_043088245.1. Lineage (NCBI taxonomy): Bacteria > Bacillati > Actinomycetota > Actinomycetes > Kitasatosporales > Streptomycetaceae > Streptomyces > Streptomyces sp. NPDC014623. The sequence continues at coordinate 31,223 of NZ_JBIBZU010000017.1, read as the reverse complement.
TTCCTCCAGTAGGCGATGTCGGAACCGCAGATCCCGCCCCACTCCATGGCCAGGAGCACCTCGCCCGCACCGGGCACGGGCCGGGTCCGCTCGTCGACCCGCAGGTCCCCCGGCCCGTGCACGACGACGGCCCGCATGCGCGGCTCACCCGCGCCCGCAGCGCGTGTCCGGGCTTCCGCACCCGTACGGTCTTCTCCCGCAACGGCGGTCATACGGCGTCCTCCAGGCGGACCAGGTCGCGTCCGCGGGTCTCCGGCGCGAGGAACGCGCTGACGAATGTGATGAGCGAGTAGGCGACGAGCATCGCCGCGATGGGCCACCAGCTGCCGGTCAGAGCCGTGAGCGTGGCCGCCAGTACGGGGCCGATCGCGGTGGCGAGGATGCCGCCGATCTCCTTGGCGAGCGCGAGCTGGGTGAACCGGGTGCGCGAACCGAAGAGTTCGGCCATCGTCACGCTCTCCAGCGAGAACAGCCCGAGGACTCCGATGTTCAGACCGAGCACCATGCCGATCATCACCGCGGGTGTCGAGCCGGAACTGATCAGGAACATCACCGGGAAGGAGACGGCGACGGTCAGCAGGGTGAGCGTCAGGTAGATCACGCGCCGCCCGAAGCGGTCCCCGAGCAGACCGATGACCGGCACGGTGACGAAGCCCAGCAGGGAGCCGTACACGATCGCGTCCGTCAGGACGGACCGGCCGACGGAGAGCTGGGTGGCGATGTAGCCGACCAGGAAGGTCTGGATCAGTCCTGAGTTGCCCGCCTGGCCGAAGCGCAGTCCCAGCGCGATGAAGAAGGCCTTGCCCTTGCGCTGCCGGATGCCGGCCGCCAGGACGTCGCCGTGCTGCTGGTCGGCGTCGGCGATGACGGACTCCACCTCGTCGCGGGCCAGCGCCACGCCGTCCACCACATCGGGGCGTTCCTCGAAGACCGGGCTCTCCTTGAGTCCTCGGCGCAGCCAGAAGGCGAAGAACATCAGTCCGAAGCTGAGGAGGAAGGGCAGCCGCCAGCCCCAGGACAGCAGCTGCTCCTCGGTGAGCACGGCGAGCAGGATCGCCCACAGTCCCGAGGCGGCGAGCGTTCCCGAGTTGGTCCCGAGCGAGACCAGCGAGGCGATGAGACCGCGTCGGCGGACGGGGGCGTACTCGACGAGCAGTACGGTCGCCCCGGCGATCTCGGCGCCCGCGCCGAAGCCCTGCACCAGCCGGAGGACGACGAGCAGGATCGGTGCGAGGATGCCGATGGTGGCGTAGGTGGGCAGGGCGCCGATCAGGGTGGTGGAGACACCCATCAGCAGGACGGTGAGGTAGAGGACCCTCTTGCGGCCGATCCGGTCCCCCATCCGGCCGAAGTAGACGGCACCGGCGAGCCGGGCCACGTAGCCCACGCCGTAGGTGGCCATCGCGGCGATGAGGCCGATGGCGGGACTGACGTCGGGAAAGAAGATCTTGTTGAACACGATCGCTGCGGCCAGCGAGTAGAGCTGGAAATCCATGAACTCCATGGCCGTGCCCAGCCAGCCCGAGACGGCGGCCCGGGTCAGGTCACCCGTGGTGCGCTTCGCGGAGCGCGTCTGCTCCACGGTGACAGCACTGTCCTTCATCGTGAACTCCGTTGTTCGGTGATTACGAGCGGTGTGCGGGACTGAAGGCGTTCTCAGCCGGGACGGCTCAGATCTCGACGCGGCCGGCTCGCAGCGCCGGCAGCCGGCCCGCCACCGCGGTGGTGAGGGCGTCGTCACCGGCCAGGTCCGGCGCCCCGACGGCACTCAGCAGCGCACGCACCGTTTCCGCGGGCCGGGCCGGAGCCGACCAGCAGGCGGCGAGCGCGTCGGCGGCGGGATCGGTGAGGGCGGTGGCGGTGTCGGGGCGCGTGCCGTGTGCCCAGGCGGCGAGGGCCAGTTCCAAGGCCGGGGTGCCCGCGCCTCGTCCGCGCAGTTCCCGCAGGGCGGGCAGCCAGCGTTCCGCGATCTTCAGCGAGCTGTCGGAGCCGATCTGCCGCAGGAGGTGGTGCATCGCGGGATTGCGGAACCGCACGACGAGGTCGTGGGCGTAGGCGCCGGGGTCGGGCCCTCCGGCGGGAAGAGTGGCGGCGACCTCCGCGCACAGGGCCCGGACGGTGCTCTCACCCCACTCCGTCGCCATCGTGTCGGCGATCGTGACGCACCCGGCGGCGAGGCCGAGATGTGCGAGCGCCGAGTGCGAACCGTTGAGCAGCCGCAGCTTGGTGAGCTGGTACGGCGTGACATCCGGTACGAGCAGGGCTCCGTCCCGTTCCCAGGGTGGCCGTGGTGCGGCGAAGGTGTCCTCCAGGACCCACTGCCGGTAGGGCTCGCCGGCCACGGCCAGGGCGTCGTGCACGCCGAGCGCGGCGGAGGCCGTCGTCAGGCCGGCCGCACCGGCCGCGGGCACGATCCGGTCCACGACGGTCGCGGGGAAGGCCACGGTCCCGGCCATCCGGTCCAGTACCTCGTCGCGGTCCGGCCAGGGCGACGCCCGGACGAAGTCGCGGACGACCCGGCCCAGCACACCGCCGTTGCCCGCCATGTTGTCGCAGGACACGACGCTCACGGGCGGAGCTCCGGCTCGCGTCCGCGCGGCCAGGCCGGCGGCCAGCCGGCCCACCACCGTGCTGAGCGGGCCGCCCGGGCCGGCCGCGAGGTCTGCGGCCACGGGTGCCGCCGAGAGGTCGAGTCCGCCGGTGGAAGGGGAGCGGTGATAGCCCTTCTCCGTGACGGTCAGGGTCACCACGGTGACGTCCGGGTCGGTGAGCAGGGCGTCGACGGCCCCGGCGTCGGGCCCCATCGTCAGGGCGCCGACAACCGCTCCCACGACTCGGCACACGCTGCCGCCGGGGCGGTGTTCGGTGAGCGAGTAGAGACAGTCCTGGTCCCGCAGGGCGCGCACGGTCCCCGCCGAGCGGGGCGCGACCGCGGTGATGCCCCAGGGTTCGCCGGAGCGGGCGGCGGCGTTCTCGGTGTACACCGCCTGGTGCGCCCGGTGGAAGGCACCGAGCCCGAAGTGCACGATCCGGGGACGCAGCTCGGCGGGATCCACGGTGGGTCGCTGTCCCGGCTCGATCCGGGACAGCGTCGCGCGGTTCAGCGCAGGCAGGCTCATGGCGCTCACCAGTCGTGCACCGTACCGTCCAGCCGGCGCGCGACCGGGAGGTAGCGCCGCTGGTAAGGGAAGCGTTCGGCCGCCTTCTCGTCGTACTCCACGCCGAGGCCGGGTTCCTCGGACGGGTGCAGCATGCCGTCGGCGAAGGTCACACCGCTGCGGAACACCTCAGCCGTCTCCTCCGGGTGGCCCATGTACTCCTGGATACCGAAGTTCGGCACGCTCACGTCGAGGTGTACGGCGGCGGCCATGCTGACGGGGGAGAGATCGGTCGCGCCGTGGGAGCCGGTACGCACCTGGTAGAGCGCGGCGAGGTCGAAGATGCGTCGCAGGTGGGTGATGCCGCCCGCGTGGGCGACGGTGGTGCGTACGTAGTCGATGAGCTGCCCGGTGATGAGGTGCTGCACGTCCCAGATGGAGTTCATGACCTCGCCGACGGCGATCGGTGTGGTCGTGTGCTCGCGGATGAGCCGGAACGCCTCCTGGTTCTCGGCCGGGGTCGGGTCCTCCATCCAGAAGAGCCGGCAGGCCTCGACGCTCTTGCCGAACCGTGCCGCCTCGATCGGGCTCAGCCGGTGATGGACGTCGTGCAGAAGGTGGAACCCGAAGCCGAAGCGCTCACGCACGGCCTCCAGGTAGGTGGGCGCGAAACCGAGGTACGCCTCGGTGTCCCACGGCTGCTCGTCCGGCAGCTCGGTCGCGGCCGGCTCGTAGACCTTTCCTTTTCGGACCCCGTACGTACCGCCCACGTCGGGCACCGCGGCCTGGGCCCGGACGGCACGGTAGCCCAGCTCCAGGTAGCGCTCGACGTCGTCGAGGAGCGAGGGGACGTCCGTGCCGCTGGCGTGCGAGTAGACCAGCACGCCGTCCCTGGAGCGCCCTCCGAGGAGCTGGTAGACGGGGAGCCCGGCGGTCTTGCCCTTGATGTCCCACAGTGCGGTGTCTACGGCGGAGACAGCGGTCATCGTCACGGGCCCGCGGCGCCAGTACGCGCCCTTGTAGAGGTACTGCCACATGTCCTCGATGCGGGCAGGATCCTTGCCGGTCAGCAGCGGCGCCACGTGGTCGCGCAGATAACTCGCCACGGCGAGCTCTCTGCCGTTGAGCGTGGCGTCACCGAGTCCGGTCACCCCGTCCGTGGTGGTGATGCGCAGTGTGACGAACGTGCGCCCGGGGGAGGCGACCAGCACCTCGACGCGTTCGATCTTGCTCACGGGGGTCTCCTTGCGGTGGCGGACGAGGCAGGGGGCCGGATGGCGGCCTGAGGTCCCAGCCAGTCGGGCACGGCTGTCGTGCAGTACTTGTATACAAGCACTTGTCGCACAGTGCGGCAATACTCTTCCGCTGACGGCCGCTCGCCCGGCGCCCGCCGTTCCACCCGCCGGACGACCTCGGCCGGCGGCCGGGACCGTCCCCGCCGGTACGTAGGATGGGCGCATGGCTCAAGCGAACGGGCGGCGGACCAGCAGGCACAGCATCTACCTGAAGCTGCGTCAGATGGTGCTGACCCTGGAACTCCCCCCCGGCGCCGCCCTGTCCGAGAACGAGCTCGCCGCGGCTCTGGGCGTGAGCCGCACCCCGGTGCGCGAGAGCCTGATCCTGCTGGCTCAGGAGGGTCTGGTGCAGGTCTTCCCGAAGGTCGGGTCGTTCGTCTCGCGCGTGGACCCCGCCCAGGTCGCCGACGCACAGTTCCTGCGGGAAGCCGTGGAGCTCGCCTCTCTGGACAACCTTCCTCCGCGGCTCGACCCGGCCGTCGTCGGCGAACTGCGGGACAATCTCGAACGCCAGCAGCGTGCGGACCTCGGCCTGGAGGAGTTCTTCGCCCTGGACGAGGCGTTTCACCACGGCCTGATGCGCCTGAGCGGTCACGGCGACGTCTGGACCACCGTCGCCGCGGCCAAGGGCCACCTGGACAGGGCTCGGCGCCTCGGTCTGCACGAGAACGCGTCCCCGGCCGTCTTCACCAGCCAGCACCGGGAGATCCTCGAGGCCGTCGTCGGCGGTCACGCCTCACTGGCCCGCTCCCACATGCGTGACCACCTGCGGGCGGTCTTCAACGACATCGAACGCATCCGCAGCCACTCCCCCGAACTGTTCGCCACGGACCCCTCGACCGTGCCGGTCCGGCGCAACGTCGTCGTCTGGGAGTGACCGGACCACCTGTCCGGATTCGTGTCAGGCACCCGTGAACGCGCAGGGCGCCGGTACGTATCCGCCTCCGAGGCCCCGTCACTCCGTCGAGGGAAACAGGCACGAACACATCGCGGGGGGAGCCAGGCCCGCTTCGGGCGCCGCTCCGTCGTCGCGGCGGCCGGTGCGGCGGGAGTGGCCCCGCACCCGCCGCGCGCGGGGGCCCGCAGGACGCCGGGGTCCGGACACGGTCCGGCCGACCGGGGAGGCAGGCGGAGCAGGCCTCGCGAAGACGGCCGATATTCCCGAGGGCCGCGGAGCGGTCTTCGCCGACAAGGGTGCCGGCCGTCACCCGGCCGACGGCCGGCACGTTCAAGGCGTTCTCCTCGAAGTGCACCCCCGGGGCTGCGTGACGAAGGGGATCGCCGACGGCGTCTCAACTTCCCCTGGCACCACAGTACGTTCGACACGGCGACCGCGGCCCCGCCACCCCGCCACTGCCGAGGAAGCAGACCCGGGCGGAGGGCGACTCCCTCACTCCCGTGCGAGAAGCCGGGACGGACGGAGCTGTTGCGTGATCACGGACGAGGCACCATGATGCCCGGACCGGCCGAACCGCAGGAGGGGCGCTTGTGACCGTTGCCCAGCGTCGTGGCCGTCGGCTCATGATGACCGACGCGGAACGGGACACCTACCTGGCACAACAGCGCACCTGCCGGGTCGCCACGGTTTCCCCCGAGGGCATGCCGCACGTCGGAGCCCTGTGGTTCGTCTGGGACGGCGCCTCCCTCTGGCTCTACTCCCTCACCCGGAGTCTGCGCTGGGCACAGCTCCGGCGTGACCCGAGGGTCGCCGTGGTGGTGGACGACGGGGTGGAGTACGGCGAGCTTCGCGGTGTGGAACTGTCGGGCGAGGCCTCCTTCGTCGGCGGGATACCACGCACGGGCGAGGAGTGCGCCGAGCTGGAGGCTCCGGAGAGACTGTTCGCGGCGAAGTACTTCGGCCTGGACTCCTTGCCGCACGACGGACGCCACGCCTGGCTCCGGCTCACGCCACGAACCGTCAGGTCCTGGGACTTCAGGAAGCTGTCCGGGCCGGCTCGGTAGACCGGTGCGTGCGGGACCCGTCCCGGGAGCACTCGAGACCGGTTCCTCGCCCTCTTCCTGCGGACCCCTCACCGAGGTGGCCTCCACGAGGGCACAGATGGCCACCTGCTTCAACACGGTGATCACCACGACGGCCCGGGTGGCCCTGTCCGGCGTGCGGTCGGGCCCGCGAGGGCACCGGAGCCGCGCCGGCTGCCCTCGCGGGCACCCGGAGCCGCGCCCCAGGTTCCCCCGTCGCCTCACCGGCGCCGGACCGCCCTCCGCAGTCGGCAGCTCAGCCGTGACCGACCGGGCGGGCGGGCGCCGCCGCCGCGGCCACCGCATCCGCCAGGGGCGCGATGTCGGCAGCGGACAACGACGAGACGGTCAGGCGGATCCCCTGCGGCGAGGCGATCCGGAACCGTGCCCCCGGAGCCACCGCCCAGCCCGAGTGGAGCATCCTCGCCACCGCTCCGGTCTCGTCGCTGACAGGCACCCACACGTTCATGCCGGTCCGCCCGCCCGCCGTGATCCCCCGCTCCCCCAGTGCCCGCGCGAGCGCGTCCCGGCGCTCCCCGTAGGAGCGGGCGACGGCCGGCGTGTCGACGGCCCCGGTCGCCCACAGGTGAGCCACGGCCCGCTGCAGGAGAGCGCTGACCCATCCGGGCCCCAGCCTCTGCCGGCCGGCCACCCGGTCCACGGTCAGCCCGTCCCCGGTGAGCACGGCGACCCGCAGATCGGGGCCGTACGCCTTGGAGACCGACCGCACGAAGGCCCAGCGCTCCGTGACCCCCGCGAGGGGGTGCACCGGCAGGTCGACGATGGCGTGGCCGTGGTCGTCCTCGATCAGGAGCACGTCGGGGTGAGCCGCGAGGACGGACCGCAGTTCAGCGGCCCTCCCGGCTCCCACGGCCGCGCCGGTCGGGTTCTGCGCCCGGTCTGTGACCACCAGCGCCCTCACTCCCGCCCGCAGGGCCCGCCCCACGTCCCCGGGCAGCGGACCGTCCTCGTCCAGCCCCACCGGCACGACCCGCATGCCGAGCGCCGGAACGAGATCGAGCAGGGCGCCCCACCCCGGATCCTCGACCGCCACACCATCGCCGGGTCTGAGGTGCGCGGTCAGCACACGCTCGATGGCGTCGAGGGACCCGGAAGCGGCCACCACCGGCCCCACGGGCACGCCGTCGGCGTCCAGACCTGCCCGCGCGAGCTCCGCGAACCGAGGGACCACCGCCGCGTCCCCGTAGAGACCGGGCCCCCGGCCGTACGCCTCCGCGGCCGCCGCCAGTGCCTCCCCGAGGTCCGGCAGCAGCGCGGGATCGGGATTGCCGTCGCCCAGGTCACGCACACCGGGAGGCGCCTCCACCCCGAGCGAACCACGCGCCGTGCTCGCGGGCCGGGACCGCACCCGGCTCCCCCGCCGCCCCGCCGTCTCGATCACCCCGCGCTCACGAAGGGTGCGATAGGCGGCGGCCACCGTGTTCGGATTGACGCCGAGCAGGGACGCCAACTCCCGCAAGGGCGGCAGTACATGCCCGGGTCCGAGCTCACCCGAGGCGACACCGCTCTCCACACTCGCGGCGATGTCGGATGCACGCCGCCCACTGATCCGATACTCTCCTAGCACAAAAAATATTATGCACTAGTGCAATGGAGTACGCAATGCCGGACACCGACACGCCCGAGAGCACCGGCCTTCCGGGGGCTTCCGCCTACGAGCCGACGGAGCGCACGGTCCCGAGCCGCGCCAGGCAGCGCGCCTCGTACGACCACGAAACGGTCCACTCGATACTCGACGCGGCCTACCTCTGCCATCTGGGCTTCGTCCGCGACGGCGCGCCCGTCGTCCTGCCGACCCTCTTCGGCCGGGTCGGGGAACGGCTGTACGTGCACGGCTCGACCGGATCGCGCCCTCTGCGCGCCACGGGTGCGGCGGATCCAGGCCTCGCCGTCTGCCTGACCGTGACGCATGTGGACGCTCTGGTTCTGGCACGTTCCGCCTTCCACCACTCGATGAACTACCGCTCCGTGGTGGTGCACGGCATCGCCCGGACCGTGACGGACCCGGAGGAGCGGCGTTCGGCGCTAGACGCCATCGTCGACCAGGTCGTGCCGGGCAGGTCGAAGGACTCGCGCCCGGCGGACGCGAAGGAGCTCGCCGCGACCGCGGTGATCCGCCTCGACCTCGACGAGGTCTCCGCCAAGATCCGTACCGGCGGCCCGAACGACGACCCGGAGGACCTCTCGCTGCCGCACTGGGCGGGCATCGTTCCGGTGACGCACGGATATGCGACGCCGGAGCCGTCCGGCGACCTGGACCCCGCGGTCCGGATGCCGGAGTACCTCACCGCGCTCTGACCTCTCGGCTGCTGTCCGCCGCCCGCCCCGCGATCCGGCGGGTCAGGCCGTTACGGCGGCCCGGCGGCGGGCGGCTGCCGCGCTGCGCTTTCCGGTGAGAGCCCGCCCGGCTCCACCACAGCGGTGAGCAGGAGCAGTGTGGCGGCGGTGAACCGCTCCCGCAGCACCGCCACCGCGATGACCTCGGCGCTCACCGGCTCGAGCGGTATCACCACCGGCACCGTCAGCCGGACGGGCCGCCGCCGCACCCACGGAACAGAGCGGAAGCGGTCGGCTCCGTCCCGGCCCGGTCACCGGGCCGGCAGCAGCCCCACGGACAGGCCGGCAACAGGACGGGGCACGCGGATCCCCGGAAGAAGGGGGGACGGCCGCTCGGCTCCGCTCGGGCCGCACCCGAGCCAGGCCTACGTCCGGGGAGGTGCCGCGCGCCGAACGGCAGGCAACAGGCAACAGAAGTACGGTCCACGGCATGACCGACGCCCTATGAGGAGGCCGGCGGCCGGGACACGTCCGTTCCGGCAGCGGCCGGTTCGTCTGCTCCTGTCGCCCCTGAGGCCGGCGCACCCGGGCCCGACGCCACCGGCCCTGACGGCGACTTGGGGGCGGACGACTGTGCGATGAAGGCGCCGATCAGCACCACGCCGCCGCCCACGAGCTGCGGTGCGGAGAGGTGCTCACCCAGCAGCACCCAGGCGAGCACGGTCGCGACGACCGCCTCGAGGCAGGCGACGACGCCCGCGACCTGCGGCGAGAGCAGCCGTACCGACACCACACCGGTCACGTAGGCCAGCACGGTCGCGAGCAGCACGATCCAGACGAGCAGCAGCCACGCGGGAACATCGCGCCCGTCCATGTCCGCGCTTCCGCCGAGCACCGTCCAGTCCATGGACCAGGGCCTTGCCACCACGGTGAGCACGGCCGCGCCGGCCAGCAGTCCGTACGCGATCACTCCTACGGGGTGCGGAGGACGGGCTTTTGCCGTGTCCCCGTGGCCGGCGCCCTGGTCCGACAGGACGAAGTAGCCCACCTGGCAGCACGCCGCGCCGAGGGCGAGCAGCAGCCCGACCGCGTCGAAGCTCAGACCGGCCCACACCTCGACGACACAGGCGAGTCCGCCGACCGCCAGCACCACACCGGCCGCGGCCGCGCGGGTGACGGGCCGCCGCTGCACGAATCGCACCCAGCCGAGGACGAGGGCGGGCGCCAGGTACTCGACGAGGAGGGCGACACCGACCGGGATCCGCGAGATCGAGGCGAAGTAGAAGGCCTGCACCCCGGCCACGGCGAACAGCCCGAAACCGGCCAGCAGAACGGGCCTCTCCCGCACCAGCCCCCGGTGGCGCCAGGCGACCGGCAGCATGACGAGGGCGGCGCCGGCCACCCGCAGCCACACCACGTGCAGCGGGTCGAGCCCCGCCTCGATCAGCGGCTTGGCCGCGACCCCTGAACCACCGAATGCGAAGGCCGAGGCAAGGGCCAGGCCCAGACCGGCACTTCTCCCCTGAGACGCGTACATCGGCACATCATGGCAGCAGCCGTCAGCAGCGTCACCCCTGTCACACCTGTCCTCCGGGTGTTCATGATCACCCCTGCCGGCCTCGCCCTGCCGTCCTGCCCGCCGCACGGGCACCGAGCCGCTCGATCGTCACTCCCGCCCGCTCCAGCACCTCGACCGCACGACATCGAGGATCCGCGGCCAGCGCTGCCAGCAGGTCGAGCCCGTCGGCATGGAGTTCTCCGCGCCGGAGCGCGCTCCGGCGGGCACGAGCCAGTGCCGCTGCCGCCGAAGGCGACCACCCCTCACCCGCACGCTCCCGTACGGCCGGGAACGCGCCCGAATCCTCCTGGGTCCCCTGCCAGCGCAGGCCGTACCCGATGCTGCGCTGCACGAGATATCCGAGCACCCTGGCCAGCCGGGGTCCGCCGTCGAAGGCCTCACGGACCTCGGGATCGGATTCGACGAGAGAATGCAGGAGATGAGCGGTGTCGACATGGCGGTCGCCGTCGCGCACCGCCCGCCTGCGCGCACCGTTCACCACGGTGGTCATCACTGCGCTCAGCCCGGCACCGGTCCACGGGTGGTTCGGTGGCGCTTGTTCGGGGATCCCCGACGTCCGGAATTGCACGTCTCCACCCCATCAGGCCCGGGAAGCGAAAACATCCCCGGCGCGGCCCATCCGCCATCCCGCGGAAGGCGGGGACCGGAGGGGGATTCCTCATCCTTGCGGATGAGATCGCACCGCTCCCGGCGGCACTGCGCGCACGAGGGGCAGGAGAAGGGCCCCGCGGCCGGGACCCTTCTCCGCTTTTGCGTACCGCACGGCTCAGTGCTCGTCGGCAAGGATCAGATACAGCTTCTTACGAGCGTCGTTGATGACGGTGAGGGCCTTCTGCCGCTGGTCGGCCGAGCCGGTCTTCCACACCTGGCCGAACGCCTCCATCAGACCGAAGCCGGCCTGCCGGATCTCGTTGACGCCCTCCCAGTCGACACCGCGTCCCGCTTCTTCCCAAGGGGCGTCGGGCCCGGACTCGGCCTCACCGCGGCCCAGGTCGGTGAGGGTGAACAGCTTCTTCCCGCCCTCGCTGGCACTGATGATCAACCCCTCGTCCTCCAGCAGCTGAAGCGTGGGGTACACCGAGCCGGGGCTGGGCTTCCAGGCCCCTCCGCTGCGCTCGCCGATCTCCTGGATCATCTCGTAACCGTGCATCGGGCGGTCCTTGAGCAACGCGAGGATCGACGCCCGCACGTCACCGCGCCTGGCCCTCCCCCGGCCGCCGCCCCGTCCTCGTCCGCCACCGAAGGGCCCGCCCCCGAAAGGCGGACCGAACGGGCCGAACGCGGCACGTCCGCCTTCGAAGTCTCCCCTGCCCACGCCTCGGCGCCCGGGGTCACACCCGTGGCCGTTCCCATGTGGACGCATGGCCGCACTCCTCTCTTCATCATCGTTTCGCGACTCTCCCTTGAAGTATCGCGATGTTTCAACGATATATCGATAACTGTCGTCCGGCAAGGCGTCCGTCGCCGGCCGGCTCTCCTGACGCGTACCGGGCCAGGGGGCCGGCCCCCTCCGAACGCGCGGCGGGCCGTGAGTCCGCTCCCTTGAGCTCGCCCGCATGACAGCGCCCTCCTGCCTCGCCGCGGTCCGGGAGTCGTACGACACCGTCGCCGCCACCTACGCGGACCTCGTCAGACCCCCGGCGGAGCTGGATCCGTTGTCACGCGCCATGCTCGCCACGTTCGCCGGACTCGTACGGACGGATGGCCTCGGACCGGTCGCGGACCTGGGGTGCGGGTCCGGCAAGGTCACCGCGCGCCTGGCGGGCCTGGAGGTCCCCGCTTTCGGCATCGGTCTGTCCCCGAAGATGATCGCGCCGACCCGGCAGGCCCATCCGGACCCGGCCTTCGCCGCGGGCTCGATGACCGCGCTGCCGCTCCGGGAGGACGAGCTCGGCGGCGGCGTCCTGGCCTGCTACTCGACCCCTCACACACCGCCCGAGGTGTTGCCCGACCTGTACGCCGAGCTCCGGCGCGTCCTCGCACCCGGCGGCCACCTGATGGTGGCCGGCCACGTGGGAGACGACGCACTCCTGTGACCGGCGCAGGCATACGGCCACCCGGTGTCCTATGCATCCCATCTGCCGCCGCCGGACCGGATCGTCGCCCTTCTGCGGCAGGCCGGACTCGTGGTCACCGCCCGGCTGCTGCAGGAACCCGCCGAAGACGCGAAGAGAACGGTCGCCACCTTTCCGGCCCGCAAACCCGCAGGGCCCTGAAGACCCACACGCTTTTCCTCCTCATCCCGCGTGTACGCGCGGGCATGCCGGGGCCGCACATCCGCGATTGGCCTTGGACCATGCGGAACAGCCCTGCCTACGGTCGGTTCCATGAAGATCCGCATCGTCGACGCGTTCACCGACCGCCCCTTCGCCGGCAACCCCGCCGGAGTCGTGCTCCTGGACTCCGGCGCCTTCCCCGAGGCGGACCGCCTCCAGCTCGTCGCCTCCGAGGTCAACCTCTCGGAGACCGCCTTCGCCCACCCGCTGCCGCCGGGCGGTGAGGCCGACTGGGCGCTGCGCTGGTTCACCCCGGTCACCGAGGTCGATCTCTGCGGGCACGCGACACTCGCCACCGCTCACGTCCTCCGCACCACCGGAACGGCGAGCGGCACGGTGCGCTACGCCACTCGCTCCGGCATTCTGCGCACCACCGCACACGACGACGGCACCCTGACCCTCGACTTCCCGACAGCACCGCTGACGCCGGTTCCCGCCCCACCCGGCCTGGCGGACGCGCTCGGAGCTTCGCCCCTCTCGCTCCACGACACGGGGGAGCACATCGGTGACCTCCTGGTGGAGCTGGCCGGCGAAGCGGCCGTCCGCGCTCTGCGCCCCGACTTCCACGCGCTCGCCGTCTGCTCCCGGCGGGGTGTCATCGCCACGGCGCCGGCCGAGGACCCCACACGCGGGTACGACTTCGTCTCCCGCGGCTTCTTTCCCGCGGTCGGTATCGACGAGGACCCGGTGACGGGCAGCGCCCACACCGCCCTGGCGCCCTTCTGGTCGGCCAGGTTCGGCCGCGACGATCTCGTCGGCCTCCAGACCTCCGCCCGCTCGGGCCTGGTCCGTACGGCGTTGCGCGGCGAACGCACGCTGCTGACCGGCAGCGCCGTCACGGTGATCGACGGGGAACTGCTCGCCGGACTCTGAACACGGCCGGGCGGGCCGCCCGCGCTCACGCGGTGGGCAGCCAGCCCACCTTTCCCGCGAGCAGCGCGTATCCGACGAACGCCCCGATGTCGAGCAGGGCGTGCGCGACGACCAGCGGCCCGACCCGTCCCCAGCGCCTGTACAGCAGGACGAAGACGATGCCCATGACCAGGTTCCCGATGAACCCGCCGATCCCCTGGTACAGGTGGTAGGAGCCGCGCAGCACGGAGCTCGCCGTCAGAGCGGCCATCGGCGTCCATCCCAACTGCCCCAGCCTTCGCAGCAGATAACCGACGACGATGACCTCCTCCACGAGGGAGTTCTGCACCGCGGAGAGGATCAGTACGGGAAACTTCCACCACACGTCCGGCAGTGACTCCGGAACCACCGTCAGGTTGAAACCCGCGGCCCGCACCGCCAGGTAGAAGGCGAGACCCGCACTGCCGATCCCCGCCGCGATCAGGGTTCCCCGGCCCAGATCCGGCCAGGGCCTGGTGCGGTCGAGACCGAGAGTCCGCAGGCCCGCCCTTTCGCGGAGGAGCAGATGAGCCACCAGCGCGACCGGCACCAGAGCGGTGGCCACGCCGAACAGCTGCCAGGCCAGGTCGAGCCACGGCCGTCCGGGCGCGTAGGAGCCGTTCAGCGTCGCCGCCTGGTCCTTGAGGCCTCCGGGTTTCGTCAGCGACCCGACGAAGCTGATCAGGGCGGACACCCCACTGGCTCCGAGCGAGAGAGCCAGCACGAGCAGCGTCTCCGACCGGAGGACCCGCCGTGACACCCCCTCGTGAGGAACGGATTCAGCCACGCGCCCCGCCTCCACCTGTACGCCTCCCGTCAGCCATACCTCGCCATAGCTTGCCCGACGGGGCCGCGGCGGCGGGACACCGGGCGGCTTCCCCGTCAGGGGGCGGGAAAGCCGACGGGCCAGGTGTGCACCGGCTCACCGGCCTGCATCAGTTCGCCGTAACGCCGGGTGGTGGCTGCCAGCGCACCCTCCCGCGCCAGGCCCGCCTCCAGCGCGCGGTGATACGTGTCGACCTGCCATGAGGCGCCGTTCACACGGAGCCTGCAGCGCTCCTCGATGATGCCGAGGTAGTGGTCGCGGTCCGAGGGCTCGATGTTCCAGGCGTCCAGCCCGGCGGCCGCGAGGGGCAGCAGTTCGTCCTTCACGAGCTTGACCGCGGACACCTTCGCCACACCGCCGGAGCGGCCGGGCCGCGGCCAGAGCAGCTCGGCCTCGATCCCATGACGGCAGGCGGTGTCGAAGTTCTCGGCCGCCGCTTCGAAGGGCAGCTTGCTCCACACCGGCCGGGATTCGTCGGCGAGGGCGCGCACCAGCCCGTAGTAGAAGGCCGCGTTGGCGATCACGTCGACGACCGAAGGGCCCGCCGGCAGGACCCGGTTCTCCACCCTCAGATGGGGTACGCCGCCCGCCACCTCGTACACCGGCCGGTTCCACCGGTAGACCGTGCCGTTGTGCAGGACGAGTTCGGCCAGCGCCGGTACGCCGCCCTCGTCGAGGACCCGCAGCGGATCCTCCTCGTCACAGATAGGCAGCAGGGGCGGGTAGTAGCGCACGTTCTCCTCGAAGAGCTCGTACGCCGAGTCGATCCAGCGCTCCCCGAACCAGGTCCTGGGCCGCACGCCCTGATTCCGGAGTTCGGGCGGCCGCACGTCCGTGGCCTGCTGGAACAGCGGGGGCCTCGACTCGCGCCACAGCTCCTTGCCGAAGAGGAAGGGAGAGTTGGCTCCGAGGGCGATCTGCACGGACGCGACGGCCTGAGCCGCGTTCCAGACGTCCGCGAAGCGGTCCGGTGTCACCTGCAGGTGCAGCTGGACCGATGTGCAGGCCGATTCGGGGGCGATCGAGGCAGAGGTCGAGACCAGCCGTTCGACACCCTCGATATCGAGGGTGAATTCTTCGCCTCGCGCGGCTGCCATTTGATCGTTGAGGAGCGTGTAACGGTCGACGTCCGAGAGGTTCGCCGAAACCACGTCGTCCCGTCCGAGCGTGGGAAGGATACCGATCATCACGATCCCGGCGTCGACCTCCGCGGCCTTCCTGTGGGCGTACGCGAGACCCGTACGCAGTTCCTCGGCCAGCTGATCGAATACCCGCCCGCTCAGCCGATGGGGAAGAATATTCACTTCCAGGTTGAACATCCCCAGTTCCGTCTGGAAATCCCGGCTGGCGATGCGCTGGAGGACCTCCGCATTCCGCATCCTCGGCATGCCGTCCGAACCTGCGAGATTCAGCTCGATCTCCAGCCCCATGAGATTTCTGGGCCGATCGAACCTCCGCTCCGACAGGAGCCGCTCCAGTACGGTCAGGCACTGGGTGAGCTTCTCGCGGTACGCCTGCCGATCGGACGGGGCAAAGCCACCCGCCACGATCTTCTCACCCATCGAAGGGTCCCTCCTCGCGTGGCGGCCCACGGCACAGGCCGCTCGTATCACGATCGATAATGCCCCGTCGAGATGATCCGTAACGCCCCCACGGCCCACGGACACCCAGTAGTCTGGTGACTGAAGCCGGAGGCACATTCCGAAGGCATGAGGCATATGCAGTGTGCGCGATCGTTCGGACGGCGGAAACATCGATGAGTTTCAGCCTACCGCCGCGTAGTAAAAATACCTGGCGGAAGGGCCCGGAAGCAGTACGGACCCACAGAAACGACGCAATTCAAAGGCTCGAACCCTCCTTGCGGACAATACGCGGATCGGCTAGCCGAAACACCATGTGAACATTTGTCGTATAAACTCTGCGCACGAGGCAGAGAGTTGACGCATCGGCACGTCCGCCCGTCACCGGCCTTCCTCTGGCCCCGCATGCCGACAGCGCCGTCTGCACCCGCCCACGCATCACCGTGTCTCCGAAGTGAGAGGCGACCCACTATGCCGCTGCATGTTTCCCCGGCCCCAGCGCCCGCACTGCGCAGCGTTCTCGCGGCACTCGGTTCTCCCACCACAGTCCGCGAAGCCCATACGCCCGCCCTCCGGTCCGTCCAGGGATCGCTGAGCCCCGAACTCCCGCTTCCCGTCCATGTACTGGACCGCATCGTGCCGAACGAGGCAGCACCGCGCACCCGCCTCGCCGGCTGGCGCTTCCTGATCCGCAGCGGTGAGCACTCCGTCGCCGCCGCTGACACCATGCTCACCGCCGACGGCTGGACCTTCTCGCACTTCTTCGAAGGGCCCTACATCGTCTCCACCGAACTCGCCGTACGCCAGGCGGAGGCGACGACCGCGCACTACCAGCCGCGTCTGCTCTCGGTGCCCGAGCTGTACATGTTCACGCTGTGGCTGCATCACGACACCGAGGCCGACGCCGGCGGAGGCGCGCTCGCACCGACCGATGTACTGGTGCCCCTGGCGCCCGCACCTCCGGGCATCACGGCCCACCGGCCGCACCGGGTCGCGGACCTGCTCCCGGTCATGACACTGCGTGTCGCCCCGGTCCCGCTTCCGGACCTTGCCGAACCCTCCGGTCTCCTCGGGTCGCCCGCCTGATCCTCCTCACTCACGCGCCCCTGCCGGGCTGATCGGCGGGGGCGCGCCCCCGCCCGTCCGGACTAGTCCGGTCAGGCCACCCCGAACCATCCGAACGGGCAGCACAGTTGCTCCGAACCGCCCGGCCGGGTGAAGCGTCAGGGGAGGAAAACAGCAGCTGTCGCGAAATCCCTGCGGAGAGACGTCCGGAGAGCAACACTGGGACCGGACCGACTTGATACGGGGGGCGGCCGTGAACACATCATCCAGCCGCAGGACACACGACTCGACGCAGCGAAAGAACCCAGCCATGTGCCAGCACCAGCCACCTTGCCCGACCGCCGACTCCAACGACCGGGAAGCCGCACGTCTGAGGGCACACCACCCGGAACAGGGCTGGAGCCTGCTGTGCAACGGCGTCCTGCTCTTCGAGGACACCGGTGAGCTGCTCCCGGACGGGCAGATCATCGCTCCGCACCGCTCGCTGAAGAGCGATCAGGTGATGAAGGCCGCCTGACCGCGGCGGAAAGAAGACGGGGGCCGGCCGGAGAAGTCTCCGCACCGGCCCCGATCGGTGCCCCCGTGCTTACTGGTCGTACTCGTCCAGCGGCGGGCAGGAACAGACCAGGTTGCGGTCGCCGAACGCGCCGTCGATCCGGCGCACCGGCGGCCAGTACTTGTCCGAAGGCGCGACACCGGCCGGGAAGACCGCCTCTTCACGGGTGTAGGCGTGGGTCCACTCCCCCTTGAGTGCCGCGGCCGTGTGGGGGGCGTTGCACAGCGGGTTGTCGTCCGCACCCCACTCCCCGGAGGCGACCTTGTCGATCTCGCCACGGATGGCGATCATCGTGTCGCAGAACCGGTCGAGCTCGGCGAGGTTCTCGCTCTCGGTCGGCTCGATCATCAGCGTCCCGGCCACCGGGAACGACATGGTCGGCGAGTGGAAGCCGTAGTCGATCAGCCGCTTGGCGATGTCGTCGATGCTGACGCCGGTCGCCTTGGAGATCGGTCGCAGGTCCACGATGCACTCGTGCGCGACCAGACCGGCCGGACCGTTGTACAGAAGCGGGAAGTGCGGCTCGAGGCGCTTGGCGATGTAGTTGGCCGCGAGTACGGCGACCTGCGTCGCACGCTTCAGCCCCTCGCCCCCCATGAGGCGTACGTACGCCCAGGAGATCGGCAGGATGCCCGCCGAGCCCCACGGAGCGGCCGAGATGGGGCCGACACCGGTCTCCGGACCCGCCGCGGGCTGGAGGGGGTGGTTGGGGAGGTAGGGCGCCAGGTGGGCGCGCACCCCGACCGGTCCGACACCCGGGCCACCGCCGCCGTGCGGGATGCAGAAGGTCTTGTGCAGGTTCAAGTGGGAGACGTCGCCCCCGAAATGGCCCGGCTTCGCGAGACCGACCAGTGCGTTGAGGTTGGCGCCGTCCACGTACACCTGGCCGCCGGCGTCGTGCACCTCGCCGCAGATGTCGGCGACGTGCTCCTCGAAGACACCGTGCGTGGAGGGGTAGGTGATCATGAGGACGGCGAGCTCGTCACGGTGCTTGGCGATCTTGGCCCGGAGGTCCTCCATGTCGACCTCGCCGTCGTCCGCCGTCTTCACCACGACGACCTTCATGCCGGCCATCACGGCGCTCGCGGCGTTGGTGCCGTGCGCGGAGGACGGAATCAGGCAGACGGTGCGTCCGTGCTCGCCGTTGGCGCGGTGGTACGCGCGCACGGCCAGCAGCCCGGCGAACTCACCCTGCGAGCCGGCGTTGGGCTGGATGGAGACGGCGTCGTAACCGGTGACTTCGGCAAGACGCTCCTCCAGCTCACGGATGAGGGTGAGGAAGCCCTGCGCCTGCTCGGCCGGCGCGAAGGGGTGCAGCGCACCGAATTCGGGCCAGGTGATCGACTCCATCTCGGCGGTCGCGTTGAGCTTCATGGTGCAGGAGCCGAGCGGGATCATGCCGCGGTCCAGCGCGTAGTCGCGGTCGGCGAGCTTGCGGAGGTAGCGCAGCATCGCCGTCTCGGAGCGGTGCTGGTGGAAGACCGGATGGGTGAGGACGGCGTCGGAGCGCAGCAGCCCCTCAGGCAGCGCGTCGGCCGCTTCCGCGTCCAGCACCTCGATGTCGCCACCGGCCCCGAAGGCCGCCCAGACGGCGGCGATCCGGGCGCGGGTCGTGGTCTCGTCACACGCGACGGAGACGTGGTCGGCGTCGACGAGACGCAGGTTCACCCCGCGCTCACGCGCATCGGCGACCACGTCGGCCGCCGCACCCGGCACGCGGACCGTGAGGGTGTCGAAGTACGCGTCGTGCACGACCTCGCTGCCCGCCGCCCGCAGTCCCTCGGCCAGGATCGTGGCGTACCGGTGGGTGCGCCGGGCGATCGTGCGCAGCCCCTCGGGGCCGTGGTAGACGGCGTACATGCCGGCCATGACGGCGAGCAGCACCTGGGCGGTACAGATGTTGCTGGTGGCCTTCTCGCGGCGGATGTGCTGCTCACGGGTCTGCAGGGCCAGGCGGTAGGCCTTGTTGCCGTCCGCGTCGACGGAGACACCGACGAGGCGGCCGGGCAGGCTGCGGGCGAACTTCTCGCGTACGGCCATGAAGCCGGCGTGCGGCCCGCCGAAACCCATCGGGACGCCGAAGCGCTGCGTGGTGCCCACGGCGATGTCCGCGCCCAGCTCGCCGGGCGAGGTGAGCAGCGTCAGGGCCAGCAGGTCGGCGGCGACGGACACGATCGCGCCCAGATCGTGCGCCTGCGCGATGACGGGCCTGAGGTCGCGGACGGCACCGGAGGCCCCGGGGTACTGGAGCAGCACACCGAAGACACCGCGCTCGGCGACCTCCGCCGGGATGCCCTCGGCGAGATCGGCGACGACGACCTCGACACCGGTCGGCTCGGCGCGGGTCTCGATCACCGCGATGGTCTGCGGCAGCGTGTCGGCGTCGACCAGGAAGACACCGTCCTTCACCTTGCCGACCCGTCGCGCCAGCGCCATGGCTTCGGCCGCAGCCGTTCCCTCGTCGAGGAGCGAGGCACCCGAGGTCGGCAGCCCGGTGAGGTCGGCGACCATCGTCTGGAAGTTCAGGAGGGCCTCGAGCCGGCCCTGGGAGATCTCCGGCTGGTACGGCGTGTAGGCCGTGTACCAGGCGGGGTTCTCCAGGACGTTGCGCAGGATCACCGGCGGGGTGAACGTGCCGTAGTAGCCGAGCCCGATCATCGGTGCGAGCACCTGGTTGCGGTCGGCGAGGCTGCGCAGCTCGGCCAGGACCTCGGCCTCGGTACGGGCGCCGGGGAGGTTCAGCGCCTCGGCACTCCTGATCACGTCGGGCACCGCGGCGGCGGTGAGCTCGTCCAGGGAGCCGTACCCGACATGGGCGAGCATCTTCGCCTGCTCCTCGGCATCGGGCCCGATGTGACGCTGCTCGAACAGAATGCCCTGCTCCAGCTGGGAGAGCGGAGTGCGACGGGGGGTCATGGTGGAGGCCTCCTGGTCTGTCACGACCTGCGAGGGGCGCCACGGCGTGGCTGCCCGAACGGCCTCCCCATCTGTCATATCGACCTGAGAGCTTCACCGGCACGCCCTGCGGCACACCGGTTTTCACCGTCGGTGAGGGCGGTGCCCGCGGCGGCACGTGCCGTACGGACTCGCCCTGCTTTCCAGAGTGACCTCGTCCGTGCGGTACGGGGGCCTGAGAGATTCCGGGGAGGAGTTGCTCCTTCGGCGCCTCCGGATCTCTCCGGAGGACTCTCCCGCACAGGGTCAGCAGCCATGTCCCAGCCTACCAGCGGGGCCGACACGAGCCGTCTCGAGTGGCCGACCACCTGGATCTGGCCTTTCGTAGTGCCTGTGGAGCAGCCGCGACCACCTGATGCAGTCGTGACCAGTGGGAGGCACCGTGCAGACCGACATCGATCCGCGCAGCCTGATCGGCCGCAAGGCCTTCGACCGCCGAGGCGCCAAGATCGGGACGGTGGACGAGGTCTACCTCGACGACGCCACCGGGGTACCCGAGTGGGCCGCCGTACGCACCGGTCTCTTCAGCAGGGACGCATTCGTCCCGCTGGAACCGAGCGAATTCGTCGACGGCTCGCTCGTGATCCCCTTCGACCGGGCCCTGATCAAGGACGCGCCCGACTTCGGAGTGGGCCGCCACCTGTCTCCCGAGCAGGAACTGCAGCTCTACCGCCATTACGGGCTGGACGCCGCTCCCTCCACCGGGCCGGTCCCTGACAGGGACTTCGGCAGGCTCGCCGGCCACGAGGAGTAGTCCACCGCGTCCCGCACCAGGGGAAGCGGACCGGCCGGCCGCAGCTCAGGGTCGTCGACACGGAAGGTGCGCACCCGTCCCGGAGGCGTCCACGGTTCCTCGAAGCGAACGGTGACACGTCCGACGCCACTGCCCTGCACCCAGCCGTGACCGTGGACGTCGTGCCGTACGTCGTGTCCGGCCGGCCAGCGCCGCGATGCCGGCTGCTCCTCGCTCTCCCGGAGACGCGCGCCCCCGGCCTCCTCCGCCGTGCCGTCCCGCTCCTCCGGGACCGCGTCGACGGCGGCGGAGTCCCCGGCAGCCTGCTCGGCGTCGGCGGCCTGCGCGAAGAGGTCTTCCTGTGTGAAGTCCGCCAGCCCTGTGACACCGACTCCGAGCAGCCGCACGCCACCGGTCGTGTCCACGGCTTCCAGAAGTCGCGCTGCGGCCTCCCTGACCACTGTGGGGTCGTCGGTGGGGCCACGGAGGGTCTCGGACCTGGTGAGCGTCGAGAAGTCGTAGCGGCGCACCTTGAGGACGACGGTGCGTCCGGACCGCCCCGCCCCCCGAAGCCGCTGCACACACCGGATCGCGAGCCGCTCGACCTCCCCCCTGACACGCACACGGTCATGGAGGTCCACGTCGAAGGTGTCCTCGACGGACACGGACTTGGCATCCCTCTCGGCGACGACGGGACGGTCGTCGTAGCCCTGTGCCATGCGGTGGAGAGCGACGCCGTGCGCCCTGCCCAGCAGCCGCACGAGCTCCGCCTCTCCCGCCTCCGCCAGTTGGCTGACGACGGTCATGCCCGCGCGCCGGAGATGATCACCGGTGGCGGGCCCCACACCCGGGAGGGTGCGCACGGGCATGGGGGCCAGGAGCTCGCGCTCGGTACCGGGCTCGATCAGCAGCAGTCCATCCGGTTTCGCCTCCTCCGAGGCGATCTTGGCCAGCATCTTGGAACCTGCGAGACCGACGGAACCGCTGAGTCCGGTGACCGCACGGATCGCGGCGCGCAGCTGCTCACCGATCCGCCGCGCGGACGCCGAGTCCTCGGCGACCCCGCCGGCCTCCAGATCGACGAAGGCCTCGTCCAGACTGAGCGGTTCCACGAGCGGTGACAGCCTCCCCAGCAACTCCATCACCTGGTCGCTCACCGTCCGGTACAGCGCGAAACGCGGGACCAGATAGGCCGCGTGGGGAGCCAGCCGTCTCGCCTGTGCCATCGGCATCGCCGAGTGCACGCCGAGACGCCGCGCCTCGTAGGACGCTGTGGCGACCACGCCGCGCGTCCCCAGGCCACCCACCACCACTGGCTTGCCTCGCAGACTGGGCTTCGCCGCCTGCTCCGCAGAGGCGTAGAAGGCATCCATGTCCAGATGCAGGATGGTGGGGGCGGCTCTCACACGGACCGATGCTGCCCTACGCCACTGACAACCGCCCCGCCCGCCCCTCGCGCCGGGCCGGCCGGCGCCGGTGACTCAGCCCGCGCGATTGCGCCGTCTCGCCAGTTCGTCGGCGGGATTGTGACCGATCAGGGTCTCCCCGGTGTCGACACGCTCCCCGTGGAGCTGGGACAGCGCCGCGTCGACATCCTTCCAGACGACTCCGACGGCGATCCCGAAGATGCCCTGGCCGCCCTGGAGCAGATTCACGACCTCATCGGGGGACGAGCACTCGTAGACCGTCGCACCGTCACTCATCAGCGTCATCCTCTCGAGATCCGCGAATCCACGGGCTCTGAGGTGCTGAACGGTGGTGCGGATGTTCTGCAGAGCGACACCCGTGTCGAGGAACCGTTTGACGATCTTGAGGAGAACTACGTCCCGGAAGCTGTAGAGCCGCTGGGTCCCCGACCCGTACGCCGGCCTTACGCTCGGTTCGACGAGTCCCGTACGCGCCCAGTAGTCGAGCTGCCGATAGGTGATCCCGGCCGCCGCACATGCCGTCGGCCCCCGGTAGCCGATGTCCCCTGCCACTGCTGCACCGTCCGCTGCCACCACGGCCGGCTGAACCGGCTGTCTGATGGAGTGGTCGGCCGCACTGCCGTGCTGCCGGTACGGCCCACCCGCAGCCGTACCGTCGCCGCTGCTTCTCACGCCGACCTCCGTCCTTGACCTGCCACCTCGAAGGTAGGCAGTCACCAGGGGTGCGTCAACGATCGCCACACTCGGCACGCCGAGTGATAACCACCCTGAGGGTGGTTTCCCGTGACTGAATTCAGGGAACGGCTTGCCGGATGCGCTGACGCTGCCCCACAGGGCGGTCACTGACTGTTGGTGCCGAAGTCCTCCGGCGAGATCTGGTCGAGGAACTCGCGGAATTTCTCCACCTCGTCCTCCTGCTCGTCGGGAATGGCGATGCCTGCGTCATCCAGCACCCCGTCACTTCCGTAGATCGGTGTGCCGGTGCGCAGGGCGAGCGCTATGGCGTCGGACGGCCGCGCGCTCACCTCGACCCCACTGGCAAAGACCAGCTCCGCGTAGAAGACCCCTTCTCGGAGGTCCGTGATACGGACCTCGCTGAGCTCCTGGCCCACGGCCTCGAGCACGTCCTTGAAGAGATCATGGGTCAGCGGCCTGGCCGGAGCCATGCCCTGCTGGGCGAAAGCGATCGCTGTCGCTTCCCCAGGGCCGATCCAAATAGGGAGGTACCGGTCGCCTCCCACTTCACGCAGGAGCACGATCGGTTGGTTGGAGGGCATTTCCACCCGGACACCCACAACGTCGAGCTCGTTCACACAGCAACCCTAGGACGTGCCCGCCGTGTTTGGATAGTCGGGCTCCTCCGCCCTCAGTGGAAACTGACCTTCAGAGCGGTCTGCACGAGCGCGGCATGGAGGCGCACGGAGAGCTCCGCCAGTTCCTTCGCGGTAGCCTCCGCATGTGCCCTGGTCTGCGGATTCCGATGCCGGCGCAGAGGTGCGACGATTTGCTCGACCAGCCCCGCCTCACGCTCCGCGGCCGCCTTGACGGCCCTCAGGTGCCGCGGTTCCAGGCCAAATCTGCCCAGGTCCGCCACCAGCCGCGCCACAGTCACCGCCTCGGCGTCGTAGCTTCCGCCGACGGCCGGCACGATCAGGCCGTACGACTCCCACTCGTCGAGTTGCTCCTCGGTGGCCTCGGCCGCGGCGAGAAGTTCGGAGCGTCCGATACGGGCGGCGGTGGTCTGCCCCCGGGCCTGGTCCCACGGGACGTCCACGGACTCGCCCTGCCCGCCGCCGGACGGCAGGGCGGCCTGCTCTCCGCGGGCCAGGGCTTCCAGATGCTCACGGATGACCTTGAGCGGCAGGTAGTGGTCCCGCTGCATGCGCAGCACCTGAGCCAGCCGCTCCACGTCGGCAGGGCTGAATTTCCGGTAACCCGACGGCGTCCGCTGGGGCTCGATGAGCCCTTCCGCCTCCAGGAATCGGATCTTGGAGATGGTGACTTCGGGAAACTCGTCGCGCAGCTGCAGAAGCACCGTGCCGATGCTCATCGCCCGCCCGCCCGCGGCGGCGGTGCCGTGACCGGCACCGCCTGTCGGTGTTCGCAGCATGAACCTTCCTGGGGAGTCCCCCGGACGGGGTCCGGGGAGGGTCACACGCCCCGCTGGCTCGCGTAGAAGACCAGCCGGTACTTTCCGATCTGGACTTCGTCGCCATTGGTCAGCGCGACGGAATCGATGCGCTCGCGGTTGACGTACGTGCCGTTGAGGCTTCCGACGTCGCCCACGGTGAAACTACCGTCCGGGCTCCTGTGGAACTCCACATGACGCCGCGACACGGTCACGTCGTCGAGGAAGATGTCGCTCTGCGGGTGACGGCCGGCCGTCGTCAGGTCGCCGTCCAGCAGGAAGCGGCTGCCTGAGTTCGGGCCGCGCCGGACCACCAGCAGCGCGGAACCCGCCGGCAGGGCGTCGACCGCGGCCTGGGCCTCCGGGGAGAGCGAGGGAAGGGCCGTCTGCCCTGTCGCCTCGGCCTCGTACGCCTCGATACCCGAGATCGAGATCGTCGAGGTGGTCTCCGAGGCCCGCTCGGGCACCCCGCCCTTCAGCGGCGTGCCGCAGTTGGAGCAGAAACGGCCGGCCTCGGCGTTGTGATGCCCGCACCTCGGACAAACACCTATGCGCCCGGAACCTCCGGGGCCGGCGGACGCCGCGCCGGACCCACCGGCGGCACCCTGGACCTCGTCGCGGAAGAGCGGGCGCTCCGAGCCCTGCTCCTCGGCGCCCTGACCCTGACGCGGAGCGCGGTGGCGGGCAGCGCTGCTGTCCTCGCGGGCGCTCTTTCCGAACAACTTCGCAAACAACTTCACGGGCGTTTCCCCTTGACCGAAATAGACCCGCCCGTGGGGCAGGACGAACCCTGAATGAACACACCTGCCGACCCGGACATCTTCACAACGTCCGTAGTCACCCGACAGTTTCCACCACGCGTCACCAATCCGTTGCGCCGACCCCCCGCAACCTGGTGTGCGTGTCTTGTGAGTACCGCGCACCTCCGCCTCACTACGACGACGACCGAGCGTGATCAGGCCGCTTCGCGGGTCGCAAGGCGTCCACGACGATGTCGTCGGCGCGCGCGACCTCCGCCGTTGCCTGCTCCTTCTCGAGCGTCTGCACCACACCACCTGGGATGTTCAGAGCCGGCTCCAGATCCTGCGGCTTGCCGATGACCTCGAACTCGTAGGGAGCCTCGATCTCACGGCCGTCGACTCTCAACTCTCCCCCGTCACCGGAGAAGTATGTATTGGCCACCACCCGCACACCGTTGATCTCCATCGCCTCCGCACCCGCCGCACGGAGCTCCTGGATGGTGTCGAGGAGCATGTCGGCCTCCACCGCGCCGGTCGGGTCACTGATGGTCAGCGTGATGCCGGGGCCGTGCGCCGCGACGGTGCCCGCCAGGATACCGAGCTGCCGCTCCTTTTCGAGCGTCTGCTTGCGGGCCTCCTCCGCCTGGTCGGAGCTGTTCTCCAGTTCCGTGCGCTGGTCGTCCAGGCGCTGTTTCTCGTCCTCGAGGCGCTGGGTCCGGTTGTCGAGCTCGTCGAGGATACGGACCAGGTCCTCCTGGCGGGCACCGCGCAGAGCGCTGTTGTCACTGTTCGACCTGACCTGGATTGCCAGCCCCAGACCGAGGACGAACAGCAGGAGTGCCACGATCAGTTGGGCCCTGCTCACCCTGGGCGGCCAGAGACCCGCCCGGAGCCGCTGACGGCCGGAGACCTCCTCCGGCCCGGCCTGCGGAGGCGGAGGAGGAGGGGAAGACGGTGCGGGCGCCTCGGCCGGGAGCGCCCCGGCGGGGCGCCTGCCGGCAGGGTTCTGGCCGCTGTGCCGGTTCTGTTCGTCGCTCATCGGCCTCAGGCCCGGAAGACGTGCCGGCGGATGGCCGCGGCGTTGGAGAAGATCCGGATGCCGAGCACGACCACCACGCCGGTGGAGAGCTGGGCCCCGACGCCCAGTTTGTCGCCGAGGAAGACGATCAGAGCGGCCACCACGACGTTCGACAGGAACGACACCACGAAGACCTTGTCCACGAAGATCCCGTCGAGCATGGCACGCAGACCGCCGAAGACGGCGTCGAGTGCGGCCACCACGGCAATCGGCAGATAGGGCTCGACCACCGCCGGTACTTCGGGCCGGACCAACAGTCCGACCACGACTCCCACGACGAGGCCCAGTACGGCGATCACGATGTGCCCTTCCCTGTGTCTGCCGCACCACTGCCCGTGTCTGCGGCCTGAGGCTCTGCTGTACGTACGATCAGGCTGGGCGCGGCCGGAAGACGCACCTTCTCCTGCTCGGAGATGCTGGTGCGGATGTCGAAGCTCTCGTGCAGCGCCTGAAGGTACTGGCCGTCCGCGCTGTCCTGGAAGGCCGTGGCGAGCTTCTTCCCGTCCCCCGCCGCCAGAACCGTGTACGGCGGCACCAGCGGCCTGTTGTCGACCAGTATGGCGTCACCCGCCGCACGAATCGCGGAGAGGGCCGTCAGCCGCTGCCCGTTGATGGCGATCGCCTCGGCGCCGGACTGCCACAGGCCGTTGACCACGCGTTGCATGTCCCGGTCACGTACGCGCCCGGTATCGGCGAAGCCGGCGGACTCACGGGGACCACCGCCGCCCTGGTCGGTGTCCTCTGCGTCGTCCACGACCAGTTTGATCCCGGGGCCTTCGACAGCGGTGGCACCGGACAGCAGTGCCACAAGGCCACCCTGGTCCCCACCGTGCTCCTGAAGCGCCTTGCGCTGCCGCTCGCTGACGTCCTTGCGCAGTTCCTCGACGTCCGCCTCGAGTGTGTCCGCCTTGGAGGTCTCGGCGTTCACCCGGTCGATGAGTTCCTCACGCTCCTTGGCCACGACAGGCGCCGCGACCTGGGCCTCGGCGGCACCGAGCGTCACCACGAGAGCGGCCAGTACCAGACCTGCGGCGAGCCCCAGTTTCGCCTTCAGCGTGCGGGGCGTCCCGTCGCTGCCGTCGGCCCGGCGACGGGCCGAAGCCTCGGCGTACCCCTCGTCGAGGCTGTGTTCCATCACGGTGGTCAGCAGCGACATGGACGCGTCAGGGCGAGAACGCGGCGGTGCGCTACTCCGATCGGGGGGCGGCTGCGACATGACGCACATCGTCGCACGTCATGCCTGCTGCCGCCGAATGGCCCCACCGTCGGCCCGGATGCCGTGCACATCGGCTACCGGGCCAACGGCCGCAGGTTCAGTCGCCCGCGCTGTCCACGACCGCCGCCCATTCGTCGAGCAGTGCCTGCGCCGAGGCGTCGTCAGGGCCTTCTGCCCACAGGTGGGTGACCGCCTCCGAAGGATCGGGCAGCACCATCACCCAACGCCCGTCGGTCTCCACGACCCGCACGCCGTCGGTGGTGTCCACACTCCGGTTACCCGCGGCCTCCACCACCCGGCGCATGACGAGCCCCTTGACCGCCCACGGAGTGGCGAGGTCACGGCGCAGCACGTGGGCACGCGGGATACGGGCATCGATCTGGCTGAGGGTGAGCTGCGTCCTGGCCACCAGGCCGATGAGCCTGACGAAGGCCGCCGCACCGTCGAAGACGCTGCTGAACTCGGGCACGATGAAGCCGCCCCGGCCGTCACCGCCGAAGATCGTGGTGTCCTCACGGCCCACTCGGGTCAGATCATCAGGTGACGTGGTCGTCCACTCCACCTGCGTGCCGTGGTAGGCCGCTACCTGTTCGGCGACGCGGGTGGTCGTCACCGGGAGGGCTACCCGCCCGCTCCTCCGCTCGGCAGCCACGAGATCGAGCATGACCAGCAGTGCCCGGTCGTCCTCGATGATCCGGCCCCGCTCGTCCACGAGGGACAGCCGTTCTCCGACGGGGTCGAACCGCACGCCGAAGGCGGCCCGTGCGGACGACACGATTTCGCCGAGGCGCACCAGTCCCGCACGCCGGGACTCGGCGGACTCGGTCGGCCGGGACTCGTCGAGCCCCGGGTTGATGGTCAGCGCATCCACACCGAGGCGTCCGAGGAGGCTGGGCAGAACGAGACCGGCGCTGCCGTTGGAAGCGTCCACGACCACCTTGAGGCCTGCATCGGCGATACCCGCCGTGTCGACGTTGCGGAGCAGGGAGCCCGTGTAGGAGTCGAAGACGCTCGACGGGAAGTGCAGGTCCCCGATCTCTCCGGGGAAGGCCCTGCGGTATTCCTGACGGGCGTAGACCCGGTCCAGTTTCCTCTGGCGCGCCTGGGAGAGATCGGCTCCCCGTTCGTCGAAGAACATGATGTCGACCGAATCCGGCACGCCGGGGGTCGTACGGATCATGATGCCCCCGGCACTTCCCCGCGCGGTCTGCTGCCGGGCCACCGGGAGCGGCACGTTCTCCAGGTCGCGGACGTCGATGGCGCTGGCCTGGAGCGCCGAGATGACCGCTCTCTTCAGCGCACGGGCACCACGGGAGTGGTCCCGGGCGGTGGTCACCGACGCGCCCTTCTTCAGGGTGGTCGCATACGCACCGGCGAGCCGGACGGCGAGTTCCGGAGTGATCTCGACGTTCAGGATGCCGGAGACGCCGCGGGCTCCGAAGAGATGCGCCTGCCCGCGCGACTCCCAGATCACCGAGGTGTTGACGAAGGCGCCGGCTTCGATGGTTTTGAAGGGGTAGACCCGGACATTGCCCTGAATGATCGATTCTTCGCCGACCAGGCATTCGTCACCGATGACGGCACCGTCCTCGATGCGGGTAGCCCGCATGATGTCGGTGTTCTTGCCGATCACACAGCCGCGCAGATTGCTGTGCTGTCCGATGTAGACGTTGTCGTGCACGACCGCCCGGTGCAGGAACGCACCTGATTTCACGACGACGTTCGAGCCCACCACGGTATGTTCGCGGATCTCGGCGCCTGCCTCGATCTTCGCGTAGTCACCGATGTACAGCGGCCCCCGCAACACCGCGTCGGGGTGGACCTCTGCGCCTTCTGCGACCCAGACCCCCGGGGAGATCTCGAAGCCGTCGAGCTCCACGTCGACCTTGCGCTCGAGCACGTCGGCCTGGGCCTTGACGTAGCTCTCGTGCGTGCCCACGTCCTCCCAGTAGCCCTCCGCGACATAGCCGCAGATCAGTTTGCCGTCCTTCATCAGCTGCGGGAACACGTCGCCGGACCAGTCAACGGAGGTGTCGGCCTGGACGTAGTCGAAGACCTCGGGCTCCATGACGTAGATGCCCGTGTTCACCGTGTCGGAGAAGACCTGGCCCCAGGTCGGCTTCTCCAGGAAACGCTCGACTTTCCCGTCTTCGTCCACGATCGTGATCCCGAACTCCAGCGGATTCGGGACCCGGGTCAGACACACCGTGACGAGTGCGCCCTTCTCCTTGTGGAATGCGATGAGGTCCGTGAGATCGAAGTCCGTGAGGGCGTCGCCGGAAATGACCAGGAAGGTGTCGTCCTTCAAAGCCTCTTCGGCGTTCTTCACACTCCCTGCGGTGCCGAGCGGCTTCTCCTCATTGGCATAGCTGAGCTCCATCCCGAGTTCTTCGCCGTCGCCGAAGTAATTCTTGACGAGGGAGGCGAGGAACTGGACGGTGACCACGGTCTCATTGAGCCCATGCTTTTTCAGCAGACGCAGCACATGCTCCATGATGGGCCGATTGGCCACGGGCAGGAGCGGCTTGGGCATGCTTGAGGTCATGGGACGAAGGCGGGTGCCTTCACCGCCTGCCATCACGACGGCCTTCATGTCGGTAATGTCCTCCTCGAAGAGACGACGGTCCGGCCGACTTCGCCCGTCGGGGCTACACCACCACTGTCCGGTGCGGGCCGGCCACTCTGCACGGCACCACGTCAACGAGCTAATCGGCTACTTGATCCGCCTTGACCAGACGGCGGACCTGGACCACGTACAGGATTCCTGCCCACCAATAGAGGGTTGTACCCCATCCAGCGAACGCCCATCCGAAAATGGTGCCCAGCGAAGCCAGCCAACCACTTCCGTCGCTGAGCAGCAACAAGGGGAAGGCGTACATCAGGTTGAAGGTTGCAGCTTTGCCCAGGAAGTTCACCTGCGGCGGCGGGTAGCCGTGCTTGCGAAGGATTCCCACCATGACGAGCAGCATCAGCTCACGAGCCAGGAGCGCGGCTGTCAGCCACAACGGCAGAATCTCGCGCCAGGTGAGTCCGACGAGAGTCGACAGAATGTAGAGGCGGTCGGCGGCGGGGTCCAGGAGCCGGCCGAGACTGCTGATCTGATTCCAGCGGCGGGCGAGCTTGCCGTCGAGGTAGTCACTGACTCCGCTCAGCATCAGGATCAGCAGGGCCCAGCCATCGCTGTTGGGCCCGCCGAACACCGGGCGAAGAATCAGCCACAGGAAGAGCGGTACGCCGACGAGGCGAGCCATGCTGAGGATGTTGGGGATGGTGAGTACTCGGTCCGTCTGAACTCGAGTCTCCTGGACCTCCACCCGGGGGCCTCCTGTGAAGAACGTGCCAATGATGCCCCTGACCCTACCCTCAGCCTCGGAGCGCCGACGCACAGGGGTGGTTCCCGGGTCGCTGAACGCAGAAAAGCCCCGTGCCACAAGGGCACGGGGCTTTCCCGGAATAATTGTTCGGCGGCGTCCTACTCTCCCACAGGGTCCCCCCTGCAGTA